>JBFJNL010000037.1:0-18938 GCA_041618195.1 Thermoplasmatota archaeon | reverse complement strand
CGACATGCTGGGCTTCATCACCTTCTGGCAGATGGGCCTCGCGACGTGGTTGACGTTCTGGTTCTTCAAGCGCCACAAGCCGCGCTACGAGAGCAAGCTCAACGCGACCTATGAGAAGGTCCGTTAGTCAGACTCGATTCCTCTTCCTATCCCTCCAACTCTTTGAACAGGCGCCGCCATCGCCTTGCATGACGGATTGGCGCGCCACCGCATTGGATCATGTGCGGCGCCTCATCCAGGAAGCCATCCCTGGCGTCGTCGAGGAGATCAAGTGGCGAAAGCCGAGCAATCCTGACGGCGTGCCGGTGTGGTCCAAGGACGGCATGATCTGTACCGGTGAGACGTACAAGGACAAGGTGAAGGTCACGTTCGCCAAGGGCGCCGCTTTGGACGACCCCGCCGGCGTCTTCAACGCCAGCCTCACTGCGGGTACACGACGCGCCATCGACATGCCCGAGGGCTATGTGCTGGATGACGAAGCCTTCAAGGGACTCATGCGCCAGGCGGCGGCGTTGAACGGCCCCTGAGCCGCCACTTGGCTCCCGCATCCACATAAATCCCCGGCGCTATCTGGAGTCGTGCCCGGCAAGGCCAAGCCCAAGCTGCTCTCCGGCGGCAACCCGCAGGTCTCGAAGGCGGACGGCGATGCGCCCGTCCAGGCATACATCGCGGCGATGCCGGGTTGGAAACGTGCCCTCGGAGAGCGCCTGGACGAACTCATTGAACGCACGGTGCCCGGCGTCAAGAAGGGCATACGGTGGAACTCGCCGTTCTACGGCATCGAGGGCAAGGGCTGGTTCGTCGCCTTCCACACGTTCACGGGTTTTGTCAAAGTGACGTTCTTTGAGGGCACGTCGTTGCAGCCGGTGCCGCCGGGGGGTACCGGCAAGGAAGGCCGGTGGATCAATGTCCACGAGGACGACCTGGATGAGGTGCAAATGGTGAGTTGGCTCCGCCAGGCCGCCGAGTTACCTGGTTGGGGTGCGGTGTGACCGCCCGGCACCCGCTTCGCTGCACGGGTGCGCCAGAAGCCTTCCTACGCTTCGGAGTGCGCCTTCTCTAGCGCCGCGACGTCGAACTTGATCATCGTCCGCATCGCCTCGACGACGGCCTTCGATTTCTTGGGGTCCGGGTCTGCCATCAACTCCGTGAACCTGCGGGGCACGATCTGCCATGACACGCCAAATGGATCGGTGATCCACCCGCATTGTAGCGGCTTCCCCCCGGCAGAGACGATCGCATCCCAGAAGGCGTCGACCTCGGCCTGGTCCTCGCAATCGACGAACATCGAAATCGCCTCGGAGAACACGAAGCTCGGGCCGCCGTTGAAGGCCATGAACCGTTGGCCGCCCACCACGCATTCGCCCCCGGTCGCAGTGCCATCGGCATCGTGAATGATGTTGATGACCTTCGAATCTGGGAACGTCTCCGCGTAGAATGTCAACGCGGCTTCTAGTTGATCATTGAACATCAGAAACGGCGTGACCTTGTTGATCATGGATTCGCAGGATGGGCTCGGCCGGTTCTTACGGCTTGTGCCTCATCCACAGATGTTCTCCGGCGGATGCTCATGCGCGGGGTCTCCGGGCTTGTCGCCGAAGAACACGCGGTCGAGCAAGAGGTTGCGATCCAACGGCGGCGCGTAGTAGTCGTTCGTGAACTCGATGCGGACTTTGTGGACGCCTTGGCAAGGTACCGGCCCCTGGTACGCCGTGATGGCCTTGGAGTCGGCGTCGAACTCCCACACCACGGCGCCGTCGATGCGTACCCGAGCATGTGGCCAGACGCCGTTGGCGGCGTCGCCGCCAGCCATGATGACGAGCGGGTGGATGCCGTCGCTCTGGATGTTGTCCTCGATGTAGCCGTTGGCCCATAGGTTCCAGATGGCACCGCCACTGGCGCCTCCGAGCGTTTGCCGGCCGCCCGTGCTCTTGGCGGCGAAGGCTTCTGCCTCACGAGCCGACGGGATGAGCGGCGGCAGGTCTGGGGGCGGTGCGCCACCGCCGACAGGTAGCCGGTAGATGGCGTCCTTGGTCGCCACGTACAGGGCGCCGTCGGGTCCGGCTTCGACATCCAGCACCCGGTGCCACCACTCCAGCGACCAGATGCGGGTGGCGGAGTAGCTGCCCGGGCTGCCGTCGACGCGGTAGACGCTGGCGTCGTTGAAACTGCCGAAGTAGAACTTGCCGCCCAGCATCGTGCCGCCGGTAGGGCCGATGGTCGGCGTGATCGATACCTCGGGGTTCTGGTACGATGGGTGATTGGCCTTGCCAGAGACCGCGGGCCAGCCATAGTTCTTGCCGGGGCGGATGATGTTGACCTCGTCGTTGACATCGGGCCCGTTCTCCGTCTGCCAGATGATGTTCGCGACGGGGTCGTAGGCGATCCCGAACGGATTGCGGTGCCCCATCGAATAGACGCGGCTGCCGGGCGTCGGATTGCCTGGCGCGGCCGCGCCGTCGGTGGTGATGCGCAGCGTCTTGCCACCGAGACTGTTGGGGTCCATGGGGATGGAGAAGTCCTGCGCCTCGCCCGTCGTGACCAACAGGTGGTCGCCCATCCACGCCAGGCGGCCGCCGTCGTGTTCGTGGCCGTAGGGGATCCCAGACACGATGACGGTCTCGACACCGTCGACCATACGGCTGACGCGGTTCTCGCGGCTGCCGTCGGCCTTCTGTGTCGAGTAGTAGACGTAGAACGCATTGGTGCTGGAGAAGTCCTTATCGACGAGCAAGCCAAGGAAGCCACCGTTGCCGCCGGGCAGGGCATTGACATGCCCCAGCGGCGCGCTGGGGGTGCTGGCGCCCGGTGCGATGGCGCGGAAGTCGCCGGTGGCCACCTCGGCGTAGTACATCGTGCCGTCCGGCCCGAAACTGATGTCGACGGGGAAGTTCAGGCCCCCCGCGACCAAGGTCGCCGTGCCGGGACTCGGAGGGGGCGGAGGCGGTGGCGGTGGCGCGCTGCCGGCCTTGACGAAGCTCACCAGATCCAGGTGGAGGTTACGGTCCTCGCCGCCGATGACGGCGTCGTTGGTGAACGCGATACGGATCACGTGGTCGCCCGCGGGGATCCCTTGGACGGTGTAGCTGTTGAACGGTCCGCTGGTGATGGTGCGCGTGGCGACCACTGCGCCATCGACACTCACGGCCATGGTGGGCCACTTGCCGGCGGCAGGCGTTCCCCCGGCCTTGATGACGAGATCAGAGGGCTCGGTCGCGCTCAGCGTGTCCTGGATGTGGCCGTTGCTCCACAAGTTCCAGAACGCGCCGCCGCTGGCGCCGCCGCTGGTACCACGCCCTCCGGCGGTGCGCGTCACGAACGACTCCGCTTCCTTGGAACCGGGGCCGGGGCCTGGCGGGGGCGGTGCGCCGCCGCAGCTCTCGACGCCGGCCGGATGGCTGAATGCACAACTGGTCACGGTGGCATCGCTCCACACGGCGCGGAACGTCACTTTGTGGCCGGGCTCGATGTGGAACGAGTTGGCCCAGGCGCCCCAACTGCGTAGCGTCAAGGCGACCCACGGGCCGCCGTCGTCCTTGGCTTCGACGCGGGTCACCGAGCCGGCGCTGGGGCCCGATAGGATGACCTCGACCCACCACTCGTTGCCCGTGCGGTGATCGAAGGTGATCGTCTTGCCACTGGCCACCTGGGAATGGTCCCCGCCGGCCAGCGGCACAATGGGGATCAGCATGAGGGCAAGGCACACCGCGGCGAGGCGGAGCTCGCGCGCACGGGACATGGCTGCATCCGAGCGGGCACCGGACATGGGTGGTCCATCACCGCGACGAGGCACGACGTTTCAGGGACAAAATCTGGCCCCCGGGCGGGCTCGCGGGACCAGAAATGACCCCAAAAACCCCCGCGCAGCCCGTCGCGTCGAGGCCCTGAGCAGCCAGGCCAGGCCATCTGGGGGGCTGCCGAAACGTCGAAAAAAGCTGTCGAGGGCCGGTTTTTTTACGCCAGCGCTCTTTTATGGGTTGGTCAATGGCCTACTTGTATGGCAACTGGAACCATCACCAAATTCATCGACGACAAGGGCTTCGGCTTCATCAAGCCCGAAGGCGGAGACAAAGAGGTCTTCTTCCACCACTCCGTCTTCGAGGGCGAACCCCGCGAAGGCATGACGGTCGAATACGAGACCGAAGACTCGGACCGTGGCCCCCGCGCCAAGAACGTCCGCGCCGTCTGAAGTTCTGACTCACCGTCGCTCCGGCGACCCTTCCTCTTCCCTTCTTTCCTTTGTCCCCCTCTGGGGTTTCGGCGCGCCTGCCGTTGCAGCTGTCTGGTTCAGCTTGAGGCTTCGCGTAGGCGGCCTTCGAGTTCGCTGAACGGCGATACCTTCTGGGCTTCGCCCGTGGCGCCGAAGAGCCAGAAGCTCGGGGTTCCGCGCGCGTCGTGGTCGCGGCCGACGCGCAGGTCGGCGCTCACCTTGGAGCCCGTCTCTTGGCCGTGGAAGCAATCCAGTAGCGCCTGGTGGTCTAGGCCCTGGCGATCGGCCAGGTCCCCGAGCCAGGTGTCCCAATCTGGGGCCGTGTAGGTGTTGCTGCGTGCGTACAGCAGTTGTGTCAGGTCCCAGAATGCGGCATTGCCGCCGGCCTGGTACGAGCACTCTTGGGCCACGCTGCTTTCGAAGTCGTCCCCGATGGTGCCCTGGATGTAGTAGAACACGACCTTGCCCGTGGAGAAGAACTCCTGATCGAGCGTCGGTAGGATGTTGTTGTGGAAGTACTGGCAACTGCTGCAGTGCGGCGACTCGTAGCCGACGAGGACGAGCGGGGCCTCCGGGTCGCCCATGAACGGATCATCGGCCAACCCGAAGGCTGCGAAGTTGGCGTCACGCGTGGCGGGCGCGGGCGCCTGCGGCCACAGAGCGAGCGCGCCGACGGCAAGCGTCAGCACGACGGCGACAAGCCACCAGGGGCGCTTCTTCGCCGGGCCGGTCTGTCGTCGCTTCATGTCCTGGTCGCGCTGCGATGCCACAAGGGTAAGTCGGCGGGCCGGCATAAAGCGGATACCGTTCGGGTATGGTGAGTGGGTCCCGGGCCCTAGCCGCTCGTGGATGCTCGTCGGGCGACGATGGCCCCGTACCCCAAGTGGCCTGCGGCGTACGCGGACTCGGCCGCCGTCACGAGGGCGCGCATGCCGCTGCCCGGTTCACCCAATGCATCCAGCACCGCCTCGACATGGACGCGGCTGCGGATGCGGTCGCGCAGGGTGCCGATCAGCTCTGGGCGGTCCGCATGCCAGGTGATGGTGAATCCCGCGGCGCGGACCGCGGCTTGCAGGTCCTGCGTCGGCAGGGCACCCCCGAGGCACGCGATGTACCCGGCGGCACTGCGGAAGGCTTCAGCAGGAGCCTCGACGGTCACGTCCGAAAGCAACAACCGGCCGCCCGGCCGCAGCAGTGCCTGGTACGCCGCCAGCGTGCTGGCGGCGTCGCCTTGCAGGCAGAGCGTGCATTCGCTGACGATGGCGTCGAACGGGCCGGCCACGTCGGCTAGGTCGCGAATCACCTGGAATACTGGACCTGCGTGTCGGGCCCGCGCCAAGGCGACACTTGTTTCGCTGACATCGACGCCGGTCACCGTGCAGCCCGTGGCCTCCATCAAGGCTGCCGCACTGGTGCCTTTGCCGCACCCCACATCGAGCACGTGGTCGCCTGGGCCGATGCCGGCGTGCCGGGCCAGCTCCAGTGTCAGGGCCGTGCCGCCTGGATGCAGGCTGCCGCCAAGAACAGCCTCCACCAATGGGTGCGCATAGACGGAGCCGGTCCGGCATGCGTCCACATCGGCCAGCAGGTGCTCGATCATGGCAGGACCGGCAGCGCACGCGGGTTCGACTTGGCCATGCTGGCGTATTGTTCGCGCAAGGCATAGTCGCCGTCGCGATTGGTGAGGTTGTAGCCGCAGAACGGCACCAACAGCCCGTCCTTGGTCGGGACGTTGATGCAACACGAACCAAGACGTTCTAGGTCGACCGTGTCGGCGTCCATGAACCCGGTGATGGTGAGCGCCAGCATGCGAGGCGTGAACTGGTGCAGGGCTTCGGGCACAGGAATCCCACAGCAGGCCGCGGCGTCGACGGCTGCAGCCACGCCTTCAGGCCGGCCCGCCAGCAGGTCCATGAACTGCGTCTCTTCGAACGCCGCCACGACCGCCTTGTAGGCGTCTTCGGCGATGAAGCGCGTCAGCGGCATGGCCTGCTGGACGCCTTTGCGGTCGGCACCGGTCGCCAGCAACATGGTCGCGCTGGAGCAATTGGGGCTGCAGCACGGCACCTGAAGAAGGTCGCGCTCCTCGACGAACCCGGTCTGCTCGGCGATGAGCTTCGCCACTGCCGGCAAGCTGAGATGTCCACTATCTTCGACGTGTCGGCCGAAATGGCTGACCGGTTGCATGTTGACGCCGCGCACGATGTCGATGTTCTGCAAGGCGAATCGCACGATGTCGCCCAACTGGTGTTCATTGGTGCCCGGCACGATGGTCGGTACCAGGATGACGGGGAGGCCTGCGCTGCGGCAATGCTCGATGGCCCGTCGCTTGACCCGCGTCAGGTCCTTGTTGCGCAACGCCTTGTGGACCTTGGCCCCGAAGCCATCGAATTGCAGGTAGATGGTGGTCGCGCCGGCGGCCTTGAGTACGGCCGCATAGGTGGGCTCGTCGGCCAATCGGATGCCATTGCTGTTGACCTCGATGTGGGTGAACCCCAGGTCCCGGGCCATGTGCACGATGTCGGGCAGATCGTCGCGAGTGGTGGGCTCGCCGCCGCTGAGCTGGATGGGCGTCGGCCCGCCGTGGCGCAGCACGGTCTCCAACTTGCCGCGGATCTCCGCGACCGGCGTCACCGGCAGGCCAGGTCGGCTGCCGGCGAAACAATAGTCGCATGCCAAGTTGCAGTTCTCCGTGACATCGATGACGGCCAGGCAGCGTTTTCGATCGCTGCGCCCCTCGGCACATGCAGCCTCCTCGGCGCAGCAATCCGTGGGTGCGAAACTCTGCGTCCAACGGTAATGCTCCACGTCATCCCAATACTTGGCGCGAAACACGCCGTGGGTGGGGCACTCTTTGGCCTGGTACACCTTGCCACCCTCGGCTTCGTAGCGGCACGCGATCGGCGCAAAACATTCTGGACAGAGGCTCGTCGATGTGTCGAGGACCTCAAGTGACGCCATGATGCGACAGAGGCCGGGCCTGACAAAGCGATTGGGATGCGTGCACGGACCGTCGCTTCTACGTGCGGCCACCGATGCCAGCGCATGGGCGTCGCGATCATCGGGGGTGGGCTGGCAGGGGCGATCAATGCCTTGCAGCTGCTGCACCGCGGCGTCGACGACGTCCGCATCCTGGAAGCCAAGACGAGCGGCGGCACCACCCTGTGCGGGGAGGGCATCAGCGACCGGACCCTACGCCGGTTGGACCCGGTCTTTGACAGCCGCCCGTTCATCGACACGACGTTCGCCGGCGCCCGTTGGCGCTTCCCCGGGACAAGCGTGTGGATCCACCGCGCATGCCACACCATGGCACGCGAGACGTGGATCCCCGCGATGCTCGACGCCGCAGCCGATCGCGGGGCCACCGTCGAGTACGGCGTGCGGGGACAGGTGGACAAGCTTGACGAGACCGTGGTCATCGGCGCGGATGGTCCGGGTTCTAAGACCCGGCGCCACGTGGAAGGGGCCGACGTCCGACTGCGCACCGGCCATCAGGTGCGCTTCAAGACCGACGCCCACACTGATTGGTTGGAGTTCGTCACCAGCAAAGCGTTCGGTCCTGAGTATGCGTGGTGGTTCCCGCGACAAGCCACGCACAACATCGGCATCCTGGGTGCCGGCGATGGCCAGGACGATGCGAGGCTCGACGCCTTCATCGCCCATATGGGGCTGGAGGGGAGCATCGTCAAGCGTGAAGCGTTCCCCATCGCGTTTGGTGGGCGGCGGTTCGTCAGCCACGACGGACGCGTCCTGTTGACCGGGGACGCGGCGGGGTTGACCAACCCGCTCACCAAAGGGGGCATGGCCTCCATCATCTATGCCGCCGAGCGGTTGGCCGGTGCCGTCTCGCGTGGTCGACCCAAGGACTACCAAAGGATCGCTCGCCACCCCATCAGCGACCCGCTGTTCGCATACGGTCTGCGGACCGTCGAGCGCACATCAGACGAACGCTTCCGACGCCTCCTTGCGCCCGTCGCGGGCGACATCCATGTCGGGGGACCGGCCCCGACCCCCATCCGGGCCGTCGGTGCACGCATGCTCTCCCGACGCCCATGGCTGGCCGCCCAGGCGTGGCGCATGTATGGCGCCGCGCGGGGCAGCCTCAACTACTCCTGGTGAGCGCTGTTCAGCGTCCAGTCGTACTTCATGAATCGGACCTTGGGCTGGTGGGTCTCGATCCATGTCGCATCGTCGCGGCCGGCATAGCGGGCGATGATCTGGCGCGCTCCGCCCATGCGCTTGAAGTCGCCGCGGTACCATTTCAGGATGCGTGACACGTGCAGGATGCCGCGTTCCCGGTCTAGGCTGTAGCCGCCGCGGACGAAGGCCTGGCAGGCCAGGTCCAGTTCGGCATCCAGGCTGGCCCCGTGATACGCCCCGCCGAGCAGGGGTGGGCAGCCACACGATGCACAGACCAACGCACAATGGCCGCGCGGGTCGCGCCGGAGGAACGGCTTGATGTGGCGGAACTCGAGCCAGAACAAGTTCATGCGACGGCCGCCGACGCGCACCGTCGAGAACAGGAAGAAACGTAGCCAAGCCCACGGTGCCGCCAGGCCGGATCGTCGTTGCCACACCTGCTTCAAGGCCAGCCAGATGGCCAACGTGTTGTAGGCGTTGAGCAAGAATGCGTAGCGGTCTTCAGGGGGCAATGCCCGCCACGGGGTCTTCGCGATGGCATCGACCTCTGCGCGCAACTCCGCCGCGTCAATGCCGCCGTAGTCGACCTTCCCGGCAGCATCGACCGCTCGTGCCAGCATGCCGTCAATGCCCATGCGAAATCCCGCCCGGCCAGGCCGTTAGGGCTGCAGCCACGCATCCGAGGCAGGTCATAGCACCTCATGGGCGCACATCGTATTGGGTCCTATGGTTGTGTGCACGCCGCCGAATGCGCCCCGTGCCGGAAGCCAGGCGCGTCATGGCGAACATGGCCCATGCTACCACGCCGACGCCAGCGGCGCCACGTAACAAGGTCGGACGGTGGCCTCGTCGAGAGCGGGGGGACAACGGACAAGCTTGGTAGGCTCTCAAAGGACATAGACGAGCACGAACGCCAGGTGCATCATGCTGCCTGCCAGGACCAAAAGGTGCCAATACCCGTGGTCGCCGATGAGCCAGGTCCCCGCTCGGTCACGCCAGTACAATGCGGCCCCACCGGTGTAGGCGACGCCGCCGGCGAAGACCAACGCCAGCGCTGGCCATGGCAGCGCCAGGATGCGTGGCAGGGCCAAGACCGCCGCCCAGCCGAGGAAGATGTAAGCGGCTTGGTGGATCCATTGCGGTGTCTTGTGCACTGTCAACAGGATGGTGATGCCGGCGATGGCAAAGCCCCACTCGATGGCCAACAAGGTCCAACCCAGCGTCCCGCCGACCAACAACAAGGCCAGCGGCGTGTAGGTGCCTGCGATGAGCATGTAGATCGCCGACTGGTCCAGCCTGAACAGCCACGGTTCGGCGCGCTTGTGGGGGATGCTATGGAACAGCGCGCTCGTCGTGAAGACCGCCAACAAGGACACGCCGTAGACGATCGACGATGCGATCTCAAGCCAGCCGCGGGACGCCCAGATGAGGGCCGGGAACGCCGCGATGGCGATGCCGCCGCCGACCATGTGGCTGACGGCGTTGAACGGTTCCTTGAGGCCCACGACGCTGCGACCGTGGCCGGCGCTTTGGCTTTGTCGGCGGTCTTGCCGCGACCCCGTCCGGGCGCTAGAGTCGCAGCGATCGCAAGCGCAGGCTGTTGGCGATGACGCTGACGCTGCTGAAGCTCATGGCTGCCGCGGCGAACATCGGCGACAGCAACATGCCGAAGACCGGGTACAGGAGGCCTGCCGCGATCGGGACCCCGGTGGCGTTGTAGATCAACGCGAAGAACAGGTTCTGCTTGATGTTCCGCATCGTGGCCCGGCTGAGTTGTCTGCTTCGCACGATGCCTCGCAGGTCGCCTTTGACCAACGTCACGCCGGCCGATTCCATAGCGACGTCCGTGCCGGTGCCCATGGCGATGCCCACATGGGCCTGGGCCAGGGCCGGTGCGTCGTTGACGCCGTCGCCGGCCATGGCGACGATGTGGCCTTCGGCTTGGAGCCGGATGATGGCGTCCGCCTTGTCCTGGGGTAGCACCTCTGCCACGACATCATCGATGCCGAGCCGGGCGGCCACGGCACGGGCGGTCGTCTCGTTGTCTCCGGTCAGCATCACGACGCGCAGGCCTTCCTGGTGCAGGGCCGCGATGGCTTCGGGGGTCGTGTCCTTGATGGGGTCGGCGACGCCGAGCAAGCCGAGCACCGTGGTGCCGCGTGCCAGGAACATGACGGTCTGGCCTTCGAGGCGCAGCACCTCGGCCTGACCCTCCGCATCGCCCAGGGCCACCCCCCTATCGGCCATAAGGCGCTGATTGCCCAGCGCCACGACCGCGCCGTCGACGGTGGCTAGCACGCCCTTGCCGGTGGCGGCGTTGAAACCCGACGACTTGGAGGGCTTGGCCCCACGTTCGGCTGCGCCGGCCAGAATGGCCGCGGCCAGGGGGTGTTCGCTGCCCTGCTCGAGCGTCGCAGCCAGCCGCAGGATCTCTGGCTCCTCGGCACCGATGGGCGTGACGCTGACAAGGCGGGGCCGGCCCTCGGTGAGCGTGCCCGTCTTGTCGACCACGAGGGTATCGACGTCGCGCATCACTTCGATGGCTTCGGCGTTCTTGAACAGGACGCCGGCGCTCGCGCCCTTGCCCGTGGCGACCATGATGCTCATTGGCGTGGCCAGGCCGAGCGCGCAGGGGCAGGCGATGATGAGGACGGCGACCGCGTTGATGAGGGCGAAAGCCAGCGCCGGCTCCGGGCCCCACAGGGCCCACACGGCGAATGTGGCCACTGCGACGAGGACGACGGCTGGGACGAAGAAGCGGCTGACCACGTCGGCCATGCGTTGGATGGGGGCGCGGCTGCGTTGCGCCTGGGCGACCATATGGACGATCTGTGAGAGCAGGCTGTCGGAGCCTACGCGTTGCGCTTCCACGATGATGCTGCCCGTGCCGTTGACGGTGGCGCCGATGACCTGGTCGCCAGCCACTTTCTCGACCGGGATGGCCTCGCCGGTCACCATGGATTCGTCGATGCTGGAGTGGCCTTCGACGACCACGCCGTCGACCGGCACCTTCTCGCCGGGGCGCACGCGCAGATGATCGCCGACCTTCACCGAACTCAATGGAACGTCATGCTCGCTGCCGTCCGCCTCGATTCGTCGGGCGGTCTTGGGGGCCATCTCAAGCAGGGCTTTGATTGCGGCGCCGGTCTGGCTGCGGGCGCGTAGCTCCAGCACCTGCCCCAGCAGGACCAGCGTCGTGATGACGGCGGCAGCTTCGAAGTAGACCGCGACCGCGCCGTGCATGTCGCGGAAACTTTCGGGGAAGAGGCCTGGGGCAGTAACGGCCACGACACTGTATGCGTACGCGACGCCGACGCCGAGGCCGATCAACGTCCACATGTTCGGGCTGCGGTTCCGCAATGATGCGACGAAGCGGACGAAGAACGGCGCAGCGCCCCACAAGACCACTGGCGTCGCCAACACCAGTTCGGCCCACGCGAGGGCCGGGCCGCTGGTCAGGTCATGGATGGGGCTACCGGGCAACACCATGTCGCCCATGGCAATGATCAGCAGCGGGAGGCTCAACGCGGCGCTCCACCAGAAGCGGTGTGTCATGCTGCGCAGTTCGGTGGTGTCTTCGCCGCCGTCTTGCGGTTCGAGCGCCATGCCACACTTCGGACAATCGCCCGGGCCGTCCCGGACGACTTCTGGGTGCATGGGGCACGTCCACGTTCCAGCGACTGCGGGCACGCTGCGCTCCAATGCCATGCCGCATTGGGTGCAGTCCCCTGCGCGGTGGGACGTCACTTCGGGGTGCATGGGGCAGACATACGCCCCGCCCGCCTCGGCGGTTTTGGGCTGCAGTGCCATGCCGCACTCGGGGCACGTGCTTGGTCCACGGCCTGTCACCTCTGGGTGCATGGGGCAGGCATGACTATCGCTGGCCCCATGTTCATGCATAGGGTCAGACCATGCGGCACTGGCTTGGCTCTTTGGGTGGCCTTCCGCAGGCATCAGGACCTGCGTGGAGCAACAGGCGTGGATCTTGTCCATGTGGCCAGTTAGTCGCAGGGGATATTCTCATCCTGCGCTTGACAAATGTAAAGTCGGGCGCTGTGTGTCGAAGACATGATGATCGACGCCTTGGACCGCGCCATCCTCGAGGTCCTCGTCGCCGACGGCCGCGCCTCCTTGAGGGCCGTCGCCCGCGCCGTGGGGTCCACCACACCGACCGTCAGTGCCCGCGTCAAGCGCATGCATGATCTGGGCGTCATCCGAGGGTTCAGTGTCGTGCTCGGGCCAGCGGCCGGCGCTCCGTCGACGGCACCACGGCCCGCCATCGACCCCCATGTGTGGCGGCCCGCTATCCTGTGCCACACGTGCGGCGGGCCACTGCCGGACGTTCCCGTCGAGGTGCGGATCGCCGACCGGGCCCACGTCTTCTGCTGTGTGACGTGCCGCGACCGCATGGTCCGCCGTGCGCGTGCGGTCGGCGCCGACCCGGGTCCGGCGTAGATCCGCGGCCGCACAGGGCCTCCAGAGCGCGGCAAGCCCCGGAACAAACGTCTTTCCGGGCGTGGCCAGGTGTTCCCGGCATGGCCCACGGTCTCCTCACGACCATCCGCATGACGTTGCGCATCCTGCCGCCGCCATTGCGCGAACGATGGGCCGTCCGGCTGTTCATGACGCGCCGCGACCACGGCGAGCCGGCCCGCGAGGCGTTATGGCGGGAGCAAGGCGAGGAGACACGCGTGGCAGGCCATGCAGCCGTCGGCTTCGGGCCGGCAGGCGCCCCCGTCGCCTTCTTGATGCACGGCTGGGAAGGTCGGGGCTTGCAGATGGCGGCCTACATCGAACCATTGGTCGAAGCCGGTTATCACGTCCTGGCGCTCGATGGCCCCGGACACGGCAAGAACGGCAAGGGCCTCGGCGCGCTGCCGACGTTCTCGGCATTCCTCGAGGAGGCCATCCTCGAACGCAGCCCGGCGTTGATCGTCGGCCACAGTCTCGGCTCCGCTGCCGCCATCGTTGCCGCATCCCGTACCGATTGTAAGGCCCGCATCTTGTGCCTGGGCGGCCCACCGGAGACGCATCCGATATTCACCCGTGCCCGCAAGTTCATGGGCCTGCCTGAGTCCGGTCGCCAACGTTTCTACAAGTATCTGATGCGGTACTTCGATGGCGTCCGCATCGACGACGTCATGGACATCGAGGCCTGTGCCCGGTCCTGGTCTGGCGATATCCATGCGGTGCTCGCGGCCGATGACGACGACATCCCGGCGGAGGAATCCCGCCGCATCGTCGCCGCAGCCGGCGGTGACGTGACCGTCCTTGCGACGGCCAATCACCGCAGCGTCATGTGGGTGCCTGAGGCGGTCGAAGCCGGCCTGGGGTTCTTGCTCGGGCCCAAAGTCGTGGCCTGAGGAAGGGAAAAAGGGGGAAGTCCGATCGCTTATGCGACAGGCAGCGCGGGGCCGGTGCCTTGCACGAACACGCGCAGCGGCGTGCCGCCGGTGCCAGTGCCTTCGAAGCCGGCCAGGTAGGCGCGGCCGTCGGGGCCGACAGCGGCGCCGGTCACGTGGGCACTGGGGCCGGGGCCTTCATCGACGGCCAGGCCGACGTTCTTGACGACGGGGCGACCCTCGGTATCGAGGAACGCGTGGCCGACGTACCAGTCGCTGCGGCCGCCGGTCTCGCCGGGCACGGCCCAGGTGATGAGCGCGCCGGAGCCTGCCATGTTGCCGTCCATGTAGAACGACTGCACGACGCCACTGGTGGTGAACGTGCGGTCAAGGAACGTCTGGCCACCGTCGGTGCTCGAGGCGAGCTTGAAGGTGCCGCCACGGGTGCCGTCGTCGTCGGCGTCGGTGTTGTTGGCGATGCCGATGAACAGGGTGCCATCCTCATCGAACACGGCCTGGCCGTAGTTGCTGGTGATGGTGCCGCCGTTGTTGAACTCGAACACGGTCTTGACCTCGACGTCCATGATGTCAGCCTTGTTACCGGTCACGACGATCAGCTCGCCGCCCTGCACCTGCGGCACGGCGAACAGGCCGTCATCGCGGATGTCGGGGATGCCGGGGATCGAGCCGCCTGGGCTGGCGCACAGGTTCCACTGGGCGCCGACCGGGCCGACGGTGGGTCCGCCGACCGGGATGGTCGGGGGGACGGCCATGACGCCGACCTGGACCGGTCCGCCGCCGGGGTTGTTGACCATCAGCAGGGTGCCGTTGGCGTACGCCGCCCATGGGCGGTCGTTGAGGCTGGTCAGGGCGCACGGCGAGGTGCGCGCCTGGACGAAGTCGTAGGCGTCGGGGTTGTGGTACGCCAGTTCGGCGCCGTCGCCGGACCACATGTTGACCGGGTACGTGGCGAGCGTGATGTCGACACCGTACAGCCAGCCGTCGTCGCCGGAGACCAGGAAGATCTCATCGCTTGGCGGGGGCGTGGCGCCGTGGATGGGGCTCGGCAGGGTGGCCGGGCCGGCGAACGGCAGCTGCGTCCAGGTGGCGCCGTCATCCTTTGACATGAACACCGGCGCGCCGGTGGTGTCGGCGCCGATGGTATGGCCGGTGATGTAGATCACGCCGTTGTCGGACACCTCCATCGTCGGTTCGTACAGGTCGGCCGCGAAGCTGACCGCGGCGTCGACGACGCTCGTCGTGAAGTTGTAGACGATGTCCACGGTGGCGTTGACCACCGGCGGCAGGGCCGCTGGCGGCGTCACGTCCGGGGTGTCGGTCTCGCTGGTGTCTGGAGCGTCGGTGCCGGCGCAACCGGCAAAAGCCGTCACGGCGAGCACAAGCACCGCTAGGAGGGGAATACGCATCGGCTCTGGGTCTCCGTGCGACTCCTAAAGTGTTGTTGCACTGAGCCGCGCCCCTATAGTCCGCATGTGGCCAATTGGGCCTGCGCGCGGGAGCCTCGTCCGCGCAGTTCAAGGCCAGGCCGCGGCAGGCCGGGCTGCCCGCCTCGACGACCCGGCATGGCCGCCTACAACGCCTGATACAACGCTTGCTCCAGCACGGCGGTGGCCTCGCGCCAGACCTGCGAGACCGGCACCGGGGGGCGCAGCACCAGTTCTTCGGCGGCCACATCGGTGCGTTGCCACGTGGTGAAGGGTTGCACCGTCGGGCCGTCCTCTTGCTCGAACAGGCTGATGGCGAAGCCCGGCGGTTTGCTGACGCCATGCGCCTGGTTGGCCGGTAGGGTATGCGTGACGCCGGCCTTGGTGGCTGCCTGTAGGTGGCTCAACAAGGTCGCTCGGCGCCCGCCGTCCGTCGGGGCCTCATGCCACACGCCTTCGGCGTCCGGTTCGAACGCGTACAAGTGGTGGAACAATGTCCCGGCCAGGACGTGGCTCTGGGCGACACCCGAGTGGGTGTGCACGCCGTAAGGACTGGCCTCGCCCACAGGGGTCGCCTCGGGGTGCCAGATGTGCAGCCGGCGGGACCACGTGGCATCGCCTGCGGTACGCTTGGCCATCGGGATGGTGTAGACCCCGAACGGGTGCCAATGCATGCCACTCTCGGAGATGGGCAATGCCAACATGCGGCGTGCCTGATCCAGGTGCAGGGTGTGTGCATCATCCCGGGCATGCCGCAGGGCCTCCATGCATCGGACCCGACGCGGTCGGATTTCAGGTTTGGGGGCGAGGTGCTATTCGTCCTCGTCCACCAACAGCACCGGATCCAGGTAGTCCGACTCCCACACCTTCAGCACACTCACGGCGACGCCGACCATCAGGGGGCCGAGGAACAGACCGATGAATCCGAAGGCGGCGACACCGCCCAGGACACCGATCAGCACGAAGAGCGGGTGGATGTCCGCGCGGTCGCCGATCAGCTTGGGCCGCACGAAGTTGTCGATCTGGCTGACGACAATGGCACCCCAGGCGATCAAGAACACGCCTTGCCAGATGTCGCCGGTGGCCAGCAGGTACAGGGCGGCCGGCAACCAGACCAGGAACGCTCCGACGACGGGCAGCAGGCTCAGCACGGCCATCAGCCCAGCCCATAGCACGACGCCCGGCAGGCCGGCGATGAAGAACCCGATGCCGCCGAGGACACCTTGGATCAAGCTGGTCAGGATCTGGCCGAAGAACACCGCCTTGACGGCGCCGTGGGCCTCGCTCAACAGGTGGCCGACCTGCTTGGGCGGCAGGGGGGCCGCCCGGCGTAGCCATGACACCAGGCGGTGGCCATCGGTCAGCACGTAGTAGACGACGAACAGGATGACGACCAAGCCGACGAAGAAATCGCCGATCCAGCCGACGGCGCCGGCCAGGAACGTCTCCAAGGCCGAGCTGAGTCTGGGCTGGATGCCGTCCCATGCCGCAGCCAACGTCTCGTTGCGCTCCTCCGGGGACTGGTTGGGGAGGAACACATCGAGCAGGTCGCTGATGGCCCCCTCGATGCTGCCATCCTGCAGGCTGTCGTTCAGACTCTGGGCTTCATTGACCAACGCGAAGCCGAGCCCCAACAGCGGTAGCGTGATGATCAAGATGATCGTCAGCATCGTCGCCATGGCGGCAAGCCGGTTCTTCAGCAGGCGTTCCCACATGCGGTCGATGGGCAACGCGATGACCGCGACCAGTACACCGGCGAAGATGTAGATCACGAAAGGCTGGAAGATCGTCCATGTGACGAAGAACACCAAGGCCATCAGGCCAAGGAAGAACAGCTGGCTCTGCAAGCGTGGGATGCGGATACGTTTGGTGGCCATGGGTGCACGGGGCCGGGGCCCAGGATGCGTCGAGCGGCCCAGGCCCACAAAAAGCGTGGCATCTGTCTTTTTTTGTACCCCTGCCTGCCTGCTACGCGTATATGCCGCGTGGGGACGATGATCGGCCGGTCGAAGAGGCGTCTGACGACCTGCGACGCAGCCGCACCATTTCGGTCGTGGCGGTCTTGATGTTGATCACCTCTGCCTGGCTGCCGTGGTGGCTGGTCCGCTACGCCAGCGAAGGCGTGCGCTATGAGCAGGTGGCCGTGATGCTGTTCTCGCCACAGCCGCCCGCCTCGACGTCCATCCCCTACCTCACCGGTGTCCTGGTCGTCCTGGTCGCCGTCTGGGTGTTCGTCCGCGTCGCCGGTCGCAGCATCGTCTACGAACCGGCTTCGTGGACCCGTGACCTGTGGATCCAATGTGGTCTCCTCGGCGCCGCGTTGGTCAGCTGCTTGTTCTGGCCGGACCAGATTCCTTCGTTCTGGGGCGGCCGGACCTACGGTCTGGTCAATGCCACGGGCTCCTTCACCGAGACGGCGATGCCTGGACTGGGCTTCTGGTGCGCTGTCGTGGCGTTCATCCTGCTGTGCGTCAGCGCCTGGCTGGCCCGGGTTCCACGCGTTCGTGGGTGACCCCATGTCGACCGGTCGGCCATGACGGGGTATGCGAAGCGACCCCCGCGTGTTCTCACCCCTTCCCTATGTGTTCGGCGGCCCGGTGCCCCCTGCCTTCCTGAAGCCACGTCCCGCGCCACAAACGGCAAATAAGGTTGGGCTGTCGAACAACCATGGCCCTGGTCATCTCCGACAGTGACTACAAGCGCGTCACGATCTTGTCGAAGGTCGCCGGTATCATGACGGTCGCAGCGAGCACCATCATGCTCATCGATCATCAATCCCCTCTTTGGTTCGCCATCTTGCTGCCGCTCGGCATGCTGTTCACGCTGGCGCCGCTGCCCATGACGGTCATCAAGCCGGAAGGTGTGGCCCTCGAAGAAGACGGCTACTTGACGCTCAACGAGTAGGCAGCCGGTGGTGTACGGGATCGTACACATCCGAATCTTCGTCCTCGCCCTCGGGTTCGACCTGGATGGTGCAGTGGGCCAGTCCGAAGCGCTCCTCCAGTAGGTCTTCGATATCCTTGGTGACGTCCTGGAAGCGCGTCGCCGACTCTTTTGTGATGCTGACGTGCATCGTCAGGCTGTGATTGCCCGGCGTCAACGTCCAGACATGCAGGTCGTGGATGTTCACGACGTCTGGCAGGCTTTCCACGGCGCGTTTGATGTCTGCCGGCTGCAAGTGTCGTGGCGCGCGCTCCAGTAGCACGGCCACCGCTCCTCGCAGCAGGCCCCATGCAGCCACGACGATGATGCCGGCGACGACGAACGAGATCAATGTGTCATACTCGGTGTCCCCGGTGAAGCGCACCAATAAGGTCGCCAGGATGACACCGACGCTGGCCAAGCCGTCGCCGAGGACGTTGAAGAACGCGCCCTTGGTGTTGATGCTCTCCTGCGAATCCCGGTGCAGCAGCAGGGCGGCGACGACGTTGGCCACCAGGCCCAGCGATGCGACGATCAACACCAGGTCCGTGTCGAGGGACTCGAGAGGCGAGTTGAGGCGGCTGACGGCCCGGATGACGATGCCGATGGCGACACCGACGATGAGCAGACCATTGATGGCGGCCGACAACACTTCGGCGCGTGCGTAGCCGAAGGTAGCCTGGGGGTCGGCGGGCCGGCTGGCGATGCGCAGCGCGACGTAGGCCAGCACAAGTCCGGAAAGGTCGACCAGCAAGTGGCCGGCGTCGGCCAGCAGGCCCAGGCTGCCGGTGACCAGGCTGGCCCACAATTCCGCGATGAAGACGCTCCCGCTAGCAATCAACGCGATGAGGATATTGCGCCCGTAGCTGCGGTGCCGCT
>JBFJNL010000036.1:0-19329 GCA_041618195.1 Thermoplasmatota archaeon | reverse complement strand
CTGCACGCGCACGATGGCAGGCTTGTCGACACCCGCCTCGACGGGGGCCGAAGCCTGGACCTTCTTGAAGCCGAGTTTGGTGACCTCAAGGAAATACGAGCCGGGCTCGAGGTCGCTGAAACCGAAGCTACCGTCGGCCAAAGACGTGGTCTCGACGCCCAGGGATTTGATGCGGATGGTGGCGTCCGCGATGGGCGTCACGGTGGCATCGACGATGACGCCGCGGATGACGCCGGTCGTCTTGGTCGCCTTGACCGTGTCATCGGCCTCAGTGGTGTCTTCTTGGACGGGGGCGATGCCGGTA
This sequence comes from Thermoplasmatota archaeon, assembly GCA_041618195.1. Taxonomy (GTDB): domain Archaea; phylum Thermoplasmatota; class E2; order JACPAO01; family JAHFTW01; genus JBFGSX01. The sequence continues at coordinate 19,025 of JBFJNL010000036.1, read as the reverse complement.
TCCGCGCAACCCGCGAGGGCCGTGACGACGAAAAGGGCCAGAACCAAGGTTGGTCGAAGCATAGCGGGTGCTGCGCTTACGAGTACAAATCTTTTGCTGGCAGTTGGGCGATTCTCAGATCTCCCAGACCCCAGACGGCTCCCGCACTGGCTCCGGGGCGGGCGCGATGGACGCCGGTGCCGGGCGGGGTGCCTCCACGACGACGTCGTTGACCTGGTCGAGGAATGTGACCTCCCCCTGCAATGTGAATTTCACTTGTTGCTTGGCGAGGCGGGTCAGGAACATCTGCGCTTGCGCCATGACCTTCTCCTGGTCGAGTCGACGCTGGGCAGCAGGCAGGTCGGCAGGGTAGCCGCCCAGGTAGACGACCAGTGTGGCCTTGCGCAAACGGTTCTGCACGACCAGGGTGCTGGTGGCGAAGCCGGCGGGCAGGCGGTGGTGGGGCTGGTGGGCCACGAAGCCCGTCTCGCCGCCATCCTGCCATTCCCAGCCGTCAAAACCCATCTCTTTGGCCTGCAATGGGCCCCACAGCACGGTCTGGAGTTTCGGCACGTCCGCTTCCCACTTCGCGACCCATACCCCGGCATCCAGTACGTCCATGGATGGGGATGCGTGGCCGCCGTTCTTGGCCATGCCGACTTGCCGTCGCCGCAGCAACCCTATACCGGGGCCTCCTTGGCGACCCTGATGGTGCTCGCTCGGCGCATCGGTCAGCCGCGCAACTTCGCTTTGGTCCTGCTGCTGTATGTCGCGACGTTCGGCATCTACGGCATCTACTGGCACTACCGCGCCCACCGCGAGGTCTACCGTCAGTTTGAACTGGACCTCGAAGGCCGCGACGAGGGTATCTTCTGGCTTCTGCTCGACCGTGTCTTCTTCCCGCTGCGTTGGGTGTTCCAGTATGGTTTCGTGGGCAACGTCAGCCATGTGCGCCGCCGCATGGGGCTGGACAACAACCTGTCCCCCACGACCTTCCTGGGCCTTAGTATCCCGGGCTCGACCTTGCGCTATGGCAGTGTGTTGTTCCTGCTCGTCGCCGGTGCCTTCACGGACCCGAGCGGCGAACCGACCAACACCACGGCGTACGCCACGTTCGTCGCCTTGGCCATCGGCGCGGTCGCCGTTGGCATCGCCCTGGAGATCCCGGCATACTTCATGCTGCAACGGGACCTCAACGGCCTATGGGCGGCCTTTGATGGCCGCATCCACGAGCTTATGCCTCCTTGGTCTCCGCCGGCAGATGCTGCGTCAACCATACCAGGGACGAGCGGGCCAGGTTCGGCGCCACTAGCATGGACAATACCAAAGCGGCCAGAGTGAGCACGACGACGTTGCTGAGGATGCTCGCCACGGTGCTCAACCCGGAGATCAGCAGGCTGCCGACGCCGAGGATGACCGCGCCGTAGTTGTTGACGTAGTGCAGGAAGATGGCAGGTACCATGGCCAGCCAGCGCACGCGCAGGTCGGCCGACGGCAGCACCGCTTGGAACGCGATCATGCTGGTGCCCGTCGCCAGGCTGTGGAACATGACCCGCCAGAAGAACGACCAATCCGACTCGCTGGCATAGGTCGTGTAGTGCTCCATGAACCCGAAGCCGGCGCCCACCGCGAGCGCGGCGGGGAGCCTGATGGCCAGCCACCACGGGCTCTCCCAGCTGCGTAGTCGGGCGCCGCCGAGCAACCAGATGAGCGCGGTCGAGATGAGCATGGCCAGACCGAACTTGACCATCTCTTCGAAGATGGGCGCGCCGAGGATGATCTGGAAGAAGATGTTGGATTGCCGGATGAAGACCGCGAAGAACCCGAAGCCGAAGACCACGGCCGCGAACTTCCATGGCTGCGCGGCGACGCGGTGCAAGAAGTGCGCCATCGAGACCGGGTCGTCACGCTGGAAGAAACCGCCGGCGTCTAGGCCGCGATGCCCGTCGTGCGCGGCGCCGGTGACGCCGACGATAGCGTCGTCATAGAACAGGTCGGCGTCGATGCGCTCCACGGTCATGGTTGGGCCTCCTGCCACGTCAACGTTGCGTTGCTGGCAGATCCCGCATCCAGCGCCCCGAATCCGGGGCAACGGGCCCAATCCCGCCGCCAGACGCAGGCGTCACAGGTGCGCAGGATGCTGCGCGCCCGGAAGGTGAGGATGGCGGCAAACGAGAGCACCATGGCAGCGAACAACCCGCCGCGTACGGGCCAGCCGGCGGGCAGCACCGCAACGGCCAGGACGGCCATGCTGACGGCCACGCCGCCAACAAGTTTGATGGCGGCCCGCACCGCCCGGCCGAAGCGCCAGCGCAGGGTGAGCAGTTGGGGAAGTCCCAGGACCCCCGCCGACAGCAGGATGGCCCAGGCGGAGGTGCCGGCCAGCCAGGCACCGAGCGCGACCGGCCACGTGAGGAGAGCCGCGGGCCAGAACATGGCACAGCCGCTGCAGACGGGACCGATCCGATCAGCGTCGAAGCGGTCGCACAACGGATGATGGCTCACGGCCAACTTGACGGCGGCCCAGGCCTCAGCCCGCATGCCACGCCCGGGGGCGGGCGAGTACGAACGGGAGGGACGCGATGGATCCAATGGGCACGGCGGGCGAGCGAACGGGCGCCGGCTCGCCACCGGTGGCTTCCTCGCATTCAGGCGACTCCGGATCCACCCAGCATTCATCGGGAATGGCGCTGAAGCCGATCGCGATGAACACCAGCCAGATGATACCGGCGAGTGTGGCGATGATACCCAGGATGAGCCCGGCCAGCGCCATGCCGTTGCCACCGTACACGGTCGGCTCGTCCTTGATCTTCTTCATGGCAAGACCGCCGACGATGGCGGCGGGGATGCCGGTGAGCGGTCCCATGAAGCAGCAGCCGACGATGCCCAGCACCAGTGCGGTGATGGCCATGGTCTGGTTGAGCTGGGGCTTCTGACCTTCGGGCGTCCATTGGGCCGAACCCTGCTCGGGTGCCCAGCCGGTCGTCGGTGCAGTGGCACCGTAGGGTGCGGTGGCTGCCGGCGCGGCGGTGGCGGTCGCTGCGGCGGCCGGGGCCGCTGCGAGGGGACGACCGCCGGGCGCACCGAAGCCACAGGTGGGGCAGACAGGGTCGCCGTCGATAGGCATCTCCACGTGGGTGTGGCAACGCGGGCACTCGACCTTCATGCTGGCCGACCGGCGCGTGGCGGTTTAGGCCCTTCGCTCAATGCGGGCGAGGACGATGTCGATGGCCTCTGGCAGACCGTCGACGACGATGGCGTCGAGGCCGTCGCGGGCGATGCCGGCCTCCAGGCTGGCGCGGTCGTGGGTCGTGGCGAGCAGGATCCCGGGGATGCCGAACGCATTGCCGGCGGCGGCGTCCTTGAGGTTGTCACCGATCATCACCGCACGGCTCTTGTCGACGGTCCAGCCGTCCGCTCCGAGCGCTTGGGCACCATCCTCCAGCATGCCGGGGCGCGGTTTGCGGCGGCGGTGCTTGATGTAGCTGGGGGCGAACGCGGCCTCGATGTTGTCCAGCCGACCACCGGCGTGGGCCAGGTTCTCCGCCATCGTCTCATTGACGCGCCAGATCATCATCGGCGTGCTGAGCAGCAGACCGACGGTGGGCTGGTTGGTGCACAGACAAGTACGAACATCAGGGCGGTTGAGGCGGGCGAACGCCTCCGGCACACCGGGCAACCACTCGAACTGCGACCACTTGCGCACGGCGACCGGCGGGTGGACGTTGAAGACGCCGTCGCGGTCCAGGAAGACCGTGAAGCCGTCAGGCACGCAGCTGTCCCATGGTGGTCTCGCGTTCGGCGTAGGCGTTGTGCTTGTGGATGGACTCCTCGGCCTCGCTGCTGGCGCGGACGCACGCATCGTCAGGCAGTTCGGGGAAGTCCTTCTTGACCAAGAACAACGCCTCGCGCACGACGTCCTCGACGAACTTGGGCGACTCATGAGCTTGGATGACGAGGTCGCCCTCGTCGCCGCGCTTGAGCAGTCCGTACGTCGGTGCCGACAGGGCCGCCTCACATAGGTCGACCAGGCGGGCGGCCTCGATGTCTTGACCCTCGGGGACGTCGACGGCGAGGCGCACACGGTTGCGCTGGTTGTGGGTGATGAACGGGATGTCCTCGGTGGGCGGCTTGCCCTTCTCGGTGAATTTGTGGCGGGCGGTCTCCATGGCGCAGGGGCAGGCGCTCATGCCGACGACCTCGACACCGATGCGGCGGCGCACCGGCCCACCACGTGCGGCGAAGGCCCGAGCGTAGATGCGGAAGGACTCCAGGGTCTCCTTGCCGCCGTGATTGTTACGCATCAGGAACAGGTCCGCCTCGGCCCGAACTTCGGCGTCGTCCGCGTAATCGTGCTTTTCGAGCAGGCGGGCGACCAGGCGGGCGCACAGGTTCTCGAGGCTGCGGGCCTCGCGACCAACGATCTCCTCATCGAGCACATCGGCCAGGGCCTCGAGGTTGCGGGACATGTGGGTCCCTTTCTGGTGGCTCGGCAGGTCGACGAACATGTCGAAGTCGGCGACCACGCCATGCGGGGCCTGTCCGGGGCGGTGCACGGTGACCGGCTTGCGGACCTTGCGTACGCCGACGCGGGTCAGACGGTACGGTCGCGGCGCCTCGGATGCCTGGACGTCAGGACTGTCCACAGGCGGCCCAGCCGCGCCGCGAACATGAAAGGAGCGGTCGGAGTGCCTAGCAGAGCAAAGCGGCCCACGTGGCCGCCAGCATGATGCCGACGATGGCCGAAAGGATGAACGGGATCAGGAACGCCACCTTGCGCGTCTTGTGCCGGTGGACCAAAAAAGCGAAGCCGGTCCCGACGCCACCGCCGAACATGGCGACGGCCATGAACGCCCGCTCCGGGATGCGCGCGCCACCCCGCCTCGAGCGCGCCACCCGCTTGTCGGATGCCGCCATCATGTAGCCCACGAGGTTGGCGATGATCAGGAAACCAGCGAGCAGGATACAGGCAAGCACACCCGAACCAGTCATCCAGCGCGTTTGATGCCATCGACGTCGGGTTTTCGCGGACCCTGGATTAAGTAGCCCTCGCCGGGTCTCCAGATTAGGACGCCCCCGGAACCACCAATCCGGAGAACACGCGGGAGGATCGCTTGTTTCTCCGGGGGAGCCACGTCCCCCGCATCTTTGCGGGCAGCAGCACACCACACCCACACACGCGCATCCGATCCTCCCGCGCTCCAACCCCCGTTATCCCTTTCAGGGGCACCGATGTCGCGACGTCCATGATGGAACTCCGGATCGACGGGTGGCGCAAGGGCATTCGCTTCAGTTCTGCCCACATCACGCCGGAGCACAAGAAGTGCGGCCGCCTGCACGGCCACACCTACGCCATCCACTTGCGCATGCGTGGCGCCCAGGATGAATGGGGCATCGTCCTAGATTTCGGCATCATCACCGAGATGCTCAAGGAGATCGGCGACGAGATCGACCACTTGGTCCTGGTCCCGACGCGCTCCAACCATTACTCCGACCTGGAGGTCGGGGACGACGAGGTGCGCTTCCGCGTGACCGACCCCTACACCGGGGAGCCGAAGCAGTTCACTTTCCCGCGTCAGGATTGTGCGATGCTGGACCTGCCGTCCACGACGGCGGAGGACCTGTGCCGGTACATCTACGATGAATTCATGCGCCGGACCCAATTCAAGACCGAGACCGTCTTCGTCGAGATCGGTGTGGATGAGGGCTATGGGAAAGGAGCATGGTACTCCGACGAGCAAGGGGTCCGCGTAGCGAATTCCGAGTGATGCCACGCCCAGACACCCTGGTACCGATGGCAGACCCCGCCCGGGGCCCACCCATGTCCTTTAACCTGTGGCAACGTCCGTGACCAACGTGGTGACCAAAGCGGTTGTTCTGCTGTCCGGCGGACTCGACTCGACCACCGTAGCCGCCATGGCCAAAGCCGCCGGCCGCGAGGTCTACGCCCTTAGTTTCGACTACGGTCAGCGCCATGGCCGTGAACTGGACGCAGCCCGCGCCGTCGCCAACGAACTTGGCGTGGCGCGCCACGAGGTGCTCACGTTGCCCCTCGGCGCCCTCGGCGGCTCGGCATTGACGGCAGATATCGCCGTTCCGGATGCCGGCGCCGACATCGGTGAGGACATCCCGATCACTTACGTGCCGGCGCGCAACACGGTCTTCATCGCCTTCGCCCTCGCGTACGCTGAGGTCGTCGATGCCCAGGAGATCCACCTCGGCGTCAACGCCATGGATTACTCCGGCTACCCCGACTGCCGGCCCGAGTACATCGAGGCCTACCAGCGCGTCGCCGAACTGGCGACCAAGCAGGGCACTGAAGGCCGCGGCCCAAGGCTCGTGACGCCGCTCATCGAGATGTCCAAAGCGGACATCGTGCGGGCGGGCGTCGCAGCCGGAGCCCCACTCGCCTTGACCACCTCATGCTACCGTGGCGGCGACGCCGCCTGCGGCACCTGTGAATCGTGCGTACTGCGCCTGCGGGGCTTCGACGCCGCAGGCGTCCCTGACCCCATCACCTACGTGGAGGCGGCCTGATGGGGCTGTGCGGCGGCGCCACCTGCAAGGAGTTCTTCCTCGGCGGCCACACCGGCCCGGAGGCGTTCGGCATCATCGCGGCACTGTTGCTGCTTGAGGCCGTGCTCAGTTTCGACAATGCGGCCATCCTGGCCGCCATGGTGCGCCGACTGCCGTTCGAGCAACGCAAGAAGGCATTGCTGTACGGTCTGGCCGGCGCCTACATCCTGCGTATCACGGCCATCCTGCTGGCAGCCTTCCTGATCAAGTATCAGATCCTGAAGGTACTCGGTGGAGCCTACCTCATCTTCCTGTTCATCAAGCACTTCAATGCGTTCTTCCGGCACAAGGGGGACATGCATGCGGCGCACACCACAGGCACACCGTTCTTGGTCCGTCTGGGCGTCCCGATGCTACTGGCGACCATCATCCAGATCGAGTTCATCGACCTGGCCTTCGCCATCGACCAGGTCATCGTGGCGGTCGGTTTCACCGATGTCATCGGGCTGATCATCATCGCCTCGATGGTGGGCATCTTGTTCCTGCGGATTGCAGCATCGCTGATGGCCCGCGTCATGGATTGGCTGCCGGTGCTCGAACACATGGCCTTCGTGGCCGTCGGCTTCGTGGGGATGAAACTGGTGTTGTTGCACAGCTTCTTCACCCAGTTCGCGACCCACCCAGACCCGGCCCACCCCGGCATCCACATCCCGGATGCTGTGAGCCTGACCTTCACGTTCGGCCTGTTCCTGATGCCCGTCGCCGCCAAGCTGCTGTTCAAGTGGCCGGCCAGCGAGCCGGGCAGCCACGACCCGCCACACTGAGGGCAACGGTCATCCGGAAAGCCGGACTGGACAGATTGTGCGCATCACCGAGATGTTCTATTCGATCCAAGGCGAAGGCCGCAAGGCCGGCTTGCCGACGACGTTCGTGCGCACCACCGGGTGCCACCTGCGCTGCAGTTGGTGCGATGCCGCATACACGTTCACCGGCGGCGAGACGAAGAGCCTGGACGATGTCATGGCGTTCGTCCGCGCCCAGCCCACCAAGGAGGTGTGCTTCACCGGCGGCGAGCCGCTACTGCAGAAGGACGCCTGGGACCTGGTCACCCGGCTGCTGGACGAGGGCTACGCGGTCCTCATCGAGACCTCTGGCAACCTTGACTTCTCGCACGCCAACACGTACGACGAAGAGCAACGGAGCCGCCTGCACATCAGCATGGACATCAAGTGTCCCAGCTCCGGCGAGGACGCCAAGAACACGCCGGAGAAGATGGCGGATCTGCGCGCCATCGACCAGTTGAAGTTCGTCATCGCGGACGCCGAGGACTACGCCTACGCCAAGGCGATCCTCAAGGAGCACGGCCTGCCGCCTTGCCCGGTGTTCTTCAATCCGGTCGGCGGCGTCGAGCCAAAGCACATCACGGATTGGATCCTGGCCGAGACGGAGCCGCTGCCCGTCCGCGTCGGCGTGCAATTGCACAAGCTCGTGTGGGGCGACGAACCGGGCCGCTGAGCCTCAATCGAAGTTAGCCGCGCCGGCGTCTGCCAGTTCGAGTCGGAAACCGCTGGTCATGGCACGGTGCACGACGGCCACGCCGAGGGACGTGATGGCACAGACGGCCGCCAGGATGGCGAACACCAACCCAGCCCCCCAGCTCAGATCGGGCCGCATGAAACCCCCATTGAAGGACTCGGCCAGGCCGCTGACCCCGATGGGGAACAGCACCAGGGCGACGGTCCAGACGAGTGTGCCGGCGCTGGCCGCACCGATACCGACCCAGGACAGCCAGACGTGGCCGGCGATGAGGTGGTTCTCGAGGGCTAGGAAGCTTGCGATGAACAGCGCCGCCGCGACGAACGCCATGACGCTCCCGGCCCGGGCCAGGCCGATGCCGTCGAAGTCGTCGAGGCCACCGTTGCCCAGGGCGATGGTGGTCTTGTCGCCGTCGCGCACATCAGAGACGCCGTCGGTGCCGAAAGCCGTGGCCCGGCCGGCGGGGTCCCCGTCATGCGCCCAGGCCGTAGAGACGGCGAGGAGGGCGAAGACGGCGGCAAGGGCCATGAGCCCCGTGATGGAAAGGTTGACCCACTTAGGACCGGCCATGCCAGGCCATGCCACGCGCCGTCCAAAAACTGTGCTATGGGCGCAGCGCACCGACGCCGATCATGGCCAGCAACATGCCGAAGAACAGGAGCATGTGCGTGCTGATCCACCGGATGGCGGGCGCGAACCAATGCCAGCGCTGCGCGCCGTGTGCCACCAGCCAACTGAAGCCGACGACCCAACCGAAGATACCGAGGATGAGGCCCAGCACGCCGATGACGCCCTGCGTCTTCAGGAAGATGAAGCCACCAGACAGCCACCAGGCGGCCTGGTACGGATTGGTGAGCGCGGCGCCGAAACCGGCCAGGAACGTCGGCCGCGTCTTGGATGGCCGGGCGTGCGTCGTCCATGTGTCGTAAGCGAAGAACAGCATCAACAGTGCGCCAATGGCGGCGGCGCCCTGCAACACGCCGGGCCCATCGAGAAGGCGGCCAAGGCCGAACAGCAGGACCGCCAGCCAAAGGACATCCGCGACCGGGGCGCCCATGCCGAGGCGCATGCCCTGCAACCAGCCACGCTGACTCGCTTCGCGGGCGATGAGCGCGTTCATCGGGCCGGGCGGTGCCGCAAGACTGAGGCCCAGGCCAAGGCCGAGGACGAAGGATAGCATCAGTACTGGTAGTCGCGGTCTTCGCTGGATTCCAGCTCGACGCCGAGACCGCCGACCAGGCGGTTGACGTAGTTGAAGTACGACACCACCTCGGTGGCGTGCAGGATGTCCTCATCGGAGAAACCGGCGTGGCGCAGGGCTTCGACGCCTTCCTTGCGGCCGTGGGCCGGGTCCTTGGTCAGCCCGAGGGCGAAGTCGCCCAGGGCACGGAGCTTGGGTTCCAGGTCGGCCTTGGTGAAGTCGGCGCAGACCTGCTTGACGAGTGCGGCATCCTTGGCGTATTTGCCTAGCGCTTCGGAGTGGTGGACGACGCAGTAGTCGCAACCGTTGGCGACGGAGACGACGACGGCGATGAACTCGCGCTCAAGGCGGCCCAATCCACCGGGGCGGTAGATGTGGGCCATGTAGAGCCCGAGGTGGGCTTCGAGACCCTTGGGGTCCAAGCTCTGGATGCGCAGCACGTTGCTGACGCGGCCGCGGGTGCGTTGGATGTTGTCATAGACGGTGAACAGCTTGCCTTCTGCTTCGTCCTCGTCGATGACCCGGATGTATGCCACGAGCGCCGATGCTGGGCGGAGCATTTGAACCGACTGCTAAGCCAACGATTGGGCCACACGGCTTATGACCCGGGCCCCATCTGGTCGGCCATGCGCTTCCTCGTCCCCGCCGCCCTGTGCATCATGCTCCTCCTTTCAGGCTGCGCAAGCCTGTTCGCCGAGCCATCCCCCGGCATGGATCACCTGAGCGGCATGCAACAGCACGCAGCATCCCGGCTGGACAATGCCCGGTTCCTTGGCATGGCGGGCGTCGAAGGCCGCATCGACATCGATGCTTTCATCGAGATGGCCAAAGAGGAGATCGAGGAAGAAGAGGAGGACGCCAGCATCCTTGACCAATTCGAGTTCCGATTCCAGAACGGCGAACTGGGCGATGGTCGCACCGGTTCGTGGTTTGGGTTGTTCGACGAGCCCGGCAAGGACCGCTACCTGGTGGTCCAGAGCGTGGCCGGCGGCATGCGCAGCCACCTATTCGACTTCGAAGGCGAGGAGACCGTCGACGCGGAAGATGCCGAGCCCACCCAGCCCGGGCTAGGCCCCCTAGGCGTCATCCTCGACCAACTCAAGGCCGGCCGCCGCGCGTCGTCGACGGTGGCGTCCTGCGATGACGTCGAGCGCACGAACGTGCCCGCCGGCATCAACAGCGACAAGGCGGCCCGCATCGCCATGGAACAACCGATCTTCCGCAACCACACCGAGCTCGTGCCCGACGGCGACTTCGTCTATCTCTACATGCCGGAGTACACGTACTGCTGGGACGATGAGACGGAGACCCAGCCCGCCGTATGGGCGATCGGCCACATGGACATCGACCTGTTGCTGGAGGACATCGAGCCACGCGTGGCCTACGTCATCATCAACGCCACCGACGGGGCGGTGCTCGACGCCGACGTGGAGATCCCGCTCGAATGGACCTACCACCACATCGACATCACGGTCACCGGAGGCCTATTGTTCCCGCCGCTGGCCCCCGCCGCCAGCACCGCCAATCCGTTGACGGTCCCGGCCGGTGCCGTCAGCCTGCAGGTCTGGATCGCCAACCTGGGCGGCGAGATGACCCATTGGTTCACCGACCCCGCCGGCAAACGCTTCGATGTAGAGGCGTTCGGTGGGAGCGGCTGGCTCACTCTGGACGACCCCGAGGCCGGCAAATGGACCCTCCACAGCCAGTTCGATCACCAGCCTCTGGAATCCCGCCGCGCCGCCGCCGAGATCACCATCGTCTCAGAGCAACAAGCCCAAACACAATGAGCACCCAAGCGTCGACCATGGTCAAGGCAATCTGGAATGGTACGGTCATCGCGGAGAGCGACGACACCATCGTGGTCGAAGGGAACCACTACTTCCCGGCGAACGCGGTGAACACGGAGTTCCTCAAGCCGTCCGACACAACGACGCATTGCCACTGGAAGGGCGAGGCGTCCTACCACTCGCTCGATGTCGGCGGCAACGAGAACAAGGATGCTGCATGGTATTACGCCACCCCGATGGCTGAGGCGGACAAGCTCGGGCTCAAGGGCCGCATCGCGTTCTGGCACGGCGTCCGCGTCGAGTAGGTTTTCGCCACGCGCCCACATGCCTTTTGAGGGGCCGGGGCCATCTTCGGGCGATGAAGGCTGCCATCACGTTCCTGGTCCTCACCTTGGTGATGGCTGGGTGCAGCGGCCCCGGGCAGCCAGCTGAGGCAGCGGCCAAGCAGGCCGCGACGGCGAGCATCGCCGCCGTGGCCGACCAGTACGACTACCTGTTGTTCTTGGGCATCACCGGCACGGAAGGCCCGCTCAACTGGACGCTTTACGAGGAAGCCCTGCGTGGAGCCTCCGACCCCGGCGCCAGCATCGCAGACGGGTTCGACCAGGACCGCGACCATGGCCTGCAAGGCGATGGCCGCCTGGCGAGTTGGCTGACCACGCACTTCGTCTTCGACGAGGATCGGCAATTGCTCGGTGGCCTGTACACCCAGTATTCTGACGAGGGCGTGCAGTCGATCTATGCGCCCTTCCGCGGCCCCTACTCGGGCACCCCGGGCTTGCCGGGCCTGCAGACCCACCCGGCGCTCGAATTCCTGGCCCAGCGCCAGGCCCAGCAGGACACCACCGTGTTGTGCGGCATCGTCAGTTCGACCGACGCCTGGCACATCGACTCCGCAGCGGCCGCCAGCATCGCCACGGCACGCCCCCTCATGCAGGCCCACACCGAGGCCTACCCCGAAGGCGAATTCACGTACTACTACTTCCCCGGCCTCGACGTCGAGCCCGGCTGCCCCGCCGAGATGACGGCGCAGAGCAACTACTGGATCATCAGCCACGTCGACATGGACCATTACCTCGATGGTGGGATGCCCACCATGGCCGAAGTGCGCATCGATGCCGCCACTGGAGAGGTGTTGGAAGAGATTGTGAAGCCGTTGTATCACCGGGCCCCACAGGTCATCGACTTGACCATCGTGGGCCAGGACCCGGCCGTGCCGCGCACGGCGCCCGTGACCCGCAACGCCTCGTTCATCGTCGAACCGCTCGTCACGACGCTCGACATCACCATCAACCGGAGCCAAGCCCCGGCGTTCGAACGCAGTGCCGCCACGCGCCTCGTGGACCCCTCTGGCCGGGTCTGGGACGGTCACGCCTTCGACGACACCCAACACGGGTACCGCGTCACCAAGCCGGCGCCCGGCCGGTGGACCGTGGAGTACATCCATCAGGCCCTGGAGCCCAACGGTGCCCATCGCCTCGAGGTCCACGCGCGTGGCAGCTACGCGTAAGCGTCAAGTCCGAGCCCGGTGTCGGTCGCTTGTCTGCGGAGGTAGCCAAGCCTGGCCCACGGCGCCCGTCTTGAAAACGGGTGGACCTCGTCCCCGGGAGTTCGAATCTCCCCCTCCGCGTATCGCCATCCTCGCCCTGGGCCTCATGCTCGCGGGGTGCCTCGGGTCCACCGGACCTTCAGAAACAGGGCCGGCCACGGCAGAGCAGGTCATGGTGCGCGGCGACCTTCTGCTGGAAGACCAGGGCATCGCGGCGACCTTCGTCGGGATGGTCGGCATCGAGGGCAGCTTCGAGGCGCCACATCCCGGTGCCATAGACCCATGGAGCCCACTCGGTGCCTTGGCCCTGCCGTGGTTCCGCGACCTCGCCTTCGTCGACGATGATGTGATCGACGGCCGGGTCAAGACGTGGAGTTCAGGCTACGTCGAACGTACCGGCACGTTCCATGGATTGGCCATTGACAGCGGTGTACGCCAACTGACGGTCGGACCGTCCACAGACAGCAGCCTGGGACCCCGCGCCATCGGTGGCTTGCGGGCGTGCGCCGCCCACCTGGGGCAATGGACGGTCGGGTCCGCCGAGGCGATGGCGGCCGCCATGGCGGACGATCGCTTCAGCGGAGCCGTGCAGGCCTCGCCGGGGCAGACCATGGCCAGTGTACTGTGGATGGGGCCTCAGCCCTTCACCGGCTGCGGTGCCACAGGTGGGCCGTTCTGGTGGATCGCCTACGGAGACCTGCGCGCGGCGTTCGATGACCCCGTCGAGTTGATGGTCGCCACGGTCGACGGCGGCACGGGTGAGGTGAGCGCCGGCCGTGAATGGCTGCGGCTGCGACCGACGCGCGAAGTGGTCCTGTTCGCCGGCTCGATGCCAGCGCAAGGGACGGGCGCCGCGTCACTAGAATTGGGCGAGGTCGCCATCCTCGCCGACGGGCTGACCCTGAGCATCGATGCGCCGGCGGCCCTCGGGACGCAGTACGATCTGACGTTGGTCGGTCCAGACGACAGCTATGTGCTGGAGCCGTTCCCGATCGAAGGCGGCCAGGTTGTGTTGTCGCCACCGCCGACGAGCGGCGCATGGTCGCTGGTGGTGACGCCGTCACAAGCGGCAGCCGCGCCGACCACGTTCGCCGTGACGTTCACCGCCCGGCAGTGATCAGACCCGTTGCCCGTCGCCTTGCAGGTCGCTGCGCGGGCCCGGGACGAAGTTGACGAGCGCGACCTGGGCCAGCGTGTCCTGCCAGCCTGCGGCGTTGACGCAGCCATAGTCTTGGCTGAGCGCAAAGCTCTGCATGTACGGGATGCCAAGGACATCTGCCATGATGGCGCGGTTGACTCCGGCGTGTCCGAACAGGACGATGTTCCGGTTGCGGTATTCTTCGAGCACGAGCTTGAGTTCCCGTTGGACGCGCTCGGCGAAGGCCCCGGCAGATTCGCCGCCAGGGCATGCCAGACTGGCCGGGTCGGCCTGCCATTGCGCGGCGTAGGCGGGGTCGCGTGCCTCGATATCGCTCCAGCGCAGACCCTCCCACTCGCCGAAGTCCATCTCGGCCAGGGCCGGGCGCACGTCGGCGTCGAGTTCCAAGGAGTTCAACAACGGCTTGGCCGTCTCCAGCGCCCGCTGGCGGGGGCTGCTCAGGACGGCGTCGATGCCGGCTTCATTGAGGAAGGCGTCGATGGCAGCGGCCTGATGATGCCCCACATCAGAGAGCGGGACGTCCAGTCGACCAACAAAGGATCCCACGTATTCCGGGGAGACCTCTCCGTGGCGGGCGAACCATAGCGTCGTAGGCACGCGTCGACAGCACCGGGGCTGGTGCATGGCCTTTTTGGCCGCGAAGCGTTGGCCCGCGTGTGACGCCAGGACCCGCCGAATGGCTCGGCTACATGGAAACGGAGCTGGACCCGGCCATCCAAGCCGAGGTGCTGGTAGAGTCGGCACGGGCGGAAGCCCGCGTCGCCATCCTTGAGATCCTGCTCGCTGTCGGCTTCGGCGTCTACTACGGATGGACGAGTGCCGTGTTCCAGGGCGTGGCCTGGTTCGCGTTGCTGACCATCGTGCCGTTGCTGCTCGATTCAGTGGTGCGCCGCAATGCCGCCAAGCAACTTGAGGGCCTCGGGCCGCGAGCTCCGGCCGGCGTCCGTTAGCGCAGCGTCAGACGACGCGCGCGGACAGAGACGACGGGCACCCCGTGCTTGGCCGCCTCGTCACATAGCCGCTTGTCATTGCTGCACACCGCGGCGTGGAGCCGGCGCACGACGTCCAACACGCCGTCGTCACCGGGCAGTTCCGTGGCCTCGACGCGCCATTTGGCAGTGAGGCGCAGCGCACCCTTGGCCGCCCGCGCGCGGGCATCGTTGCCTTGGGCATGGTGGTGCAGTTCTTCGTGCACGCTGGCCGGCAGGATAGGTTCGTAAGCCCCGAGCACGCGCTCCAGCTCCCCGAAAAGATCAAGACCGTCGGTGAACGGAAGCAGCAGGACGCTGGTGTCGAGGACGACGTCCAAGGGTCTCAGCTCAGGACGCCGTGGCCGATGAGGCGCCAGCGGCCACCGACACGGCGGCTGATGGCCACACGGCTGCCGGGTTCGGCGGCCACGGGGAGTTTGAGCACGACTTCGGCCTCTTTGCCTGCGACGGCGAGCACAAGGCCCACGGTCGTGGCGGTGCCGACATTGAGCATGAGGGGCTCCTTGACCTTGATCGGGTCGACGGTGGTGTCTTCGCTGGCGCCGACGACGCGGTCCAGCAGGTGCACATCCATCTTGAGACGGTCAAGGATGGCCGGCAACTTGCCGGGCAGGCCGACGACGCGGCCGACGAGGTTGTCGGCTTTGGTGACGGCCGGGTCGAGTTCGGTGCCGATGGCGATGAGGCCACCGGGCGTCGCCTCTTCGATGGCCAGGGTGCCGCAGAACAAGGCCGTGATCTTGGTGGTCACGGGGATGTACTTGGTCTTGCCATCCTTCTCGATCTTGACGCCGGGGCCGACCTCGATCTTGTCGCCGATCTTCAGCACGCCGCGGGTCAGGCTGCCACCGATGACGCCGCCACGGATCTTCTTCGGGGCGGTGCCGGGCTTGTTGATGTCGAAGCTGCGTGCGACCAGAAGATGGGGAGCCGCCTTGGGGTCGTGCGGCTTGCTGGGGATGTACTCCTCGATGGCCTGGATCAGGGCACCGAGGTTGACATCGTGGTGAGCAGAAATGGGGATGATGGGCGCGTTCTCGGCGACCGTGCCCTTCACGAAGGCCTTGATCTCTTTGTAGTTCTCAAGGGCGCGCTTCTCACTGACCAGGTCGATCTTGTTCTGGACGATGACGATGTTCTTGGCGCCGACGACGTCGAGGGCCATCAGGTGTTCGCGGGTCTGCGGCTGCGGGCATTTCTCGTTGGCGGCGACCATCAGCAGGGCGCCATCCATGAGGGCGGCACCTGACAGCATGGTGGCCATCAAGGTCTCGTGACCCGGGGCGTCGACGAAGCTGACGCGGCGCAGCAGTTCGGGTTCGCCGTCGAGGCGCTCATCGTCGGGGTGGACGGTGTAGACGGCCTCACCGGTGGCGTCCTTGCCCTTGTAGAACGTAGAGTCGGCGTAGCCCAGCTTGATGCTGATGCCACGCTTGATCTCTTCCGAGTGTTCGTCCGTCCACTTGCCGCTCAGGGCCTTCGTCAACGTGGTCTTACCGTGGTCGACATGACCGATGAGGCCGATGTTGACATCGGGTTGCGACGACGCGCTCTTTTGGACGGTCACACTAGGCACGAAAGCGGCCGAGGCGGGCCGGTGATAAAAGGGTGGGGACGGGAAAGCGGCGCCTTCTTCGAGGGATGGACGCGGTTTGAAGGCCCGCACGGGGCGTCGGCGCGCTGCCGGCACCCGACCAGCCTACTGCGGCTCGTCGCTGGGGCGGGGCATGGTCCAGTAGATGGTGGCGCCGTGACCCGGCGCTGATTCGGCCCAGATCCGCCCGCCGTGGACGCGGACGATGCGGGCGGCGGTGGCGAGCCCGATGCCCATGCCGGGCACGCCGTGGTTGTCGGCCCCCCGCACGAACGGCTCGAAGACACGCTGCCCGATCTCTGCCGCCTCAAAACCAGGGCCGTTGTCTCGCACGTGATAGGTGTCGCCTTCTGCCCCGACCTGAATGAGCCCGTCCGGCCGGTTCTGGGTGAACTTCCATGCATTGCCGATGAGGTTGTCCAGAACGATGCGCAAGAGCTGCGGGTCGGCATGGGCCGTCAGCCCGGGTTGGACCTCGATGCGGCAGCCGGGACCTCCGTTGCGTGCCAGCACCTGCTCGATCTCGCGTACCATGGGCTCGATGGGGGCATCCACGCGGACATCGGGCATGGAGGCCCGGCTGAACTGGAGCATGGCGCCGATGAACCGCTCCATGCGTTCGATCTGGCGTTGCAGCGAACCGAAGTCCGGCGCGGTGCCCTTCTGCAATTGCAGGTCCGCGACCTTGGCATCCATCTTCATGGCCGTCAAGGGCTTCTGCAGGTCATGGGTGACAGATGCCGCGAACGCATCCAGGTGCCGGTTGGCGCGCTCGAGGGCCGCCGTGCGCTCGGCGACCCGTTCCTCGAGCCCTTCGTTGACGCGCTTGATCTCGGCGGTACGGTTGTGCACGGTCCGGCGCAGGGAGACGATCCACGCGGTGCCGACCACCAGCAGGCCGCCCAAGGCCCATATCGCCGGCTGCAACCATGTCGGCGCTTGGTCGACCTCCCGCCGGACACCCAGGTCATAGCCGCTCCAGAACTCGAAGATGGCGGTCTGTTCGCCGAGCGGGATGCTGCGCATCCCCTTCTCCATGATCGACAGCAGCACCGCATCGCCCTTGCCCACGCCCCAATTGGCAGGGGAGTAGTACAGCGGCTCGTCGAGCAGACGGATGTTGTTGAAACCCTCCTGGCGGATGACGTAGCCCGTGACCGGGATGTTCTCGAAGAAGGCATCCACCTGGCCGGCCGAGACCGCTTCCAGACCCGCCCGCATGTCGTCCACCGGCACCAGTTCGATGCCGGGGCGGTTCTCGGCGAGCCACGTGGCCGCGGCATAACTGCCGATGACGGCGACGCGCTTGCCCTCCATCTCGGCGTTGGATCTGTAGGGGCTGTCCGAGCGGACGTAGAACACTTCGCCGAGCTCCATGTAGGGCCCGTAGAAGTCCATGTATTCGTCGCGCTCGGCCGTCTGCGCCAGGCTGCCAAGCAGATCCACTTCACCTGCCTGCATGGCCAGCAGGACCTCGTCCCAACTTGCGTACACCACGGTCTCGAACTCGATGTCGAGGTTGCGGCTGATGCGGTTCAACAGGTCGACGTTGATGCCCTCGACGGTGCCATCGGCCAGCACTTGCTCGAAGGGCGGATAGCCGGGGTCGGGGGCGTAGCGGATCGGCCCGTGCGACTCGACCCAGGCGCGCTCCGTCGGCGTCAGCACATCGGCCTGTGCCAACCCGGCGGGGACCGCCAAGAGGACCATCATGCAGACCGGAGCCCACCGCATCGAATGAGTTACCCGACACCCCGGCGAAAAGGCTTGCGCGGCACCCGGCCGCCTGGTTTGGGTCGGACGGCCAAAGGCCGCCGCCGTATCGGGGCGGCCACATCGACCGCGGCGCCCCGAAGGGCAACAAAAAGGGGGAAGGGAGAAAGTGCCAGCATGTGCCGGCGAAGTCGCGATGCGAGCCTAGGCTTAGGCCTGCTCAGCGAGGCCACCGAAGTGGTCAGCGACCGGCTTGCTGCCGGCCTTGACGACCTTCATGTTGACCTGGACGATCTCGGCGGTGACGACGTTGCCGCGGATCGACTTGCGCATGCGCTTGCCGGGGGCGTTGACGGGGTGGAAGCCACTGCCTTCTGCGAGCAACAGGCGGCGGCGTTCGACACCGGCGAAGTCCTTGCGCATCGGGAAGCCGCTGCCGTCGGTGCCGCCAGTGATCTGGAGCTTGTAGCCGGGCAGGTTGACGTTGATGCCGTCGATGGTGTCGCCGATCTTCTTGCCCTGGACGTTCTGGGCGTGGTGACCGGTGACTTCGAAGTTGTAGGACTTGCCGTTGGTGTCGTTGATGACGATCTTGAATGTGGCCATGATGGTTCCTCCGTTAGGTTGTCACCCGCCGAAGCATGGCTACGGCGTGGCACAACTGTGGCGCAGGGTATGCCGAGCACGAGTGGACGATGCCGACTCGCCTCAGGACAGCCACGGGCTTCCTGCGCAAGTCGGCCGACAAACAGGGGTTATTTGACTCTGGTGGCAAGCCAAAGCGCGACGATGATGACCCCAGCGGGCGCCGGCATGGCCTGTTCAGCGTGTACGGCGGGCAGCGCAGCCGAGACCCGCCCGTGGCCCGCCGAGCGCAGTTCCACGAGGCTTGGGTCGCCCGCGACCAACAGCGCGAAGTCTGGCGCAGCGGCCTGTTCTCGCCATGGCCCGGCGGCGACGCGGTAGCTCAGGTGCGTGGCGTTGGCGTCGCCGTGGTGG
>JBFJNL010000035.1:0-19571 GCA_041618195.1 Thermoplasmatota archaeon | reverse complement strand
TCGGCGCAGCTCATCGTCGGCGTGGTCCCCGACCTGTCCGGGGCCCTGCCCGCCGACGAGGCGTTCGCCCTGGCGGCCGATGACACGGTGTCATTGTCCGGGTGGTCGGTGTCCGACGGCGAGGGCTCATGGCCTTTGCCGGAAGTCCTGCTATCCCCCACGCCGACATGGTTCGTCGGCGACCGCACCACGTGGGCCGCCCGCGATGGTCCCGCCGCCGTCGCCACCTTCGGCAAGGCCCTGCAACTGGGCAACGACGGCGACCAACTGTACCTCATCGACGATACGGGCGCGACGCGGGACACGTTCCTGTACGGCGACAAGGTGACCCCCGAGTGGGGCATCCTGTCTTACGCATCCCCCAACGTCATCCACACGCGCAGCGGCTGGCCTACCGGGCCGTGGATCGACACCGACACGGCCGATGATTGGCGATCACCCAGACCCCATCGAGTCGGCGAGTCGTCTCTGGCCATGCCGACGTTCATGGTGGCGGCATTGACGGCCTACGTATCGCCCGATAGTTCCTATGGGGCCCTGGTGGGCCTTCTGGATGGCGCACAGGAACGCGTGCATCTGCACGTATACGACCTGCGGAGCCAGGAACTGGTGACGGCCATCGCCGGCGCGGCGTCCCGCGGCGTCGATGTGCAAGTGCTTGTCCAAGAGCGCACCGTGGGCCAGGACCGCGACGACCGCCACCAGACGGCGGATGCGCTGCGGCGTATCGAGAGCGCCGGTGGCACCGCCTTCCTGGCCGCCGACGACCGGTACCGCAACCATCACCTCAAGATCGTCGTCGTGGACGACGCCGTGGCGGTGCAGTCCGAGAACTGGGTCGCGTCCGGGGTGCCGGCAGACCCGTCGTGGGGTAACCGTGGCTGGGGGGTCATTCTGCATGATGCCCCCGCGGCGCATTGGTTCGCCACCTGGATGCACGCCGACCGCCGCGCTTGGGACACCACACCCTTCGAGGTGCAACGCTATGACCCGGATTTCGAGGTCCCCCCGCGTTTCGCCACCCCGACGGGCTTGCACCGACCCATCTTCGAGGCCACCCGTTTCGAGGGCCCCATCCGCGTGACGCCACTCATCAGCCCCGACCACACCTTCGACCCCTCCACCAATTCGTTGTTCGCGGCGATGGCACTGGCCGAGGAGCGGCTGTGGGTGCAGCAACTGGATTTCCGCAGCGGCTCGCAGAACGAGTTGGGGTGGAGCGCCGCCGACGGCCTGCACGCGGCGCTCAGGGATGCGGGCCGTCGCGCCGTCGATGCGCGGGTCCAGGTGGCCGGGCCGTTCCACTTGGAGGACACTGGCAACGCCGACGCCATGCGGGGATTGCCGGCGGACGGTGTGGCCACCTGCACCTTCGACCGCCGCGACGTCCGACTGCACAACAAGGGCATCATCGCCGACGACGTGGTCTACGTCGGCTCGATGAACGGCAACCACTTCAGCCGCAGCGCCAACCGGGAAGCCGGAGTGCTGATCGACGACCCGGCGGTCAGCGCATACTTCGCCGAGGTCTTCGAAGATGACTGGTCGAACTGCGGCGGACTGCGCTCGCTGGTGCCATCCCCACTGCCAATCCTTTTGGTGGCCTTGCTGGTCGCTACAGTGTTCCGATGCTCTCCGTGGTCTCGATTGTCGCCATCGTCGCCATCATTGCGGCGCTAGTCATCGGCTGGTCGAGGCGATTCCTGGCTGTCGGCGCATTGGCGCTCTCCAACGTATTCGTCCACCTGCTGACAAGCCTGGGCGGCGCATACCGCGACGATTGCACGGGTGGGCCGTTCATTCGGCCGACGATCCACAACGAGCTGGCGTTCTGCGCCGAGCGGTTCTACAACGGTGAGCCGCTAGCATTCCTGCAATTGTTCACGAGCATGTGGGTCCACGCGGATCTGCTGCACCTGATCGGGAACATGTTCATCCTACTGGTGTTCGCGCTTGTCTTCGAGGAACTCGTCGGCCCCCGGCGACTCATCATCATCTACCTCTCCACTGGTGTCTTCGCGGCGCTGGCGCAGCTCGTCACCAACTTCGGCGAGCCGATGCTCTTGCTGGGGGCCTCCGGAGCAGTGGCGGGCATCACGGGCGCGTTCGCCGGCGCATACCCCAACATGGTGATGCGGTTGCCCATCCCCGGGCCGATCATCTTCTTCGCCAAGATGCGGGTCATCACGTGGGCGGTGTTGTTCGCCCTCATCCAGATCGGCCTGCAAGCCTACTCCATCGCCCGCGGCTCCGTGGGCGGCGTCGCCTACGCGGCGCACCTGGGCGGCCTCATTCTTGGCCTAGGCCTCGGATACTACTGGATCCGCAAGGCGCACATCGGTCACAAAGGACCGACCATCAAGGTCGAGATCGAGGACCTCAAGCAGTTCGCCACCGACGCCTCGACGCGCCGGGCATACGATGAGATGCTCGCCAACCGCGACGAGCCGCAGGTGTTCAGTGCGTGGTTCGATCGCTTCTGGCAGGGCGCCAAAGACCCGGTCACCATGCAGCCGGTGCACCCAGGCTCGCGGGGTCGCATCCTGCGCGCCGACGGCACCGAAGTGCCGTTGCACCCTGAGAAGGGCGACTAGACGGTGCCGCTGCGATCGTAGATCGAGGCGACCAGGACATCGGCGCTGGCAGTGGTCCCGACCACCGGTAGCACTAGTTTGACTTCCCAGCGGCCTTCTTGGAACGGCACGCTGACGACGCGGGGCGCAGCTGGACAGGACGTGTCGCCGCCGATGCCGTCACCGGCGACGCCGACGCAGGCGTAGACGACGCCGTCGGGTCCGATGAGCTGCAGTTCGACTTTGCCGGTGCCGCTCTGGCGCGTGAAGTCCAGCGACGCTCCGAGGTAGTTGTAGCCGCCTTCGCCGCCCGCCGAGCGTTCGACGAAGTTGCTGGTCGTCGTCTGCGTCGTGGCGATGGGGAGTCTTTCGTCTTGTTGACCGCGCAAGAAGTAGACCTTGCCGCCGGCACCTTTGCCATAGCCGGTCATCTCCAGGTCGACACTGAGGCCGTCGGCGCGGTCCAGGTCGATGAGCGTGAACCACTTGGCTTTCGGGCTGTAGGTCTGTACGACCTTGGAGCCGTCGGCGGCGCGGCCGGTGATCTCGAAGCCCGCATCGGTCTGGCCACCGGGCAGCGTCAAAGTGACGGCCTTGGCGTGGAAGTCGAACTGCGTGGCGAAGAAGGTGTCCCTCCAGGTCAAGCCCTCGCACAGGGGGAAGTTGAACATGTCCGCGTGGGAGCCTGACTCGTGCGGGGAGTACAGCGTCTTGTGCACGCGGCCGATGACCGGGTTGGTGCTCAGTACCGCGTGGTCGAGGGCTTCCTGGAAGGTCGGCGTGCCGACCATGTAATGGGCGCCGGAGTCCTGGATGTCGTAGTAGATGAGCTTGGTCTTGCCGTGGTCGATGCCAGCATAACTCAACTGGTACTCCCACCAGTCACCTTGACGCCATGGGTCGATCTTGCCGGAGGCGTCGGGGACGTCAGGGGCGTAGACCCGTGGCAGGTCGTTCTTGACGCAGTAATGGTCTGCCAGGAACGCGTCAAGGTCGCACAATGCTTGGTCTTCGCACTCTGGTTCGGGGTCCGTATCCGCGTCGTTGCTGACGCAGCCGGCGAACACGACGGCCACCATGAGGGCCGCCACAAGAATCCTAGACACCGGTTGCGTTTTAGCCGGGCGCCCGGCTTAATCGTTGTGACCATCGGCCCGCAAGTGCACCCGTCAGCCTACATCTGTGACGGCGCCGTCCTGATCGGCCAAGTGACCGTGGGCAAGAACTGCTTCATCGGCCCCAACGCGGTGCTGCGCGGCGACATCGAGCCCTTGGTGATGGAGGAGGGCAGCAACGTCCAGGATTGTGTCGTGCTGCATACCCACGCTGGGAACCCCGTGACGATCGGCCGCGAAGCGAGCGTCGGCCACGGCGCGGTCATCCACGGCGCCACCATCGGTGCCCACGTCATCATCGGCATGAATGCCACGGTGCTTGATCAGGCCCACATCGGTGACAACGCCATCATCGGCGCCGGCGCCGTGGTGCCCAACGGTTTCCAGGTCCCGGCCCGCAGCCTCGCTGTCGGCGTTCCGTGCAAGGTCGTCAAGACCGACGACGAAGGGGTAGCGACGATGGCCTACAACAACGGCCAGCGCTACTTGGAGTACCGGCGCCAGCACATCGCCGGCGAGTGGGGTGTCCTGCGAGGCCCCCATTACGGCGGCGAGTGATGCAACGGTTCGTGCGCATCGGCACGGCCAACGTCCAGGTCCTGAGCGCCATGATGCATGACGCCAAGGAGACGCAGCGCGTGACGGCCAGTCTGACCGGCCTGCAGCCCGAGGCGATCATCGTCGATCGCAGCGTCGAGGAGTGGACGCATCCGTCGCATGTCGACCTGTTCCAGCACGTCATCCTGGAGACAGTACCGGGCTTGCAGGCCAACGCCTTGTGGCGGGGCATCGCGGCGACCGCACCACGACTCGCGGCGGACGTGGTGGTGCTGCACGAACAGGTCCCCGACATCCCCAAGCGCGCCGTCAAGAAGCTGCGCAAGATCATCAAGAAGGAGGGGTTCGACGCGACCGGCGACCCGAGCCGCGACCTGGCCAACCTCCACGAGTTCTATGTCGCTCGCGTGCCGGAGATCTGGCAGGCCATCGAGGCACGGCGCGACCGCTGCGCGGCGCGCCTCCGGGCGACCTTCGAGACGCGGCCGCGCCGCGCCGCGGTCGTGCTGGCCTATCCGGACGCCGATGCGGTGTGCGATCGCATCCAGGCGCTCGCCAATTAGCATTCTGCTATTGACTTGGTGGCGATTTGCTACCAAAGAGCCGGGTGGTGGGCGCGGGGCGTGGACCCACACCACCATCGAGCCGCCGGATTCTTCAAAGACACGCGACTGGCCCCCTTGTGGTCGCCATCGCACCGTTCCGGGCCCTCCGGTACCAAGGCCAGGACATGTCCCAGGTCTCGAGCCCCCCGCACGACGTCATCACCGACGCCGAGCGCGACACCTTCATGGCCCAGGACCCCCACAATATCTGCGGCATTATCCTGCCGCCAGACAGCATGGAGGCCGCCGCCGAACGCCTGCAAGCATGGATCGACGCCAACGTGCTGGTGCGCGATGACCACCCGGCATTCTACTACTACGAGGTCCGACACGGCCCCGAGCGCACCAAGATGCGCGGCTTCTTCGCCCGCATCCGTATCGACCCCGAGTACCAGGAGATCCGGCGCCACGAGATGACGCTGCCCAAGAAGCGCAGCTCGCGCCTCGACCTGTTGCGCGCCACCGACACCAACACGGAGCCGATCTGGATGCTGTACCGGGACGAGCGCGGCTGGGTCGACGAGATCCTCACCAGCAACGCCCTCCACGAACTCACCCGGTTCACCGACGAGGAAGGCACCGAGCACCGCCTGTGGAGCGTCGACCGCCCCGAAGCCGTGGAAGAGATCCGTGCGCAGTTCTCCGACCGCACCGTGGTCATCGCCGACGGCCACCACCGCTACGCCACGCAGTGCAAGCGCTTCGAGGAGACCGGCCGCGACGAGGATGCCAGCATCATGGTCTGCCTAGTGCGCGACACGGACCCGGGCCTCGCCATCCGACCGACCGACCGACTGCTGCTAGACTGGCCTTTCGACTCCGGTTCCGCCGCCATCGCCGCCGCCCGCAGCTTCACCGCCACGCCCTTGGCACTGCCCCAGAAATCCTCGCTGGCAGCCCAATTGGCCCGCGAACAGATCGATAACAACACGACCTTCGTCGTCATCACGGCCGACGGCGCGTGGACGCTCCACCTCAAACCCGACGTCACCATCGACCAAGGTCGCGGCCGCCTGGATTCCCTCGCCGTCACCATCCTGCACGACCACTTGTTGACCCGGCACTGGGGCGTCGACATGGAAGAGGTCGAGGACCATCTGACCTTCACCCGCAGCGACGAAGAAGCCGTGGACGCCGTGCGCTCCGGCCGCGTGCCGGCGGCCGTGCTACTGGGGCCCGAGCCGGTCGACGCGGTGCTCGATGTCGCCGCCGCAGGCCACGTCATGCCGCAGAAGGCGACCTACTTCGTGCCCAAGCTGCGCTCGGGTCTTCTGCTATCGCCCTGCGACGAGCCCAAGCCCGTCACGTGGGGTGAAGAGGTCACCGACGGCGGCAAGGCCGACTTCCGGATGCCGAACCTCTAGAACGGCGGTTGGTCGCCGTTGATGAACGACCACTCGGCCGGCGGGATGCCGTAGTAGAACGTGTTGGCGAACACGGTGAATTCCTGCTCGACAGCTGCCGCGGCGAATTCGCCGGGTGCCGTGCGGACGCCTGCGAAGTGGATGATCTGGTCGTAGCCCTCGGCCGGGATCATCGTGGGGTCGCCGCCGGAGTGGCTCGGGTGCTCGACGCCGACGTCGAAGCGGATCCACAGCGGGCTCGTGCCTTCCATGGCGCCGAACTGGTGGCTGCCGCCGCCGACGACGAAGTCACGCATGATGAGCCCCATGTGGCTGCTGGTCGCCTGGCTGGACCGTTCCCAGGTCATCTCGACGACGTGGGCCTGCCATCCGCCGCGCACTTCGCCGATGAAGTCACGGGCGTCTCCCATGAGGGTGCGCAGTTCCGGGACGCAGCCGCTGCCGCAACCGGGCACGAGTTGGGTCCAGTCCGTGACGCACGGTGCGGTGAGTCCGACCTGGACGTGGCATGCGAGTCGGCCGTCGAACTTGAACGGCTCCACGTAGGGGTCCTCGGCGAACAGGCGGCTCATCTGGATGTTGATGATGGGCGGGTTGGTGACGCCCTGCTTGGCTTCCGCTTGAACGGCAGCCTTGGCGTAGCCGAACTTCGCGACTTCGACCGTGTAGAAGCCGGGGGGCAGTTTGCCGAAGCAGAATTGGCCGTCGAGGTTGGAGGTCTGCTTCTCGGTGGCGCCATCGACGAGGATGGAGGCCTCAGCGCCTTCGATGGGCGTGACGGTGGGGTCGACGACCACGGCGCAGATGGCGGCCGTGTGCTGGTCGACCTCGGGCGTCAAGCCCGTCGGGGGCTCGGTGACGCTGGCGGGGTCCTCGGCGCAACCTGCAAGGCCGAGGGTCATCAGTACTAGGAGAGCCAGCCATCGCATAACGCGGGGAGCGCCCTCGCGGCTATTTGTGGCTTGTTGCCCAAATCACGACGAGATCAGAACGGTTCAGGGTCGCCACGGATGAGCGACCAGCCTGCCGGCAGGGGTGCGATGTAGCTGGTGGTGTGGAAGACCTCGAAGTTCTGACTCAGGGCGACGTTGCCCGATCCGGCGCTCATGAAGACGAACAGGTCTTCGAGGCCTGAGAATGGGATCTTGCCGGGGAAGTCATCGAGGCTGCCGCCGCGCTCGGTGGCGTCGATGCGTGCGACCATGGGGTCATCGCCGGAGAAGCTGCCCCAGTTGTGGCTGGCGCCCACCCGTGCTTTGTAACTGACCGTGAGGCCCATGCTGCTGGCGGTGCCGGCGAGGCTGGGGTCCCAGGTCATCTCGATGTTGATGGTGGCCCAGTTGGCTTGCAGGGCGGTGGTGTATTCGCGGTTGTCGACGGCGCTGGCCAGCTCAGGGGCGCAGCCGCCGGGGCAGCAGCTTGGGTCGACATTGCCGCAGATACGCGTGTAATCGTTGACGCAGGTGCTGCTGACACCCAGGCTGTACGCGCACTGGAAGTAGCCGGAGAATTTCTCCTTCGTCAGGTATGGATCGGTGTCGAACAGGGCATCGATCTGCACGCGGACCAGGGGGCTGGCGACGCCGGCCGCCACTTCGACGCTGCTCTGTGCTTCATTGAACAACGCCTTGCTGACGGTGATGAAGTAGGTGCCCGGGTCCATCTTGTTGAAGATGAACAGGCCCTCGGCGTCGCTCGTGCCGCTCCATTCGCTGCCGCCGCCCTTGACGACGACCTTGGCGTCTGGTACTGGCGAGATGGTCTGATCGACGACCACGCCACGGATGGCGCCCGTGGTTTCGTCGACCTCGACCTTGTCCTTGCCGAGGGTGTCTTCGTCGTCCCCCGGAGCAGCGGTATTTGCACAGCCCGCCAAAAGGAGGGCGACGACCATGGCAAGTCCAACGACGCGCATCGATGACTCATCCAAGCTTGAGCAAATAACTCTTGCTTGATGCGGCGTGAAAACGTCAGTACGGCACGTCGTCGCCGTTCAGGATGGCCCAGCCTTCGGGTGCGGGCAGGTAGTAGAACTGGTGCAGGTACGTCGTGAACGATTGGTCAATGGCGAATCCTGGGGGCACGCACCAGACAAAGCACTCCCGGTCGGCCGGCGGCCGGACACTGATGAAGTACGACATGTCGGTCATGCCATCGGCGGGGATGGGGCCGCTCGGGCCGCTACCTTCCTGGAAGTCCGGACCAGGCTGCCCCAGGTCCAATTGGAAACGCATGGGGTTGCCGCTGGCGACGTTGGCGAACATGTGGTCCGTGTTGCGCTCCGGCTTGTAGGTGCTGACCACCATGCCCATGCGATCGCTCGTACCTTGCGCGGTGGATTCCCACGTCATCTCGAAGACCTGGGTCTGCCAGCCGGCTTCGACGTTGGCGTGGAAGTCACGATTCTGGTCAAGGCAAGCCCCGGCCTGGTCGCACAGGTCGACGCCGGGGGCCGGCGAGTGGCACGGGCTGGACGAGTACAGGTAGGGGGGCATGTTCGCTTGGCTGCAGGTGAAGAAGCCTTCCTGCTTGATGGGCGTCACATACGGATCGCCGGGGTAGATGCGGCTGATCTGGATGCTCAACACATCGGGCGAAGCGACGCCGGCGACCACGGTGGCGCTGAACTGGACCTCTGTGTGTAGCGGTGCGGAGGCCAGCAGGTAGTAGACGCCGGGTTGGACCTTGCTGAAGCCGAAGCGGCCCAGTTCGTCGCCCATCTCGACCTTGTCGCCATCCCCGTGCTTGAGCGTCACTTTGGCGCCAGCTACTGGGGTGAAGGTCTCGTCGACGATGACGCCACGGATGACGCCGGTCTTGTCGTCGGATTCGAGCACCTTGTCCTCGAACACGTCCTCGTCGTCGACCGGAGCCGTGGAGCCGGCACAACCCGCCAGGACCGTGAGCAGTACAAGAGTCATCGCTGCCGCGCGCATGAGACGCCACAGCCGTCGACTGGTTCATCACGTTTGCTGAACAACGGGCGACCGGGGGCTGGGGCGGCGCAATGCGTGGGCGCGGGCCTTACGGGGCCGGGTAGCTGTCGCGATCGGCGTAGTTCCAGCCCTCAGCCGGAACCCAGTTCAGGAACGTCGTCGTGATGATCTGGAATTGCACGTTGAACGCGTAGTCAACATCTGTGACGCCGTCCTGGAACGGCAGGAAGCCGCGCACCGCATAGGGCTGGTCAAGGGGCGGCCAGGCCGTGACGTCGCGGTCAAGGCGGCCGTACGAGTAGCCCTCGGTGCCTTCGTGGCTCAAGTAGTCCGTGTCCGAGCAGTCGCAGAAGTTGTCGATGGGCGTCGACGAGATCATGAACCAGAAGGTCGACGTCACGTCATCGTCGAAGAAGCCTTCCTGGATGATGGAGGTGGCTGCGCCGTCGAGGTCGTAGTACGCCGTGTTGATGTTGTTCTGGACGCCGCGGGGCACGAGCGGCACGCCGCCGTCATGGGCGGTGCGGATGACCCAGTCGCAGCTGTCGGTCTGCACCCAGATGGCGTAACCACACTCGTAGAAGCCATCGAACGTGGTAGGAATGAAGGACGGGTCGACGCCGGGTAGGCGGGCCAGCTGGACGCGCACGCCTTCGGTGACCTTGCCGGCGTTGACCACGAAGCTGCTCTGGACCTCTTGGTAGCCGATCTTGCTGACCAGGATGAAGTAGGTCTGCGGGTCGAGCTTGCTGAAGACGAAGGTACCCGTCTCGTCGGTGGTGACCGTCGCGCCGCTGCTGATCATAACAGTGACGCCGGCCAGGGGCGTGATGGAGTCATCCACGATGACGCCGCGCACGCCGCCAGTGGTCTCGGTGACGACGATCTCAGGGTCATCGAGGACGGGTTCAGGGGCGTCCGCACAGCCCGCCAGAACCGTGGCGGTGATCAGAACGGCCAGAGTCCAGGCGCGCATGCACTTTGACGGGCGCCCCAGGTCATAGCGATTGCGGTGCTGTGGGCCTGATGGCTAGCGATGTCGGGCAAACGTCGCGGCCATCGCCAGAACGTGTCCGCCTGACTATTAGTCCCCGGCCCAATGCTGGGGCGTGCCCGCGCCCGCGACGCTCGACCTGGAGGCATTCGCCCACGTCGTCGCCCATGACCTGGGCGCGCCGATCAGAGGCATGTCCATCCACCTTCGGCTGTTGTCACAGGACCTGGCGAAGGGCGACCACGCGCAGGCCAAGGCGCGCATGGAGCTGGTGCAACGGCGCCTGCACCGCCTGGATGAAATGCTACGACGGGTCCGTGATTTCTCCAAGGTGCACGTCGCCGGCTCGCATGACGGCACCGTGGAACTGGGCGGCCTCGTCGCCGAGGCTTTGGAACACATCGACCGCGGCACCGCCACCATCGACTGCGCCGGCAACGGCCGCGTCAAGGGCGCCCCGATGCTGGTCTTGACCATCTTGCAGGAACTGATCCGCAATGCCATCTCGCACCACGACGGGCAGCCGACGTTGACCATCCACATCGAGCCCGGCCTGATGACCATCACGGACGACGGCCCCGGCCTGACCTCGGAGTCCCAGGACGAACTGGCCTTGTTCTCGCTGACCGGACACCATGTGCGTGACGGCGGCGGCAGCGGCCTCGCCTTGAGCCGCTACATCGCCCGCCACCTGGGCGGCGACCTGACGCTGGTGTCCCCCGTGGCCGAGGGCCGCGGCGTGCAGGCCCGGCTGCAGTTCCTGCCGGCGTAGACGCGCCGTGGAACCGCCCCGACCCCCGGCCGAGCCGGTAGGCCTTCGAGCGCGGCGGGAGCGAACCCCCCCGCCGACCATACCCCCCGCACCAACGGGCCCGGTGGCCGCCAGGGTTGTGTGTCAGCCAGCGGATGAACAACGAACCTTCCGCCTCAGCTGATTGGTCCCCTTTGTCCCCAGGGCCTTGTGCCCTTGGGTCTGGAGAGGACCAACATGACCACCACCATCCGACCGACCGCCAACGTCACCCTCGGCGGCACCCAACAAGGAAGCTACCACCGCCAGAACATCATCAACCTGATCCGCGGCGACCCCGGCATCCACCTGCGCCGCCTCGCCCACGTCGTCGGCCTGTCCTGGAACACCACCTTGCACCACGTCAACCGCCTCGAGGCGGCCGGCCTGATCAGCATCAAGAAGGTGCAGGGCAAAGTCTGCGCCTTCGACCGCTCCCGCGGTGCCCTGGACGGCAAGACCGGGACCGCACTGCTGCGCGACCCCCGCAATGTCACCGTCGCCCGCTTCGTCGTCGACCACCCGGGCGCCCACCAGCGCGCCCTGTGCGCCGCCACCCACCTCGCCCCCAGTGTCGTCACACGGCGCCTGCAGGCGATGGAAGAAGCCGGGCTCGTCGAACGCGTCCGCGAGGGCCGCGTGGCACTTGTCCAGCCCACCGACGCCTTGTCGTTGGCCCTCGGCAACAACGACGCGGCCGATGCGTTCCTGGCCTTCGCCTGAGCCGGCTACCCCCGGCGCAGCCGGCGGCCACAGGGCGATGGCGCGGCAAGCGAAGCATTAAGCCCCGGCAAACACCTTGGCCCATGTGGCGGCTGCTGCCGACTCTATCTCAAACAAACGCCTGACGCTCGTCGAGGACGACCCAGACGTCACTGCGCTGGTGCAGGGCCTCGCAGCCGATCACCAGCTCGACGTCTTCGCAGATGGCGTCTCGGCAGTAGATGCTCTGACGGGCGACCTGCCCCTCCCCCAGGTCATTCTGCTGGACCTTGATCTGCCCGGGATGCATGGGCTCGAGGTGCTGAAGCGACTTCGCCATCACCCCCGTACGCGGCGTGTGCCCATCGTCATCTTCACCGCCACCGACCAGTTGCCCGACGAAGGTTACCGGCTCGGAGCCAATGCTTGGGTCGCCAAGTCCCGGGACGCGGGCACATTGGAGGCCACGCTCCAAGCGACGTTGGCGTTCTGGACCGGCCTGAACCAGCCCGCCGGCCTGCTGCGCGGCTAATCGATGACCATCATCGCCTCGGGCGATGCTTCGAATCCGCGGGCCATCTCGACCACGGCATCTGGGTGCGTCGACCACACCCCCCACTCGCCATCGTAGGCCATCGCATCCGGCGACGAGCGAGCGCCGTACACGGCCAATGCTTCCTGGCCATCGACGATGCATTCCATCACCGCGGGCGGCGGTGCCGCAATGATGCGCAGACCCGGAATCGTGACGCCCCCGTCGGTCCACACGACGATGGAGACGCCGGCCGCGGCCCTCGCCTGCAGGCTCCGCGCCAGGCCGCTTTTGCCCCAGCGCAGTACCTCCTCGCCGGGCACCCGCAACCACACCGTCCGCTTTGCCTGACCCACCATGCGGCGCAGGCGGTCAAGGCGTTGCCAGCGGCCGCGCAACAGCCGGGTCTCGATCGGCAGCCGACCTTCAAGCTCGGCCGCCTCGGTCTCCTCCGTCGCCAGCGCCGTCGCCCAGACCTCATCGAACAGGGCCTTCTGGGCCAGTACGAAATCCGGCGTGTTGAGCCACAGGACCGTCCGCACATCGCCCTGGGTGGAGACCTTGCGGCCGGATGAGATGAACAGGGCGATCTGCTTGGCGTCGACGATGATCATCTGGTGGTAACTGGGCAGCTCGGCGTGGCGGATGCTGGCGATGCCTTGGAGGGCGACCAGGCTCTCATGGCGGCTGCCGTCGGGTTTGGTCAACACGCGCACGTGGACCTGCTTGGCCGCTTCGCCTTCAAGGGATGAGAAGAACGGCAGGAGTCCCAGATTGGCCAGGCCGCCGGGCGAGGCGACGACCGTGATCTCGTCGCGTGCGGCGGCGAACATCCGCCGGATCAATCCCTGCACTTGTTCGCGCCCTTGGTAGACTGTGAAACGTTGTTGTCCGGGGCCGCCGTCGGCGTGGGCCTGGGGCCATGCCTGGGCCACTTCGACCGCTTGCCGTGCCAGTTCGTCTGCTTGTTCCCGACGCACCGCGACCAAGCGTTCGAGCGCCGTCTCGATGTCGATGGGTAGGAAGCGGGTCGGCCGCTCCAGCGTCTTCTCGGCGAAGCCTTTCAGCACCAGGTTGGCGAGTAGCCGATACGTGTCCGGCCTCTTGCGTTTGGCTGCGTTGGCGACCTCGACGGCCCGGGCTCCGCCCATGCGACTGAGATGGTAGTAGACCGTGGCTTCGCCTTCTTCCAGGCCATAGGCCGCCATGCGCTCGACGAGTGCTTTGACATCCATCAGGCCTCCACGTATTGGCGCAGGCGGACGCGGACTTCGTCACTGAACTCGAGGTTCTTGACGAGGAAGTCGTCGGCGCCTGCTGCCAAGGCACTGGCGACGATGCGGTCTTCCCGCACACCGCTGACCATGATGATGGGGCCAGCATAGCCGTCCTTGCGCATTTGGGCCATCAAGGCGACCCCGGTCATGTCGGGGAGCCGATGGTCGACGAGCATGACATCGGGGGTCAACGTATGCATGACCTGCAGCGCCTCGGCACCGGCGCGGACATGCACCACTCTAAGGTCATGCTCGGCTTCGAGCCCGACGAAGACCATGCGTGCGTCGTCGGGATCATCCTCGACGAGCAGGACGGTCCGACGCGCGCGGGCAAGCTTGGGAGACATGATGTGATGACACATCGTTGTTCGTTACTTAACCCATGTCGGGACTTGTGGCGGGGGTTGTGGCGGGTATGCTGTCTGTCATCCACATGACAAACAACGCGCCA
This sequence comes from Thermoplasmatota archaeon, assembly GCA_041618195.1. Lineage (GTDB taxonomy): Archaea > Thermoplasmatota > E2 > JACPAO01 > JAHFTW01 > JBFGSX01. The sequence continues at coordinate 5,674 of JBFJNL010000035.1, read as the reverse complement.
TAGCCTGGGGCTGGGATGCATGGTTCGAGGGACCTAGCATGAAACACAGAATCGACCAGATGAGCAAGAAGATCCTAGCCCAGATCGCCCAGGACGCCGGCTGCGACGCGACCGCCATCGCCCACGCCGTCGGCTGCACCTTGGAAGTGGCTCAAGACCGCATCGCCAAGCTGCAGGAGGATGGCGTCATCCGCGGCTTCCGCGCCCACGTCGACCTCACGAACGTGACCGGTCACCATGAAGCGCTCGTCGTCGGCGTGCCGACCCACAGCACCGATCCCACGGCCCTGAAGCGCCTCGCCGCCGAACCCGACGTGGCCCGGGTCTTCACCATGGCCGCCCAGGCCAGTATCGCGTTCCATATCCACGGCAAGGACTCGGACGGGTTGGAGCGCCGTGCCGCTGAGTTGGCCGAAGCCGCCGGGTTACAGGCATTCCGCTGCACGCTGGTCGTCAGCAGCCTGGACGGCCAGAACTCGGCTCAGGTCCTGCCCATCACAGTGTGATGAACTGACTCTGCGCCGTGGCAACCAAGCGCCCATCGCAGTCGAACACGTCGCACGCCAGCAGGCTCACCGTGCGCCCGGCCTTGATGGTGCGGGCCCGGGCCTCCAACCGCCCCTCGGTCACGGCGCGTAGGAAGCGCATCGACAGGTCGAGGTTGGTGCCAGAGCCGCTCGGCAGGCTGGACAAGAACGCCGCACCCATCGCCGCGTCGGCCAAGCCGCTCAGCACGCCGCCGTGCAGGCGCCCGGTCGGGTTGTGGTGGCGGACGTCGACCACGGCCTCGTAGACCGCTTCGCCATCGCCACTGGCCAGGCATCTGAACTCCATCAACGCATCAAAAGGGGCGTCCACGCCACGCCAGGTCCCTCAGCCATTTAGGCGTGGGCGCCCCGTCAGGCTCTTACGGGACAGGCTTGTCAGCGCACAAGATGAGCGCCGATCTGGGTGACAACGTCGAAGCGACCGAAGGCGAGATCGTGGACGCCGAGCCGGCCCCCACCGGCGACGAAGCCGCCCCCGAAACCGACCCGACGGCAGCTTTGCAGGCGGAGAACGCGGACTTGAAGGACCGCCTCGCCCGCGCCCGCGCCGACTACATCAACCTTCAGAAGCGCGTCGAGCGCGACGCGGCCGCCGAGCGGGACCGCGTCAAGGCCCGCGTGCTGGAAGGCTTCCTGCAGGTCTACGAATACGGCCAGATGGCCGCTTTCGAGGCCGAGCGCAACCCCGGCCCGCTGGCCGAGGGCGTCAAGATGATCGTGCGCGAATTCGACCGCCTGCTGGAAGACACCGGCGTGCGCCCCATCGGCAAGGTCGGCGACGACTTCGACCAGGACGTGCACGAAGCGTTCGCCACCGAAGCCGTCGAGGGTGTGCAGCCGGGCAAGGTCAGCCGGGTCATCGCGACCGGCTACAAACTCGGCGAGCGCGTCCTGCGCTATGCCAAGGTGGCCGTGGCTCCGGAAGACGACGCCGAGGCGCCCCACTCGGCGACCTAGGCGCCGTCCTTGATGGTGATCGCCCCGACGCGGATCTGACTGGCCAGCAAGCGGCCCTCGGGCGTCAGATCAAGGAGTCGCCTACCGCGGCTCTTGAGATCGAGGATGTACGGCTTGAGGTAGGCGTAGGCATCGGTGTCCGGGTTGATGATGCGGTACAGCGCTCGCGCCCCGATCTTGCCTTTCTTGACCAGGTCGCCGGTGCTCACGGCGCGGCCATGGACGCCGAGCAACAGCAAGCCCTCGAGCAGCTGATGGCAGGCTTTCAGATCGGTGTCGCTCAGCTCCGGGCGCTTCCATTCGAGCTTGGGCCGCTCCGGCCGGCTGCCACGATCGGCCATGTGGAAGGGGACTTCGACCGCCTTGCGGTCTTTCGGGATGGCATTGATGATCTGGCTGTGCTGCAACCAGTTCTCCTCGTCCCAATTGTCGATGATCCGCTTCAGTTGGCGCAGGGCCATGCGTCGGATCTCTTTGGAATCCAGTTCGGGGTCAAGATCCTCCCACGCCATGCGGACGGTGAGGTCCAAGGTCTTGGCGTCGCCCGCGCGTCCAAGGGCAATCCTGTCGTGACGTTCGAGCACGCGCCAGTCCGGCATCGACCCTTCATCGGTCGTCGCGGGGTTTAACAAAAAAGGCACGGGGAAAGAGGGAGAACGGGCCGGCGGGTGCGAGGGGGCCTCGCCAACACGCCGCCGAGAAGGAACCTCACGCACTGCCGCCGCCAACAGGAAAGAACAAACAGCAAAAGGCGAACCCGTTGCGTGGAATCATCAGGCCACGGCTATAAACTCTGGAATCGATGATATACTCAACTAGGGGACGAACTGATACACGTGACTGGACTAAACGTAGCAATCATCGAGGACGACGACGCATACCGACTGCTCCTCAAGACCAGCCTTGACGCGCTGTCCGACGTGGCGACGGTCACGAGCTTCGGCAGTGCCGAGGATTTCCTGGCAGCCAACCCCGAGGCCACCTTCGATCTGGCCCTGCTCGACATCGGTCTACCCGGCATGAGCGGCCTCGAGTGCCTCGCGGCATTGCACGGCACGCCCAACGGCCGCCAGATCCCCGTCATCATCCTCAGCAACTCCACCGACCAGGTCGATGTGGAGATCGCCTACGACCAAGGTGCCCGCGGCTACCTCGTCAAGCCGCTTGACCTCGTGGAGCTCGAAGACCTCCTCGAAGACCTTGTCGCGATGTGGAGCCGCATGGCGCGCCCCGCATCCGTCGGCATCGAAGCGGTCTGAACGGCTCCGTTTGGCCGCTCCATCGTGGACCCCTTAGCCGTAGGCTTGGCCATCGCCGGCCGCCCCGCCCGACCGTGCTCCGCGGGGGACCCCACCCCTTGATGCCCCGTGATGGGTGCGACGCCGCCGTGCGGCGAGCATCCCGGCGGGGAAGGCCCAGTGCCGCCACCCGGCCAAGCTGATCGGCGTCGCTGCGGTCTCAAACAGGGGAGAAAGGCGACAAAGGCGAGAAGAAGGGGAAGCAAGGCAGACGCGGGCTTAGCGGTGCAGCGTCCAAGCTCCGAGGGGTCCGTCGACGCGCATGCCGGCAGGGGTGGCGAAGGGCAACCCGGTACTGGCCAGGTCCTTCACCGGTAGACCGCTCTGGCCCAACAACACCTCCAAGGGGGCGCCCAACTCGAAGCCGACAGCCCACAGGGATCCTGCCAGGTCACGGCCTTGGCTCGTGACATCGAAGCTGAGATCGGTGCCACCGAGGCCACCGGCCGCCAACGCGTAGCTGGCGGACGACTGGGCGGCACCGGCCGCATTGAAGCCAGAATCACTCAGACTAGCGGCTTGGCCGTGCACGTTGGCCACCAGCTCGTACTGCAGGCGGCCGAAGTCGCCGGCCACGCCGCCGAGGTGGCTGCCGAAGCCCGCGGTCGCGTCGGTGACGATGTCCAGGGAGATGGTCTCGGTGCTCAGCAAGGGCCACAGACCGCTGGCTGCGCCTTGGACCTGTGCTTGGATGTCGGAGGAGGCGAGCAGCACGCGCTGGGCGGTGCGGCCATCGACATCGAAAGTGAAAGCGGGGATGGCCAGGCCTTTGGCCTGACCGATGACGGGCAACAGCAGGCCGCGGCCTTGATCGGCCAATGCCTGGGCCTGGGCCAAGGCATCGGCGGCCGACGGCAGTTCGGCTTGCGCTGTGCCGGCGAGGTTGAACAAGATCGCCGCTTTGCCTTCCAGGTCGACAGCACCGGCGGCGTTGGCGGCGCCCGCAGCGGCACCCTCGAGGTCCGCGGCAGCCTGCGCATCGGCGGCAGCGGCACTGACTTGGGTCTGCAAGCCGACGACGATGCCGAAGACATCCCCGACGGCTGCGTCAGCCGGCAGCGGGATGGTCAACGGACCGGCCCCGACGTCGGCGGCCGCCTTGGCGGAAGCCGTCGCACCCTGCGCAGACCCTTCCAGGGCGGTGAACAACTCGGCGGCGATGAGTTGGGCCTCCGCGCCACTTGCGACAGCCTGGGCGCGGGCGCTTTCAGCGGTGGCATGGGCTTGGCCAGCGACTTTGGCCGCCTCGCCGTTGACCTGGTAGCCGGCGTCGAACACCAGTACCGCATACTTCTCGATCGCTACATCCGCGGGTAGGAGCGGGATGACCTGAAGGAACAGGCCACTGCCTTGCGCCTGGGCCAGGGCCAACGCCTCTTCGGTCACGGTGAAGGTCACGCCGGCGACATCGCCGTCCTCGGTCGCACCCACGAGGGCGTACGCCCAGGCGGCGGCCTGATCGGACACAGCGCTGAGACCAAGGGCGCCGAGCTCCGGCGCCAGGGATTGGGCCGGCTCGGTCTCTTCACTGATGCAGCCCGCGAAGGCGGTGGCCGCGACAAGGATGGCAATGAGGATGCGCATGAACAGAAGGCAAGACTTGGCGGGCTTAAGGCCCGGGTTGGGAAACGGCGGAGCCCCCGAGCCACTGGCAAACCATTTTATAGAACTGCAAACTCGCCGCGACTCAGACAGGGGCTTTGCCCTAGGTGAAAACATGGGACGCATCATCGGAATCGATCTAGGTACCACGAACAGTGAAGCAGCCGTCATGGAGGCCGGACGCCCGGTCATCATCCCGTCCGCCGAAGGCAACGTGTACGGCGGCAAGAACTTCCCCAGCGTCGTCGCATTCACCCGCAGCGGCGAGACGCTCATCGGCGACTCCGCCAAGCGCCAGGCCGTCACCAACCCGGAGCGCACCATCCAGCGCATCAAGCGCAAGATCGGCACCGACTACAAGGTCACCATTGACGACAAGTCGTTCACCCCGCAAGAGATCAGCGCCATGATCCTCCGGAAGATCAAGGAAGACGCCGAGAAGCACCTAGGCGAGAAGATCGACGGCGCCGTCATCACGGTCCCCGCCTACTTCGACGACGACCAGCGCCAGGCCACCAAGGACGCCGGCAAGATCGCCGGCCTCGATGTCAAGCGTCTGGTCAACGAGCCCACCGCCGCCGCCTTCAGCTACGGCCTGGACAAGACCGATGGCGAAGACATGAAGATCGCCGTCTACGACTTGGGTGGCGGCACCTTCGACATCACCATCATGGAGATGGGCGACGGTGTCTTCGAAGTCCTATCGACCAACGGCGACACCCACCTCGGTGGCACCGACATGGACGACGCCATCGTCGAATACCTCGCCGCCACGTTCCAGAAGAACACCGGCATCGACGTCCGCAAGGACCGCCAAGCCATGCAGCGCCTGCGCGACGCCGCGGAGCGCGCCAAGATGGAACTGTCGGGCATGACCCAGACCACCATCAGCCAACCTTTCCTGAGCGTCAGCGACGCAGGCCCGCAGCACTTGGAGCTGACGATGAACCGCGCCAAGCTCGAGGAGCTCGTCACGCCCATCATCGAGCGCACCCGCGGACCCTGTGAAGGCGCCATCAAGGATTCCGGCCTCAAGCTCAGCGACATCGACCGCGTCATCCTGGTCGGTGGCCCGACCCGCATCCCCCTTGTGCAGTCCTTCGTCGAGAAGGTCTTCGGGCGCAAGCCGGAGCGCGGCGTCGACCCGATGCAGTGCGTCGCCATGGGCGCCGCCATCCAGGCCGGCGTCATGACCGGCGAGGTCGACAAGGAGATCCTCCTGCTCGACGTCACCCCCCTGACCCTCGGTATCGAGACCATGGGCGGCGT
>JBFJNL010000034.1:0-20068 GCA_041618195.1 Thermoplasmatota archaeon | reverse complement strand
GCGGATCTTTTTCCGCCCCGTCGGCCCATCTTGGGGACGTAGATCAGTTGGAAGATCGCTGCCTTCGCAAGGCAGAGGCCGGGGGTTCAAATCCCCCCGTCTCCACTTGGGGGGCGCCGGATGGCGCCCTGAACGGACCCGGGTTTGAACGAGCGGCCACCTTGCCATCGTCCAGCGTCGCTGCGGCCGTTCTCCGATGCCCGGGGCGATGCGGCCGTTGTGGACCACGACGATGCCGGCACCCCCTTCAAACCCCGCCCCAGATGCCTTCCCGTGGCCGTGAAACAACGGCTGGCCGACCGCTTCGAGCATCGCCTGCGTGAGGCCGACGACAGCATCGGCGTGTGGGGCTGGTTGGCCATCGTGATCGCCATCCTGACACTCGTCACCATCACCGTCGGATTCGCGCTGGCCCTAGACCACTTCGACAACATCGCCGCCTCGGCCGTGGGGTTCATCGTCGGAGGGACGCTCATCGCCGCGACCAGCCCCGGCTGGGCGACCAGCATGGCGGTTCGACGTCACCGCCGGCGACTGGGCGCACGACGCGCTGCGTTCTGTGGCCGCCGAGACCTGGCGGATCAGATGTACGCCACAGGGCGCATCGACGCGGCCACGCACCGGGCGCAGGCAGACCTGCTTGACCCGTTCTTGGCCGGAACCAGCCCCGGCGATGCCTCGCGGGTCGCATCGAGCTGGGCCCGCATCGTCGGAGGCATGGCGTTGCTGGTCGCGATGCTGGGCGGCACCATCACTGCCAGCTCATTCTGGTGGGACGACGCCGACATCGAAGCCCTCATCCTGTCCGTGGGGGCCCCCGCCACGCTCATCACGGCCATCGTGGGCATCGCCTTGTGGGTCGTGGCCGCGGCCCTGTCGTTGGGAGCCGCAGAAGACAATCGCCGCCACGCCGACGCCATCGAGGCTGGCCATGCGGCATTGCTCAAGGCGGCCCGCGAGTCGCCGGCACGCCAATCTTAAGCACGCGGCCGCCAAGCCCCCTGCGTGGAATCACGCTGGATCGATGGCCCCGCCGGACGCATCGACAGCCGATGGCATGGCGACGGCGCACCCATCCTCGTCTGCCACCCACATCCACTGCATGGCGGCACCATGGGGACCCGCCTGGTCTACCAGCTGTGTAAAGCCCTGGAGGCCGAGGGGCGCCTGGCGGTGCGCTTCGACTTGCGCGGCGCCGGTCGCAGCGACGGCAGCTATGACGGGGGGCCGGGGGAGGCCGAGGACGCCCTCGCCGTCTGGGACGCCATCCAGGCCGAGACGGGGCAAGCCGCGCTCGTCATCGGATTCAGTTTCGGCGGCGGCGTGGCAGTGCGGGTCGCCGGCCAGCGCGACGTGCCAGGACTCATCCTCATCGCGACACCCGCCGCAGTGCGCGATAGCGACCTCAAGCCGCTCGAGGAGGCCGCACGGGTACGCTGCCCCAGCCACGTCATCATCGGCACGGCGGACGAACTTGTGGAACCCGCCGACGCCGACGCTATCCGCGCGATGCTCGGCGGCCGCATCACGTTCTTGCAGGGCGCCGACCATTTCTTGACGCCCACCCACCACGAACGGGCCGTCGGCGCGGTGCTGACGGCGCTCGCCAACCTGGGCAGCTGACCGCCCAATCCTTTTGACACACCTGCGTGTGCCTCGGCTTGCGATGCAGGTGTTGGCGGCTCCAATGGAGCGGATGAAGGAACTCGTGGCGCTCTTTGAGAGCCATGGGGCCCTCGCCGACCCCGACCTCCTGCGCGACCTGGCGGACGCCGAAGACGGTGCCGTCCGGGTCCAGGCGGTCATCGCCACGCTGGAGGAGGTCCCATTCCATTTCGACAAGGACCTTTGGGCCCGCCTGGAGGAGCGCTCCAACGAGAAAGCCAGCACCGTGGAGGTCGCTGAACCCAGCCCCAACGCCGAGGCTGAGCGGGCCCGTAAGGAGGCTTTCCGTAAGGCCGCGGCCGCCATCTACGACGGCCAGGGCCCTGTGCGCGACGTCGACGAGGACGACGATGCCGTCGACGACCACGATTCGTTGCAGATGAAGGAGCCCGGGGCCCTCGAAGACGCCCACCAGCGGGCCCGCGAGTTCCTCGTCGCCCCCCGCGGCGAATGGCAACCCCTGGCGAAGGACCACGCGACGCGACTGGAGGTCCACCAGGACATGACCGGCAACTCGACCTGCGAGGGTACGACCGGCGATTTCGTCACGTACTTCCAGGACCGCTACCGTAAGATCGCCAAGATGCTGCGGCAGCATCGTGAGCTCGCCAATCCCGTGGCCGTGGAGCGCATCCGGCCGGGCCAGGCGGAGGTCCAGATGATCGGCATGGTCGTCGAGGTGCAGACCACCAAGAACGGCCACAAGCTGTTGGAGATCGAAGACGAGACGGGTAGCATCAAGGCGCTCGTACGCGCCGACGAACGGCAGCTCATGGCGATGGCGGATTCCGTCGTACGCGACGAGGTCATCGGCATCGTCGGGCAAGCCGGCAACAAGGGCGACATCCTGTTCCTTGAATCCATCATCCGCCCGGACATCCCGCGGCCGGACCACAGCGCGAAGCGCGGCGCGGATGTGCCCTTGATGGCGGCGTTCCTGTCCGACATCCACGTCGGTTCTGACACGTTCCTTTCCGAGAACTGGGAGAAGATGCTCAAGTGGCTCAACGGCCACGCCGGCAGCAAGCGGGAACGCGACGCCGCCGGCCGCGTCAAGTACCTCGTCATCCCCGGCGACCTCGTCGACGGCGTCGGCATCTATCCAGGCCAGAACGAGGAGCTGACCATCGGCGACATCTACGACCAGTACGCCGCCTTCGGCGACTGGATGAAGAACGTCCCAGACTGGATCGACATCATCGTCCAACCCGGCAACCACGATGCCAGCCGGCCGGCGGAACCGCAGCCGGCATTCACCCAGGAAGTCACCGAGAAGTTCGGCCACCACGAGACCCGTTTCCTGGCTAACCCGGCGACGTTCTCCATGCACGGCGTGAAGACGCTCGGTTACCACGGCAGCAGTCTCATCGACTTCGCCACCAGCGTCACCAATCTGGAGTACGAGAAGCCGCTGCCGGCCATGAAGCAGATGCTGCAGAGCCGCCACCTGGCGCCCCTGTACGGGGAACGCACCCCCGTGGCACCGGAGCACCACGATTACCTGGTCATCGACGACGTGCCAGACCTGTTCATCACCGGCCACGTCCACGTGCCCGGCATCGATTCCTACCGGGGCGTCACCATGGTCAACTGCGGCACGTGGCAGAGCCAGACCGGCTACCAGAAGATGCTCAACTTCACACCCGACCCGGCACGCATGCCGCTCGTCGATCTGCAGACCCTGCGCGGCACCCTGGTCGATTTCCAGACCCCCGCGAGCGCCTGACACATCAGGACCCGGCGGCGACGCCCCCAAGAAAGCCCTAAACCCGTCACGTCGGTCCGACCCCCGGTCGGATGGGTATCAGTGAAGCGGTCCAAGAGGGCCTTGCCAAGACAATGAAGTGGTCGTCGCGTCACGCCTGGGGCGTCCTCGGCGTGGTAGCGGCCATCACGCTGCTCGCCGGCATCGTGCTCGCGACCGTCGAACCGAACGTCGAGACCGACATCCAAGCCGGGTATTTCTCGACCTCCGACACCCAGGCCAACTTCTTCCGCGAACTGCGCGACGACGTCGCCGGCGTCAACTCAGAGATCGTGTATTTCGAACTCACCGACTCGGCCGAAGCACCGGACGCCGATGACCCCCGTTGCTCGGGCACCGTGGGCCCCGTCCCCATCGGAGCACAAGATGGCTGCGAGCGCGTCCGGGTCACCAACGTCACCTCCATGGAGGCGCTGCGTGCCCAGGAAGAGCTCTTCACCTTCGTCAAGGCCGAGTTCGCCCACCGCACCGGCGTGGACAAGGTCATCTCACACACCTCCCTGCCGTTCTTCGAGAAACTCATCTACAAACAGTATCCGGACGGCTGCTTCTGCCTGGCCCCCGATCAGGCCACCCACGACTCCGCCCAGGAGCTGCTCGGCGCCGCCGATTCGACGGGTGCCATCGCACTGTACCGCAACGACGCCTTCGATGCGGCGGTCATGTTCATCATCTACGAGCCGGACACCAGCGTGCTTTCCAAGAAGGAGACGGGCGGCATCATCAACGAGATCATTGGCGAATACCGCCAGCTGGCCGTCGGCGAATCCGGCCCCGCCGGCGTCGCCAAGACCTACGATCTGTGGGAAGACGCGTACTTCGATTCCTGGGGCGTGCAGTCCTGGATCTACCGCATCGATGAGCAGGTCCAGAAGGAGTCGGTCATCTTCATCGCGGCCGTCTTCGCGTTCTTGATCGTCACGCTGCTGTTCCTGTTCCGCAACATCAAGCGTGCGCTCATCGGGGTCACGACTGTCGCCATCATCCTGACCTGGACCCTGGCCGGCATGACCCTTGGCGACGTGAGTGTCGGCTTCGTCAGCATGGCCATGTTCCCCCTGCTACTGGGGGTCGGCGTGGATTACGTCATCCACATCGTCAACGAATTCGGCACCGAACGGAGCCAGGTCGGGACCAGTGCGGAGGCCTTCGACCTCATCGGACGCCGTGGCGCCGTGGCACTCATGATCTCGACGCTCACCACCATCAGCGGCTTCATCGTCATGATCACCAGCACGAGCCCGATGATCGTCGAGATCGGCACCGCCACCATCCTCGGCATCCTCAGCGTCTTCACGCTCAGCGTGACGTTCATCCCGGCGCTGCTGGAGCTGTCGGCCCGCAACGAATCCAAGGAAGTGTTTCGACCGAGCCGCGCCGTGGGTGCCTTCGCCACGTTCTGGGGACGCAACAAGGCCGTCACGGTCGCCGTGTTGGTGGTCGGCACCGCCGTCTTCGGCGCGTTCATCCCGAAGACCGAGTACGTCATCGGCACCGTGGAGATCAACCTCCCGCAGAAGGAACTGTGGACCCACGAAGAGGACCGCGCGCACATGCTCGACATGTACGAACGATTCCAGACCGAGATCAAATCCAAAGGCCAGGAGACGGTCATCACCAAGGCCCGGGAGCCGTGTACCGGCGCGGAAGGGCCTTGCGGCCTTGCCACGAAAGACGCCGTCGACGACATGATCGCCATCCATCGTGCCATGGTCGCCGATCCGTTCGTGCAGAGCGCTGGCGGCGCCGTCAACTCGGTGCCCTTCATCCTCAACCTTTATGCCCTGCTCAAGGACGGGCTGCAGAGCGCCGGCCCCGGCATCCTCGAAGGCGTGCTGCAAGGTGGCCAGTTCATCCCTTGCGGCGACTTCCCGCCGGAGTTCCCATGCGGCCTGCAGGACGCCCAAGGCAACCAGTACGACGCCGACTTCGGGCTCATCGCAGATTGGACCAGCGACGACGTGCGGGCCGCCTACGACGACATGATGCAGCGCGAAGAATGGGCTCCGCTGCTGTTGACCTTCATGTCCGCCGACTACAACATCGCTTGGGCGTTGACTTTCATCAACATCGACATCGACCAGGATGCCACCGAGAAGGCCGACGCCGCGTTCCGTGCGGTCCTCGAGGAGTCCGACCCCCAGCACACGGACAACCAGTACTTCGGCACCCTGACGGGCGTCAAGAAATACAACGACTACACCAACTTCTGGTTGACCTTGAGCACCTCGGTGAGCCTGCTCATCGTGGCCATCCTGGTCGGCACGTTCACGCGCTCGTGGCGTGCGGTGGCGGCGACCCTGACACCCATGAGCATCACGCTCATCTGGTGGCTGGGTGCGCTGCCCATCCCGGCAGTGAACATCGACCTGGCGTTCATCTTCATGATCCCGATTGCGTTCATCACGAGTCTTGGATCCGATTACGCCGTGCACCTGACGTGGAACCTGGAGAAGCAGAAGGACGCCAAGTTCGTGTTCCGCACGGTCGGCAAGGCCATCGTGTACAGCGGCTTCACGACCGCCGTCAGCTTCTGGATCTTCACCCGAGGTTCCATCCGCGGCAGCTACGAGATGTTCGAGGCCGCCGTCATCGCCATCGTGCTGATGACGGTCGTCACGTTGGTCTGCATCCCATTGTTCTACTTCAGGCGAGACGGCAGCAGCGTGCGCGCCTGACGACGCAGGCCCCAGATGCACGCGCGGCGCTCTACCCTAAGGCCGCAACCGATGCGCTCATGTCGTCTGCGCCCGTGTATCAACCGTGGGCATCCCCGGCTTCTTGGTCCGCAAGCTCTACCGACGCGGTAGTCTGCGCGAGACCGCCGACGGACGCTTTGGCTTCGTGCTCCACAACCCCCTGGGCCAGGCGACCATCATCGCCCCACCCCGCTTCACCATCAACGGCATCCGCCACCGGCCGAGCGCCATCCGCGTGGCGCACCTGGATCTTGAAGGCATCAGCCCCGAGGCGCCCTACGTCTTCGGCAAGGGCGACGCCATCGACCTGAGTTTTGACGGCCGTTTGCTGCGAGGAGCCAACCGCATCCACATGGTGGCGGCGACAAAGGAGTTCGGCGAACTGGAGCTGTTCGTCGAGGACCAGGAAGCCGATTACTGCGACATGCCAGGCGCCGTCGAAGAGGAATGACCAAGCGGGCCTGCTTTGGCCTGCTGGAAAAGCCCATCAACCCACGGCACCATGGACTCGTATGAGCAAATGGTCCGTCATGGCCCTCGCTGCCCTGATGCTTGCACCGTCGGTGTCCGGCGAATTCGGTGAGGAGCGCGAAGGCTACCCGGTCAACGTCGACGGCGATGTCGTCTACCCGTACATCCCCACGCACCTGGCCGAGCGCCACCCCGAACTGGTGGCGTCGCTGCTGAGCGCGGACCTTGGCGACCCACTGAACAAGGTCAACGGCTACACGGCGTTCCCGTACTACCCGCTGCTCACGGCGGAAGTCCGCCGCTTGGCCGAGGATCACCCGGGCCTGGTCCGCTTGACCAGTGCCGGGCAGAGCCACTTGGGCCTCGATCTCTGGCTCCTGGAGATTGCAGATTTCATCAACCCGGACCGCGTCCCATTGAGCGAGCGCGAAGTCATCTACCTCGACGGTGGCACGCACAGCAACGAATACTCGGGCGTGTACTTCGTCACCGAATGGTTGCAGTTCCTCCTCGATGAATACGAGACGAACGAGACCGCCAAGTGGATCGTCGACAACCGCCGCACCTTCGTCATGCCGATGATCAACCCCGACGGCAGCCACGCCTTCGGCCGCGTCAACGCCATCGATGTCAACGTCAACCGCAACTTCCCCGGCACCTGGGGCACCGTCGATGAGACGCCTGGCCTGAACTGGCCCGGCCCTTACCCTGCCAGCGAGCCGGAGACCCAGGCGGTCATCAAGGTCATGCAAGAGACCCGCCCGGACTTCGTGCAGTCCACCCACTGCTGCGGCAACCTGTGGCTTCACCCGTACGGCGCAGAACAGCTCGGGCACGCCCCGGACTTCGACATGCTCACCAACATCTGCGTGCGGGTCTTTTCGGACCTGCCCACCGACTGCGGCGAGATCTGGTCGACCATCTACCCCGCCAGCGGCACCACTGCCGACGAAGGCTACGCTCAGGTCGGCGCCAGCAGCTGGACGTACGAGATGAGCGGCCGTGGCGCCATCGCGCCGTGGGGCCAACCCGTCGTCGACACCGACGTCCGTGTCCAGGAGGTCGAATCGTGGCGCGGCGTCATGCACGGCATGCTGCACGCTGAGAAGTACGGCGCATTCCCCGTCATCACCGACATCGTCGGCGACGCCAACGGCTTGAAGGTCACCGTCCAGAACCAGGGCTGGGGCAACATCACCCAGGCCAGCATGCGCATCGGCAGCCACGGCGTCAGCCTGCCTGCCCTCGTGCCTGGCCAGCGGGCCGTGTTCACCTTGGAAGGCGACTTCCAGGCCGGCGGCATCCCCGTCGAACTGGAATGGAAGAAGCGCATGCACCCTGACAGCAACTGGGGTCGCGACCTGCTGGACATCCAACTGGTCCTCGGCGAAGGCACCGCCCTGCTCGGCCTGCTACCGGAACTGCCGGTAGCACCGTCCATGGGCAGCTTGCTCCCGGCCACGCCCGCCAGCGTCCTGGAGAACGCCACGACGCCTCCAGACTACACCAGTGAGCCGATCCTCGAGGCCGGGAAGTCCGACAAGGGCGTCCCCGGACTTTCGCTGTTGCCCGTGGTCGCAGCCATCGCGCTCGCCCTTGGGCTGGCCAAGCGCCGTTAGACGCGCTCGCCTTCCAGCACGTTCGGGTCTTCCGCGCGTGCTGGGGGGCCAGCCAATTGCAGCCGGCGGCTCCAGAAGGCGATCCATAGGCCGATGCCGGCCCAGACGAGGCCATACACCAGGAAGCCGAACAGGCCGGCGACGGCGGTCACGATGCCGACCATGCGTAGCGCGATGCCGGTCCAGTAGGCCTGCTTCCAGAATGCCCGGGTGAGTTTGACGAGCGCAGGCAGGATCGCCACGCTCAGCGAAGCGGCACCCAACGCCAGGAAGCCTACGAAGGCCGGACTGGTCCCTTCAAGGATGCTGCATTCAGGCCCGATGAGGCAACGGTCGGAGGCGCGGCCCAGAAACACCAGGGTCGAGACGACCAACGTGACCCCTTGCCACGCGAGGAACGCGACCAGGCCGGCGAAGGTGGCCCACCACGCAGTGTTTCGTTCCAGTCGGGGGCCGACAACATTGGACCATGCGACGCGGATCACAGGCCCTCGGACCCGTGCGGGTTCATGACGGCTTTGCCGCCGGAGCGCAAGGTTTGGCCCCTATGACCCACAGGCCACGGGTCAACGTGGCGGCCGCGGCGACGCCGGCGAGCGCCCAGGCAGCGACGGCACCGACGGTCGTTGCCAACACGGCCAGGACCAGCATTCCGACGACGGAGCCGATACCGTCGATCCATGCCAGGGCGCGGTGGCTCGGGGCGCGGATGATCCAAGGTGACCAGGCGACCGCGACCAGCAGCGTGGCACCGCCCGCGACCTGGTGGACGAAGCGGTCGAGGCCGCACCACTCGAAGCACCCGGCGGCGAGCCGCTCCGCCACGACGGGGCCCAAGGCGTACGCCATCCACCATTGTGACGATGCGCTCACGACCTGGACCGCGACCACGCCGATGGCAAGCATGCGCCAGTGGTTCACAGCGCGAACTCAATGCCCTGCGCCAATGGCAGGTCGCGGCCCCAGTTGATGGTGTTCGTCTGGCGGCGCATGTACTGCTTCCAGGAATCGCTGCCGGATTCACGGCCACCACCGGTCTCCTTCTCGCCACCGAAGGCGCCACCGATCTCGGCGCCACTGGTGCCGATGTTGATGTTGGCGATGCCGCAGTCACTGCCGGCGTGGCTCAGGAACTGCTCCATCTCGCGCATGTCGTTGGTGAAGACGGCGCTGCTGAGGCCCTGGCGCACACCGTTGTGCCATTCGAGGACCTGATCGAAGTCTTCGTACTCGAAGAGGTACAGGACGGGCGCGAACGTCTCGTCTTGGGCGAGCGGGAAGTCGGGAAAGCTCGGGCATTCGAACACGGTGGGTTCGACGTAGCACTTGCCCAGGTCGGGCCGGGCCTTGCCACCGGTCAACAGCTTGGCACCCTGCACCTGGGCGGCCTTGACGGCGTCCAAGAACATGGTGACGGCGCCCTCATCGATGAGTGGCCCCATGTGGTTCTCGGCGACCAGAGGGTCGCCGATGTTGAGTTGCTGGTAGGCGCCGATGAGCTTCTTGCGGAACTCGGCGGCGATGTCCTTGTGCAGGAAGACGCGGCGCGTGCTCGTGCAGCGTTGGCCAGCGGTGCCGACGGCACCAAACAGCACACCGGTCATGGCGATGGCCATGTCGGCGCTGGGGGTGACGATGATGCCGTTGTTGCCGCCAAGTTCGAGGATGGTCCGACCCATACGCTTGGCGACGACCTCACCGACGCGGTAGCCCATGCGGCAGCTGCCGGTGGCGCTGATGAGCGGGATGCGCTTGTCGGCGATGAGGTTCTCACCGATGGGGTCGGCGGTGCCGTGGACCAGGGCCACGAGGCCGGGTTGCCCGGCTTCTTCGCACACATCGACCAAGGTCTTGATGAGCGCCACGGCGGTCAGCGGGGTCTTCTCGCTGGGCTTCCAGACGACGGTATCGCCGCAGATGAGGGCGAGCGCCGCGTTCCAGCCGAACACCGCCATGGGGAAATTGAAGGCGGTGACGACGCCGCAGACGCCGAGCGGGTGCCACTGCTCGTACATGCGGTGCAGCGGGCGCTCGCTGTGCATCGTGTTGCCGTACAATTGGCGGCTCTGGCCGACAGCGAAGTCGCAGATGTCGATGATCTCCTGGACCTCACCATGGCCTTCCTGGAGGCTCTTGCCCATCTCGAGGCTGACGAGGCGCCCGAGCGGGTCTTTGAGCTGGCGCAGACGCTCACCCCACAGGCGCACGACTTCGCCACGCTTGGGGGCGGGGACCATGCGCCACTCGAGGAAGGCACGTTGCAGGTTCGATACGGCGACGTCCAGCTGCTCCGGCGTGGACTCCTCGATGACACCGAGTAGGCTGTCGTCGACGGGGGTGTGGACCTCGCGTCGCGGGCCGCCACCGACCCAAGCAGCGCCGTCGTGGGTGCCGGCGATGGGCTTGGTCGGATCCATGCCGAGCTGCGTCAGAAGGGCGGCGTGGTCGGGCATCGTCGTCTGCGTCATGACCCAGGCACCCATGCGACACGTTTCAAAGCCTTGCCCCGGTCCAAGCTCGTGGTCCAGCCGGCGCCCATCGATTATCTCCAGCCCGATGAGGATACGCTCGTCCAGACCGGGCGGCACGGATTGTCCGTCCTGGACGAACTCCTCGGTGCCACCGTCGCCGCCGCGATGCCCATCACGGCAGTGCTGATCCTGAGCATCGGGTTCTTCCCGGCGCTGCTGCGCCCCGTGGCTTTCCCCGTCATCGCGGTCGTGGCGGCGCTCTACGTCGGCTTCCTCGTCGCCCGCTACTGGCGGGTCAAGACGAGCGTCTACATCGTCACCGACGAGCGCGTGTACAAGGCCCATGGCCGCATCCGGTTCTTCGGGTCACAGACCACGTACGACAAGCTCACCGACATGCACGTCAAGCAGAGCCTGTTCGGGCGCATCTGGGGCTTCGGAACCGTGCGTCTCGAGACGGCCGGCACCGGCATCCAGCTGGAAGGCGTGCGCGATCCATTGGGCTTCAAGCAACAGGTGGAGGACGCCCGCAGCGCGTTCATCCGCACCCTGGTCGGTGAACGCCCGGTCAGCAAGACCGCCACGGCCGAGGCGGAGTCCGCTCCAGCGGTGCTCAAGACGCTGTGGCGGGGCGGCATATCGGCGGTCTCGCTGGTGGCCAACATGATCACCGTCGGGCTGTTCATCGCGGCCGCATTGGTCGCCTTCGTGCTGTCCGCCGCGTTCCCTCAACTGTTGCTGGCGGCGGCCGCGCTGGCCACGATGAGCGTGCTGATGGGTGCTGGGCTGCTCATCCGCTTCAAGTTCACGCGCTACGAGGTCGGCTCCCGCGGCGTCGTCGTGACCAGTGGCTGGTTGACCCGCCGACGCGTCGAGACGACCTACGAGAAAGTGACGGATGTCACGGTCTTCCAGGGGGTCTTCGGCCGCATCCTCGACTTCGGCTCCATCACCATCAACACGGCCGGCGGAAGCGCTGCACCGGTCACCTTCCAAGGCGTCCATGACCCCGAATCCGTCAAGGAGATCGTCGACGAGGCCCGCCGCGCTTCGGAGGCCCGATGAGCGATCTCTTGCAGGAGTTTCTGAGTCAGCCCGAAGGCGTGGTGCGCGACGGCAGCCTCATCGTGCGGCCGTCCCTGCGCGCTGGCGTGGAGCGTTTCCTGGCAGCGCTTGCCGGTGTCAGTGTGTTCTTCGTTCCGATCATCGTCGGTGTCTTCTTGGGCACTGACGACGGCCGGCAAGCCGGCGTGCTCGGCGGGCTCGACATCGTGTTCAGCATCGCGGTACCTTTGGCGGTGAGTGTGACCCCGGCCATCCGGCTGGCGTTCACGCGCTACATCTTCGACGACGAAGGCATCCGCGAACGGGTGCAGTTGTTGAGCAAGACGGAGAAGCGCGTCAAATGGGAGAAGGTCACCGCGCTACAGCACCGCCGCACGTTGCTCGACCGCATCCTCGGCGTCGAGCGGTTGGACATCATCGCATACGGTGCCCGTGGCGCGACGCTGCACCTGGTCGGTCTGCGCGAGGCGGGCCCACTGCGCGGCATCGTCGCTCGTCAGATGCGTCAACAGGCCAGCGTCCGCCGCTTGTTCTCCAACGACTAATCGTGCACCATGTCCGGGGCGACGGCGGCATCGTGCCGGCGCTCGACCTCGTCGATCAGGTCTCCGAGGTGGCGGCGCGCGTACGGGATCAATGTCGATTCCGTGTAGTCGACGTAGTCACGCAGCGCGAATTCGGTGTCTTCCAGCACGTCGCGCAACGGCCGCACCAGTTCGACGGCCTCACGCAGCGCGACCATCTGGTTCTCGATGGCACCGGCCTCGCGCAGCGAGCGCGCGATGAGGTCGTTGTGCATGCCACCCAAGTGCTCCGCCAGGACACGCAACAGCACGTCTCCCTCGAAACCGATGTGGGGCCGGATGATCTGCTCGTTGGCGTCAATGATCCTGAACGCGAGGTGCTCTAGATCCCGCGACGTGGTGGGACGACCCAATCTCATCGCGATGTCGTCGGCGATTCGCAGGATGCCCATATTCTCGGCGGATAGCCGGTCGAGGGCAGATGGGCGCATAGGACATCCTCGGTGGAGGTCCTTGATGATGCGTTCGCAGGGGCCCCTCGCCCAAGTGGCCCTTTGTCCCAGGCGCTATGGGCCGATGTTCAGCGCGTCTTGCGGGGCTCGCCACTCCACGCGTCCGTGTGCTCCACGTCCCGTTCGGCCTCGGCGCGCAGGATGTCACTTCGGGTCAGGATACCGAGGATGCGCCGCCGTTCCATGGGGTCGACGACGATGAGGCGCCCGATGTCTTCGGTGAAGATGCGGTCGCGTGCGGTGAACAGGCGGTCCTGTGGGAACGCGGTGATGAGCAGGCCGCTGACCAGCGCCGACAGCGGCTCTTCGCCGCGGCCTTCGTGCAGGTGACGCGACAGGTCGCGGCGGGTCACGACGCCAAGGACCTGGCCTTCTTCGTCGACGACCGGGAAGCCGGTGTGGCCTTGGTCGAGCATCTGGTTGAACGCCTCACCGGCACTCATGGAGCCGGCCAGGGTGTCGACCTCCTTGCTCATGACGTCCTCGACCGTCACGAAGTCGAGCGGGGACTGCATGCGGTCGTGTTCGTAGATGATGCCGCGTTTGGTGAGGCGCACCGTGTAGATGCTGTCCTTGCTGAGCCCGACGGAGACGGCGTCGGCGGTGACGGCCGCGAACATCAGCGGCAAGATGATGGTGCGGCTGCCGGTGAGCTCCATCAGGAGCACGATCGTGGTGAGCGTGGCGCGGCCGGTGGCTGCGTAGAAGGCACCCATGCCGACGAGCGCGTAGGCCGCAGGCGGTGCTGTGAGCGCGGGCCACAGGGCGTTGACGGCCATGCCGAACAGGGCACCATACAGGGCGCCCTGCATCAGGCTGGAGCTGAACACGCCACCGCCACCACCACTGCCGATGGTGATGCTGCTGGCGAGTGGTTTGGCGAAGATGAGCAGCACGAGGAGCCCGGCCGCGAGGACCGTGGCGTCGCCGCCGAGGATGGCGCTGATGGTGCCGTAGCCGGTACCGAAGACGTGGTAATGGCCTTCGCCGCCCAGCAATTGGCTGCGCTCGGAGAGACGGAAGATCCCCAGGCCCATGAGACCGACGAGCAGGCCACCGAACGCCGGCTTGGCCCAGTGCGGCATGCGCAGGGTCTCACCCCGCTCACTGGCCCAGCCCATGACGCGGATGAAGAAGACACCGCCCAGGCCGCACAGCACACCGAGCACGAGGTAGTTCAGGAGTTCCCAGCCGGACACCAGGTAGAAGTCCTGAGGGATGAAGAACGCCGGCGTGTCACCTAGGAAGTAGTGGCCGATGGTGACGCCGATGACGGTGGCGAGCACCACGGGGATGAACGCGTGGGTGCTGAACTCGGGCAGGATCAGCTCCATAGCGAACAGGACGCCACCAAGAGGCGCGTTGAACGTGGCGGCGATACCGGCGGCGGTACCGGCACCGAGCAAGACCTTGATGTCGCGGGGCCGGAATCCAAGGCGGCGGCCGATGCTACTACCCAACGCGGCGCCGATGTAGCCGATGGGACCTTCACGACCGGACGAACCACCGGTGCCGACGGTGATGGCCGAGAGCAATGCGTGCCCCCACGCCGTGCGACCCTTGATGATGCCGCCGCGGGCCTGCACCGAGGCCATGACCTCGGCGATACCTTGGCGGCGGATGTCCGGGAACGCGGCGCGGATGAGGCCGATGACGACACCACCCATGGTGGGGACCAGGAACACCAGCGCACCCCAGGTCGTGACGATGTATCCGGTCTCGGCCGAGGTGGCGACGAAGTCGCCTCGGAAGGCGATGTTCTCGATGCCGTTGATGAGGTAGCGGAACGCGACGGCGGCAAGGCCTGCCAAAGCCCCGATCAGGACAGCGATGCCATTGAGCGCCGTGAAGCGCCTGGTCACCAACAACGATCGGGCAGAGTTGCCCGTCGGTCATAAAGGACCGGATACGCTACAAGGTGGTCTGAGTGTCCCATTCGGCCCCGGCTTGGCCGGGCGCACCTTCACACCACGCCGTACCGCCCTGGTCGGCGAACACGACGCCGCCATCTGCGGCGTACTTGCTGAACGTGGGGAAGGGCACCAAAGGCGACAGCCGCATGACGTCGTGGAAGCTGCGTGCCGGCCGTAGCCGCTCGGGCAACATGTGTGGCGGCAGGACCGCATAGGGCGACGACCAGCCCCGCAGGCGTCGCAGGTTTGCCTCGAGTTGCTGGACCTGCCAGCGCCGTTCTTGCATCTCTTTGTCGAGTTTGAAGCGGTGGCTGGCGGCGTGGCAGTCGTGGCACAGCATGTACAGGTTGTCCCAGCGGTAAGAGAAAGTCACCGCGGTGTGGTCGCCGGCGGCCCGTACGAAGGCGACGGCGTCGGTGATGTGGGCCATGTCGAGTTGCACGTCCGGCTTGCGCTTGGTGGGCCGCGCTTTGCAGTTGCGGCAGCGGCTGCCGTCGCGGTCCATGATGGCCGGGCGCCACTTGGCCTGCAGTGGGGCGCGGTAGGCTTGGTAAGGCTCGGGGTCGCGCCAGCGGCGTTCGAAGGGCACATTCCTCCATCGCCGCGACAGGCTCAAGGGCTGTGCGGGGAGGCCAGTGTATCTACCGGGCGGCCTGGGTCGGCAGGCCGGCCTCGGTGCGGAACCGGTCAGCTGCCGCCTCGAGCGCCGCGAGCTGGAGGGGCGACAGGGCGTTCTGGAGTCCTTCAAACAGCTCGGATTCCTCCCAGCGGATGTGGATGCGCAGGTCTTCCGTGACGTTGCACAGGGTCTGCAGATCGGGGGGCGCCGTGCGCATCTCGTCGATGGCGTGGCGCAGCCGGGCATGATCGGCATCGAGCCTCTGGCTCAGCTCGGTCAGGTCGGCGCCATCGGCAAGAGGAACCAGCAGTTCCTCCTCCTCGGCGAAATGATCCATCAGGGGTCCGCCGGCCCACGTGACGAAGCGTTGCCATACCGCATCGAGCGGTTCCGCCGACGCGTGGTGTTCGAGGATGCGCTTGGCCGCCACCACGTGGTTCAAGGCGACAAAATGGTCGCGGCTCAGGTCCTGCAAGGCGGGATGGCGTTGCACCCAGCGGCATCGATCGGCATCCGTTTAGGCCCTGCCTGTCGATTACCGCGGAGCGCTGCGACCGGCAGCCTCAGAACAGCCGTCGGGATGCCTTGAGGTCGGGGGCCACCCTGTCGGCGGCGCAACAGCGGGCGAAGCGTTTGCCCATGCGCAGGGCGTGCACCCGCGTGAACCGCAGCCCGTCGACCCGGCAGCAATCGCTGGCATGCACCAAGCCACTGGGCGAGATGACGTAGTGCACGGACCCTCCACCATCACTGCCAAACAAAAATGGCGCGCATCCACCTGAGGGCGCACGGCGCGGAGTCCAGGCGGCCGTTGGGCAGCGGACCCGCACCTCAATGGCCAAAAACCAGACCCCTCACCTCCCCATCCGGACTTACGCAAAGCGGCACAGACCTTGCCGCCTCCAAGGGCCTGTAGGCCCACGCCCCGGCGGCCCCGGCCGCAGATTGACGTCCCACGCCGCCATTGTTCAGGCCATGAAAGAACGACGTGAATGGCTGACCTGGACACTCATCGGCGTGCTCGTGGTCGTCTTTGCTACGGCCGGCATCACCAAGTTGCTGGCCATGGACCCCAACCCGGCGAACTTCGCGGCATGGGGCTACCCCTCTTGGTTCCTCTACGTGGTCGGCGCCGGCGAACTGGCGGCGGCCATCCTGCTGCTGTGGCGACCGACCAGTGGCTTCGCCGCCATCATCTTGATCGGCGACATGGTGGGTGCGGCGGCCACACACGTGCGCGCAGCCGAATGGAGCATGCTGGTCGTCAATGCGGCCCTACTGACCTTGGCAGCGCTGGTCGCCGCCCGGCGCCGTGAGACCCTGCAGACGAGTCTGGAGTGGATCCAACACCCGCACATGCCAGGCCAGCACCACTGAGGCTCCTAGCGAAGCGGTCCTGCCCAGCGGGCAGATAAAGGAGGAGACTCCGAGCGAAGCGGTCCTACTCTACGACAAAAAGGGAGGAGACTCCGAGCGAAGCGGTCCTACTCTACGACAAAAAGGGAGGAGAAAGGGAAAAGGAAGCTACAGGAGCCTATTCAGCGCCGAAGAAGCCACGAAGCACAGGGTGCATCTCCATGGCTTGTTCCTTGGCGATCTGCTCGTAGGTACGGATGAAGATACCCACACACAGCAACAGACCCGTACCAGACGCGTTACCGACGGTGCCCATCATGTCCGCGATCGCAGCCAGCAGACCGACCACGGCACCACCGATGACGGTGAGGGTCGGGATGTAGCGGGCCAGGATCTTCTGCAGGACGCGGGGGTCGCGGCGGAAGCCAGGGATCTGCATGCCGGAGCGCTCGATCTGCTTGGCCACCGATTCGGGACCCATGTTCGTGGTCTCGACCCAGAACTTGGCGAACATGATACTGCCGCCGACGAACAGGCTGAGGTACACGACCATCTTGATGAGGATCTGCCAAGGCTCATGACCACTGGCAAAGCCGCCGTAACGGGCCGCATCGAACATCGGGAGGAACCAATCGCTCAGACCGTTGAAGGCACTGAGATACCAGGCGCCGCCTGCCACCGGTTGGAGGCTACCCGAGCCAGCTTGGTACGTACCGATCCACCATTGGTGGCCCAAGAACGGAATCTTGCTGAAGAACGGGTGCTGCCAGAGAAGCAGGCTGAAGATGTTGATGTTGGCGATGAGCGCAGCCATCAAGATCACAGGGATGTTGCTGGCGTAGATCAGCCGCAGCGGGTAGCGACCGCGGGCACCACGGACCTTGCCGTGTGCCAGAGGCAGTTCGATGCGCGTGCTCTCAGCGTACACCACGAAGATGAAGATCGCGATGGTGCTGATGAAGGTCAGGATGGGGTTCGGGAACCCTTGGCCTGCACCGATGAACATCTGCTCGAAACCACCGCCATTGACCAGGCTACCTAGGCTTCGTTGGCTGAAGACGTAGATGGCCATGGGGATGGTGCCGGCGGGGGGGTTGCTGACCGGGTCGTAGGGTTGGCCGCTGATGGCAGGCATCCAGTTCAGGGTGCCCTGGAACAGCGCCTGGCTCACACCGGCTGCGATGAACAGCGAGATACCGGAACCGATACCCCACTTGCTGATCAACTCGTCCATGAGGAACACCACGAGGGCACCGAGGGCGAGCTGCAGGACGATGAACGCACGGGCCCAGCCAAGACCGTCGGCACCCGCGAGGGGCCAACCGGCATTGACGAACCATTGTGCGAAGTTCCCGTCAGGTTCGAGGAAACCAAACACTTGAGGAATGGATTCGACGAAGATGAACAGAACCACCAGGACCTTCTGGGTACCTTGGTAGATCGCCTTGTCTTCGCTCTTGGAGAGATCAAGGTTGATGATCTTCGCACCCGTGAACAACTGCAGTACAATCGAACCCGTGACGATGGGACCGATACCCAAGTGCATGATGGTCCCGGAGGCACCGGCCAGAATGGCACGGAAACCTTCGAAAATATCGAGCTGGGTCTCGCTCACACCGAAGAGGGTGAGGTTGGCGAGCGCGAAGTACAAGAGGAGACTGCCCGTTGTCCACAGGAGTTTCGTCTTGAACGAGACGTGGCCTTCCGGCTTGCGGACGGCGGGCCATCGCTCGATGATCGGCTTAAGGGCGTATAGGCGGCTCCGTGCTTCGGCCATGGAAAACACCGTAGTGCATTCGCGCCCAGCTAGGTATGCCTATTAAGGGCTCCCAGCCGACCCTGAGGATCGACCCGTCGGCGCGTGGGTAAGAAGGAAAGGAAGGAAGGGGAGGAGAAAGGGAAAAGAGAACGCGTTGAGCGCTTATTCGGCCAGGACGACGCTGCCACCGGCAGCCTCGATCTTGGCGACGGCGGAGTCAGTGGCCTTGGCCACCTTGACCGTCAAAGCGGCGTCGATGCGACCGCTACCAAGCAGCTTGGTGAAGCCGTCAGCGGTGAGGTCGATGTCCGTGCCGTCGTAGCGACCGAGGTCGCCCACGTTGATTGTCACATCGACTTCGCTGCGGCTCTTGCTCGTGAAGCCAGTGCGGCCCCACGGTCGAGCTGCCAGGTGAGCGTGCTTGCCACCCAGGACCTGAAGCTGCAGGAAACGGTGCTTGTTGGCACCGGCACGACCACGGCCACCCTTGAGGCCAGCGCCACGGCCGGCCTTCTTGCCGCGTCCGTGGGTCATGCTTCCGCGCATCTTCTTGGCCTTGCCACCCTTGGCCATTAGAGCATCCTCCCGACGAGGGCGTTGATGTCTTCGCCGCGGTAGCCGAGGGCACCGCCGGCTTGGTACGAACGCTTGATGCCTTCCAGACCCTTCTTGGCGGGGTGCAGGCGCAGGAGCGGCTTGACGTCGGGCAGTTGCTTGTACTGCGCCTTGTCGGCCACGATGGCGGCCGCGAAGTCAGCGATGGTGCTGAATTCGGTGTGCTCCTTCACGTAGGCGTCGGTGATGATCTTGTCACCGGTGAGGCGGCCACGGTTGGTGATCGCTTCGGTCAGGACGTCAGCGCTGATCTCGCCCCAGGTCACGTAGTCCTTCGCCATCTGCAGCATGCCCTTCGTCGTGGCGTTCTCGGGGAGAACGACGGCGTGGTTCACACGGTTGAGGCGGAGGTACTTGAGCGTGTCCTTGGTCTTGGGGTTGATGTTGAGTTTACCGCGCAGGCGGATGATAGCGTACGCCATTAGGCCTTCACCTCTTCAATTGCATCAACTTCGGGTTGCTCATCACGCTTGGTGGGGAGCATCGCGCCGGCGACGAACTTCGTGCGCTCGGCCTGAGCCACCGTCATCTTGATGGTGTTCAGGTTCTCGAGCGCCGAGAAGAGCGCCTTGGCGTTGTTGGTCGTCGTGCGGGTCTGGCCGCGGGTGAAGACGTAAGCGTCCTGCACACCGGCCAAGCCGAGGACACTGCGGGCGACCTTACCACCAACGAGGCCGGTCCCTTGCGGGGCGGGCTTGATGATGACATCGGTGCTGGCGCACTTGCCTTGCGTCTTGTACGGAATGCTGGTCGCCACGGCGTCGTCGCCGGACTGCCAGGAACCAGCGCCACGGCGCACTTCGATCATGTTGATCTTGGCGCGGTCGATGGCACGGCGGATGGTGGGGCCGACTTCCTTACCCTTGGCTTGGCCAAGGCCCACGAAGCCGTCCTTGTTGCCCGTCACAGCGGTGATGGCGAAGCGGACACGGCGACCGGAGTCGGTCATGCGCTGGACCATGTTGATGTTCAGGACTTCGTCTTCGAGCTCAGGGATGAGCGCGTCGACGATTTC
>JBFJNL010000033.1:0-20163 GCA_041618195.1 Thermoplasmatota archaeon | reverse complement strand
TCCCTGCTGACCACCCTTCACCTCATCATCCGGGAATTGTGTGACGAGCACGCCCCAGACAGTGACGATGGTTGGCTGCCGCAGGACCAGACCAACGAGACGCTGATGATGCGCTTTGGTGCCCCTGGTCCCGCCCTGCAACGTATCGCGGCTGAACTCGAGGACTGGGGGGAAGCCATGCGCGAACGGCGCCGTGCCGCCGGCCGGCTGCCCCGCAGTTACCTCGGGGCCGTGGGCAGTTTTCTGCGCTTCTGGCTCGCTGAGCGCGATGCCCCCTACGTGCACTTGGTCATCCGGGAGCCACGTCCTGCCCTCGAGGCGTACCTGCTGGACCCCGCGCCGAAGTGCAGCTTCCTACGTGACTTCGCCAGCTCCATACACATCAGCGGTACACTCGCCCCGGTCGAGGAACATCGCCGCCTCGTGGGGCTTCCCAGCACGGCCCGCACCATGATTCAACCCAGCCCGTTCGACCCGGAACGGCTGCGACTCTACGGCCTGCTCGGCGTCCAGCGCCAGCACAAGGGCGACGCCGCCATGGCCGCCAAGCAACAGGACGTCGCCCGAGATCTCCTGGCATCGTGGACCGGCCGGATGGCGGTGTTCTTCCCCAGCCATCAAATGATGCACGACTACCTTGAGGAGGGGTTCCTGCACGGACTCGATGCGTCGGTCTACCAGGAGGCACCCGGGATGGCACAGGGCGATCTCCAAGCGCTTCTCAGGCGGTTCCGCGCCGACATCGCCCCGCGCACGATCTTGGCGGGGGTTCTGGGGGGCAGGCTCACGGAAGGTGTAGATTACCCCGGCGACATGCTCGAACGCATCCTCATCATGGGCGTCCCCTATCCACGTCCGTCGGCCCGCTCGACGGCCTTGATCCATCACTTCGACCGGGACAACCATCGCGGCTGGAAGGTGGCCGTCCACGACCCCACCGGCCGCACCCTCCGGCAAGCCATCGGGCGGCTCATCCGCGGCCCTGAAGACCAAGGGACCGCCGTGGTCCTCGATGATCGCATCGTCAGGTTCCGCGACCACATGCCGCGCATCCGGATGGTCCCGGCGACGACGCAATGCGTGGACGATCCACCCCCTCAACAGGAGGGATTCGCCCGTGCCAGCAGACTGTGACGGATCTGTTACCAATTGCAGGAGCGATTGTTACCATCCACTGGCATCAATCGGAACTGATATCTATGCAAGCGAAGTGATGCTCAACTAGGAAGCGGTGCTGGAACCTTTTGAGTGCATCCCATCCCCTCCTCGTGAGGCCAGCCCCTTCCCACCTTTTTTTTGAGCCGCCCAGCTAGGCTGAGCGTGGCAACGTAGCACCCCTACGGACCAACTTAGAAGCCGAGCGAGTCTAGCCCCAGCGGGTCTTCTTGGCGACATCGTAGTTGCGGATCGCAACGTACGTGCCATGGGGACTGACCGCCTGTATCTTGGCCAGATCGTCCTCGGACAACTCCATGTCCTCCAGCTTCAGGACGTCCTTGAAGCCGCCTCGAGAGCTCGGGAGATTCATGGACAGTGAGATGACCTTGCGCGACCCGGGCACGGGGAGGCCGATGGCTGCTAGGACTTCGAGGGACTTGCCGGCTTCGACGTGGTCGAGGACCGTGCCGTCGCGGATCGGGACGATTTTGAATTCTTTCATAGGGCTCCCACCAGGTGAGCAAGGACGGCCATGCGGACAGGCACGCCATTCCAGGCTTGCTCAAAATACTTGGCCGACGGGAGAGAATCGACGTCTTCGGCGATCTCATCCACGCGGGGAAGAGGGTGCATGACGATGGCTGCGGAGCCGTTGCGCTCCAACAAGGCACGGTCGACGCGCAGCTTGCCCCGCGCCGCTTCGTAGGCGGCCGGGTCACTGAACCGTTCGCGCTGGACACGAGTGACGTAGAGGACGTCGGCCTCGGCGGCCGCATCGTCCAGGCTGACGACGCGGGCACCACCATCTGGCAGATCCAGGCCAGGCGCCGGGACCGCCAGCACGGTGGTGCCCAGGCGTCGCAGGGCCGGCACGAGGCTGTGTACTGTGCGCCCGTAGCGCAGGTCCCCCACCACGGCGACGGTCTTGCCGTCAAGGCCGCCCAGTAGACGGCGCATGGTGAACAGGTCGAGAAGGGTCTGCGTCGGGTGTTCACCCGCGCCGTCACCGGCGTTGACGACCGGGATGTCGGCGACCGCAGCGGCCCGATTGGCCGCCCCGGTCTCCGGGTGACGCATGACGAGCAGATCGGCGTAGCCGCACAGGACCTTGATGGTGTCCTCGAGGGTCTCGCCCTTGGCGCCACTCGTCGTCGCCGCGTCGGCGAAGCCGATGACACCGGCACCGAGACGGTGCGCCGCCGATTCGAAGCTCAGGCGCGTCCGCGTGCTGGGCTCGAAGAACGCCGTGCATACCACGTAGCCCTGCAGCATCTCCGCATGGCCCGTGGGGTCCTGGGCCATCGCCTCGGCGGTGTCAAGGATCTGGACGATCTCTTCGTCAGACAGATCGGTGACGCTCGTGAGGCTGCGTCCGGTGAGCTCAGACGTCATGTAGATGGCTCAAGGCCTCCGCTTTTGGGTTCAGCGCACCACCACCGATGAAGCGGTTCTGCAGCTTCTTCAGCCAGATGGGCGTGATGAACGTGGTCAGCATGACGACCAGGATGATGGCCGTGTACTGCCAGTTGACGATGAGTCCCGTGCTGAGGCCCAAGGCCGCGAAGATGAGGCCGACTTCGCCGCGGGGGCTCATGCCGACACCGACCACCAGCTTGCTGGCGCGGCCGTTCTTCGTGACACCCCAGCCGCAGGCCAGCTTGGCCAGCATGGCGAAGACCGTCAGGACTACGCCGATGAGGAGGACCGGCACGACGACGCTGTTGCCGCTGACGTCTGTCATCTGCGTGACGTCGACCCGCATACCCAAGGTGACGAAGAAGAAGCTCACGAAGATGGCAGCGATGGGCCGCATATCGTCGAAGATGGCGTGGGCGTGCTTCGTCTGGGCAAGGATCAAGCCGCCGGCGAAGGCACCGACGATGTCCGCCAGGCCGAAGACCGTGGCCAGGTAGGCCATCAACAGCGCGAAGACGATGGCCAACGCGACGGGGAAGCCCTTGACGCGGAACTTGGCGACCATGCTGTCGTAGGCCGGCGGGACGAACTTCAGACCGACGAGCAGGCTGATGACGAGGAAACCGATGGCCTTGGCAGCGATGATGGTGACCGCGACAGTGTCGACCGCAGTACCTGCCAAGGCGGCCTGCACCATGGCAGCCACGATGGCGAGGATGATGAGGCCGGCGATGTCGTCGATGACGGCGGCGCCGAGGATGATCTTGGTCTCGTTGGTGTTGAGGCGATGCATGTCACCCAGCACGCGGGCCGTGATGCCGACGCTGGTGGCGGTCAGCGTGGCCCCGACGAAGATGTGCAACAGATGCGGCGAGGTCACGAGTTCTCCCGCCGCCTGCCAACCACTCCAATACTCGGCCAATGCCCAGCTGAACCCGTAACCGACGGCGAAGGAGCCGACCACGCCGATGAGGGCGACGATGAGGCTGCTGGCGCCGACGCGGGCCAGTTCCTTGATGTCGGATTCAAGGCCGACCTCGAAGAGAAGCAGGATCACGCCAATGGTGGCCAGCGCGCCAAGGATCTCGATGGCACTGATCTCTTGGCTGTTCTTGGCGAAGAAAGCGCCCAGGGCACTTTCCTTCTGATGGACGTCTGCCTTGGCTGCGTCGACGTCGGCTTGCGCCGCGGCGATGGCCGTGGCATTGCCCGAGGCCTGCGCATCCCGTAGGTGCGCTTCGGAGGACACGAGGTGTGCTTCGGCATCATGCAGAAGCTCTTCCTCGTGGTGAAGGTCTTGTTCTGTGCCGAAGTCCGGCATGCCCACGAAGCCACCCAACAGGGCGGCTCCGAGTACGATACCGATCAACAATTCCCCCAGGACCGCGGGCTGTTTGAAGCGCTCCGCGAACTCGCCGCCGAGCTTGGCGCCGAGGATGATGATGAGGATGCTCAGCAGGATAGGTTCCGGACCACCAGACATAACAGGGTCGCCGACCCCATGGCTGTTCAAAAAGGGTCTCTGTCCAAACCCGCCCTGAATCCGCGTCAGGGCGCAGCGATTATGTATGGGGGCCAAGTCGCGGCGTTTGCCTCGGCCCGCCGGGCTGGTGGTCTAGGGGTTATGACATCGCTTTTACAAGGCGAGAATCGCTGGTTCAAATCCGGCCCAGCCCACTGAGGCAACATCCGCCAAACAGTCCCATAGTGTAGTGGTCAATCATCCGGGATTCTGGTTCCTGGGACTGCGGTTCGAATCCGCATGGGACTACTTTGAAGACGGCAAGGCCGTCCGTCGGCAAGCGGCCGCCAAGGAGTTTCCTTGAGCGTACGCCATCGCCAAGCTCGCCACCAGTCGCGCCCCGCCGTGGGCTCAGCGGATCTGGCCGACGAGTACGAAGACGGTGACGAGCAGCGCCACGGCGAGGGCCATCGTGCTCAGGTAGAGCAAGCGACTCCAGTACCAGATCTTGCGCCCGTCGAGGGTCCAGATCGGCAGCATGTTGAACACGCAGAGCAAGGCGTTGACCTGGGCGACGACCGCCATGGTGTGTGGCAGGAACGCGTCACGATCGACGACGAACGTGAAGGGCAATGCGAGCAGGGCGATGACGAAGTTGATGCCGGGGCCCATGAGGCTGATCAACGCGTTCTGCTTGGCATTGACGCGACCCCAGATGAGGACGGCGCCCGGGGCGGCGAACAGGAAGCCAGTGCCGGCGGCGATGACCAGGCTCATGACCAGG
The DNA here is from genome assembly GCA_041618195.1 of Thermoplasmatota archaeon. Lineage (GTDB taxonomy): Archaea > Thermoplasmatota > E2 > JACPAO01 > JAHFTW01 > JBFGSX01. The sequence goes on along the minus strand of JBFJNL010000033.1, from coordinate 15,343 downwards.
CCGCTGAACTGGCCGCGGAACTCGGCCCAGAAGCCATAGCGTTGGGCTAGTACCTTGTGACCCAATTCGTGGAGCACGAAGCCGCTGGAGACGGCGATGAGGCTGGCCACGTAGGCGGTCCACGGTGCCTGGAAGCGGGCGAGCATGTCGCGAGGCCCGAATCCTCCAGGGTCGTTGAGGACGAGTGTGAAGGCGACAGTGAGGAACGCGACCGCCAGGCCGATGTGCGCCAGTTCGTCGCGGCTGAAGCGGATCCGGACCTGGTCCCCTGAGGGGGCGTGGTCGTGATGCAGCATCAGCCGACTCCGAGCAATTGCGTGATGCGGCCTGCGGCGATCCACGTGCCGACGGCGCTCCCCAGGTTGGCCAGGGCCGCCACCAGCAGTACGCGCACGACGCCGTTGCCCCAGAAGCCACGGAGGTTCTCGATGGCCTGGATGCCTTCGAAGTCGGCCACAGTGGGGGTGCGCAGCTTGGCTTCCACGAGGCCCGCCACCCACCCGGCACCGATGGCAGGGCTCAGGCTGGTCAATGGCGCGGCCACGAAGGCGGTAAGGACGGTGAGGATGTGGCCGCGGGCCAACGCGGCGCCGACGGCGGACAGCACGCCGTTGATCAGGAACCAAGCCAAGGCGACGTCCTGCAGCTCGGTGTACTTCTTGGTGAGGATGAGGTATTCCACCGTGAGCAGAAGCGCGGCAGGCACGGCGTAGCCGAGGAACCGTCCGATGCCGAACCGAGGCGGAGGCAGTTGGTCCAGGGCGTCGCGGTCCACGCCCGCCGCCCGATTGGCCAGATGGCGCTTCATGCCGGGCAGGTGACCGGCCCCGACGATGGCCACGAGGGTACCTTTGGCGGCCTCTTCTTCGACGTGGCTGGCCATGTAGGCGTCGCGCTCGTCGATGAGGGCGGTCTTGATGACGGGCGCGAAGCGCGCGAACTCTTCCGTCATGGCGGTGATGGCGTCGGTCTCGAGCAACGAGTCGACGTCGAAGTCTTCGTCCTTCTCCGTGGGCGTCAGGACCTCGACCCAGATGTTCCAGAACAAGCGCAACCGTTGCCACAGCCCCATGGCCCCGAAGCCGCGCTTCAAGGTGATGCTGACCTCGCGGTCGATGAGGACCACTTCGGCGCCGACCTCGTCAGCGACCTTGATGGCCGCGATCATTTCGCCGCCCGGGCGAACACCGGTCTCGCGACCCATGCGAGCCTGCATGTTGGCGAGATAGAGCTGCAACAGGAACAGGTGCTGCTTCTTCTCCCGGATCACCTGCACGATGTCGGTCTTGCGCCATCGCTCAGGGTCCTGGATAGCCTCCAGGCGCCGTTCATCCAGCTCGATGAGGACCCGCTGGGGCTTGCGCTCCCGGATGGTCTCCTCCACCGTCTGCACACTCATTGCCGAAACGTGCGCGGTGCCAATCAAGATGACACCGTCGCGGACCTCCTCGATCACGCCAGGTCTGCCGACCGACAGCGCCGCTTAAGGGCGTTCGGTGTGGAGATGCGGTCGTGAGCGTCGTGGCCAGCCGCCCCCGGCCCCGGCCCGTTTATCAACGAAGCGTGGCTCGGCAACCCTGATGGGAGCCATCATCGTCACCGGAATCCCTGGTGTCGGGAAGACCACCGTGATGGAAGCCGCCGCCGACAAGGCTCATGCCAAGATCGTCGTGTACGGTACCAAGATGTTCGAAGTCGCCAGCCAGAAGGGTCTGGTGGAGCACCGCGACGACATGCGCCGCCTGCCTCCGGATGTCCAGAAGGAGATCCAGATGGCCGCTGCGGAAGCCATGGCCGCCATGGGCGACATCATCGTCGATACCCACTGCACCATCAAGACCACGAAGGGGTATCTGCCCGGCCTGCCTGCTTGGGTGCTTGAGAAGCTCAAGCCCAGCACCATCGTGCTCGTCGAGGCGGACGCCGCGGAGATCAAGGGACGCCGCGACAGCGATGCCTCCCGCAACCGCGACGCCGACAGTCTCGAGTCGATCGCAGAGCACCAGGAGACGAACCGTCGCTTCGCGGCGGCCTACGCCACCCTCACCGGTGCCACCGTCCACACCGTCTACAACCACGACGGCAAGGTCGATGACGCCATCACCCAGATCCTACCGGTGGTCGCTTAATGGCTGACGACGCCCCACCCAAGAAGAAGGGCTCCTTCACGACCATCTTCATCTTCGCCATCGCATTCATCATCATCTTCGATCCGAAGATGCGTGCCTTGCTCGGTGGCGCGGTCGGCTACGTGTTCGACCCGATCATCGGCTTCAACGGCGGTTTCCCCGTCCTGACCATCATGATCGCGGGCACCCTCATGGTGCTGGCCACCACGGCCATCCGCCACTTCACAACGGATTGGCTCGAGCAGGCCAAGTTCCAGGCGCACATGCGCGCGTTCCAGAAGGAATTCGGTGCGGCCCGCAAAGAGAACAACACCTACCGCCTCAAGATCCTCACCGAGCGCCAGCCGGAGATGATGGCGAAGCAACAGAAGGTCAGCATGGCCCAGATGAAGACCATGCCTTTCACCATGCTCGTCGTCATTCCCCTGTTCGCCTGGATGGCCCAGTTCCTGACCACGGTGGAGTTCACGTTCTTCACCGCACCGTGGAACCCCTCGGTCAACATGTTCACGACCAACGGCATCTTCGGGCCCAGCAAGGGCAGCGTGTTCCCGCACTGGATCCTGCTGTACATGACCCTCAGCATCCCGCTCGGCGCCTTTGTGCAGAAGTCGATGAAGTTCCTCTCGTGGCGCCGGCGCTGGCAACCCAAGCACCCCGACGTCCATGAAGACTAGGACCGTCACCGTCGGCGGCCTGCCCGGCACGGGCACCAGCACATTGTGCAAGCTGCTCGAGGAAGCACTCGAACTACCGTACACCTACGCCGGACGCTTGTTCCGTGATGAAGCGGCCGCCCGAGGCATGTCCCTGGCCGACTTCGGCAGGCTATGCCAAGAGGACCCGGCAGTGGATCAGGCCTTGGACGACAAGCAGGTCGAACTGCTACGCTCCGGCGAGCTGATCCTGGAAGGCCGACTCAGCGGCCATCTGGCCCACCGGGCTTCCGTGCCCGCGTTCAAGGTATGGGTCGTATGCGACGACGGGGAACGGATCCGACGCATCACAGAGCGTGATGGAGGCGACGCCGCGACCCAACGGGCGGCCACGTTGGCCCGTGAAAGTAGCGAATCGGACCGTTACCTGCGCTACTACGGCATCGACCTGGGCGACCTGACCCCCTACGATCTGGTGCTCGATTCCACCGACCAGGCCCCCGAGGATCTGCGCGACGAGGTCCTGGCCGCTCTCCGTACCGTTTAAGCGGGGCAATGGGTCGGCCGCCTGTGCGCTCCGGCCAACTGCCTGCAGAACGCCCTCGTAAGCGTCTCGTGCGAATGCAAAGCGCGACCGATCCGCACTACGGCAAGAAGCCCGCGGACCGCGACATCGCGGAACTCATGCAAGCCGGCGTCGTCGTCCTTGACAAGCCTTCTGGGCCCACCAGCCACCAGGTCGCCGCTTGGTTGCGCGATGCGCTGCAGGTCAAGGTCACCGGCCATGGCGGCACCCTCGACCCCAAGGTCACCGGCATCCTGCCCACGACCATCAACGACGGCACCAAGGTCGTCCAGAGTCTGCTGACCTCCGGCAAGGAATACGTCGCTGCCCTGCGCCTTCACGAAGAGCGCGACTGGGACGACATCCAGGCCCTGGCCAAGCGCTTCACCGGCAAGATCGAGCAGACCCCTCCGGTCCGGTCCGCCGTCGCCCGCCGGCCGCGCATCCGCCGCGTATACTACCTCGATATCCTTGAGCAGGACGGCAAGGACGTCCTGTTCCGCGTCGGCTGCCAGGCGGGGACCTACATCCGCAACCTGTGCGTCGACATGGCGAAGGCGCTCGGTACCCGCGGCCACATGCAGGAGCTGCGCCGCACCCGGACCGGGCTGTTCGGCGAGGAAGACCTCGTCAGCATGTACGACGCCCTCGACGCCCGCATCTTCATGGAGCAAGGTGACGACAGCTGGATGCGCAAGGTCGTGCGCCCCATCGAAGACGTCACCAAGCACCTCAACAAGGTCGTCATCCGCGATTCCGCCGTCGACTCCCTGTGCCATGGCGCTCCCCTGGGTGCCATCGGTGTCGCCCAGGTCGACGCCGGCATCGAGGTCGGCGAGCTGGTGTCGGTCGAGACGCTCAAGGGCGAGCTTGTCGGCCTCGGCAACGCGTCCCTGACCAGCTCGAACATCATCAAGGCCGACAAGGGCCTTGCGGCGACCATGGAAAGGGTTGTCATGCGCCCAGGCACGTACCCCCGTGTCTGGAAGCGAAAGTGAAGATCCCCTGGATCGCCCCGGCTCTCCTCATCGTCCCAGCGCTGGCGCTCTGGCTGGTCCCCACGTACCAGGCCGGCAGTTGGCCCGATCTTGGGTTCCCCATCAACGGCGCCCGACGGTTCCTCGCCGCGTGGGCCTTGGCCTCATTCGCGGCAGCCGTCTACGCCATCGTGGGCCAGACGACCTGGCGCAGAGCGCTCGGCATGGCCTTGATGCTGACGCCCATCGCCTTCACCACGTGGGCCATCCTCAATGACCTGGCACCGTTGCTGGCCGGTGGCAAGCCCATCGCGGCACGCACGCCATACCAGCTCAGCACCGCGTATATGCGGACCATCCTCGTCGATCTGGGTTACGCCGGCGCCGGTTTTGTGCTGTGGTCGGGCTGGCAGCCCAAGGAGAGCCTGCGCGCCCTGGCAGGCCGCCTACGAGACGCAGGCCTACCGATGGGTGTGCGCAGCGAGTCCTCGTCGATGCGCCTTGGCTTCGCATGGTTCCCGGTCCTGCTCATCGGCGCGTTCTTGCTCGACTTGGCGACCCAGGGGACGGGCTTGGTGAACAACGATGAATCAAGCGTCTGGCGCCTCGCCACGCCTTGGCATGTCATCATGGTCAGCCTGGCCGCCGCCATGGGCGAGGAGACGGTCTATCGCGGCGTCCTGATGGTCAGTCTGGCGACGCTGCTCGGCGCACGCCAGGGCGGACGCCGCGCGCAGTATGCGTGGGGTGCCGCCATCGCCTTGCAGGGCATCTTCTTCGGTTTCGCCCACGCCGGCTTCGGCAATTACGCCCACGTCTTGCAGGCCACTCTTTTCGGGCTCGTGGCGGGCTTCGCCGCGGTGCGTTTCGGCATCTGGAGCGTCATCACGCTGCATTTCCTTGTCGACATCTACGCCATCGGCGCCGGCATCGACTCCACCGGCTGGATCACGTTCCTCGTCGGCCTGCTCCTGGTCAACGTGGCCTACTCCGGCCTCGCGGGCACCCGGTGGGTCGTCGCCAGGCTGAGCCGCTCGACCACACCCTGAGCCCACAGCGGACTGTGCGACGGGTCGCAGCACAGATGTCCCGAAGGACCAAAGGGAAGAGGGAACGCCGAGGGGGACCGCGACCAAAAGGTCGCGGTCAGGTCGCATCGCGACCGGACCCTCGGGGCTTCGCCGAAGCGAAGCGGAGGAGGAGCGCCGAGGGGGAGATTCGGAGCGGAGACCGTGGAGCGGGCTTCGCTTTCGTTCTCCTCATCGGCGAACCGATGACCAAAGGGAAGAAGGAACGCCGAGGGGGAGATTCGAACTCCCGTGGGATTGCTCCCACGAGCTTTCCAGGCTCGCGCCTTACCAGACTAGACTACCTCGGCTGGAGGCAAATTCCGCCGACTCGAGTGTTCTACTTAAGCGGGCCGGAGCGCGACCGCGACGCCGCGGGCGGCGAGCCCATGGCCGGCTTGCCCATGGTCCAACAGACTTCTCTTTAACGAGGCACTTGTTGGAACGCTTGTGGCTTGGCTGTGGCGCGCAATGGCTCCCTGGGCAGTACCGTTGTTGAAGGTGCGCCTGCGCACGACGACGAGCGGCAAGGAGCACGTGCCGAAGGAGGGCGCCGCGATCATTGCCAGCAACCATTTGTCCGCCCTGGACCATCTTGTGTTGCCGACGGTCACCCGCCGCGTCATCTATAACATCTCCAAGAAGGAGCACTTCGATAAGCCCGTCAAGGCATGGTTCATGCGCAATTGGGGCGTCCTTGAGCTGGATCGCGGCGCCGGCGATACCGCCGCGTTGGACAAGGCCAAGGAGATCCTGCGCGAAGGCAACCTTTTCTGCATCTACCCGGAAGGCACGCGGTCGGTCGACGGTCGCCTGTACAAGGGCCGCACCGGCATCGCTCGCATCGCCCTGGACGTGGGGGTACCTATCATCCCGGTCGCCATGATCGGCACCTTCGAAGCCAAGCCCAAGGGCCACAAGGGCATCAACAAAGGCGTCCGGACGCAAGCCGTGGTCGGCGAGCCGCTGGACTTCTCTCAGTACTTCGGCATGGCCGAGGACCGTGAAGTGTGCCGTAAGGTGACCGACGAGGTCATGCAGGCCATCGCTCGATTGTCGGGCCAGGAGTACGTCGACGACTACTGTCCGAATCCGGTCTACGACGCCAAGAAGAAGGCGGAAACGAACGCGGATTAAGGACAACGGGCAAGTAGCGCTCCGGGTCTCGCCAGATTGTGCTTCTGGGAGCCCACAACAGCATCGCCGGCGGCCTGCACAACGCAGCCATCGAAGCGAAGTACGTCGGCGGGGAAACGATGCAGATCTTCTGCAAGAACCAGCGGCAGTTCGCGGCCAAACCAATCACCCCCGAAGATGCGGCCATGTTCAAGGCCGCGGTGGCGGACGCCGGGCTGCAGAAGATCATGGTCCACGACTCATACATCATCAACATGGGCAATCCCGATGATGAGAAGCGGGAGAACGCCCGCAACGCGTTCAAGCTCGAATTGGAGCGCTGCGAGACGCTTGGCGTCGATTTCCTCAATTTCCACCCGGGCAGCCATGTCCACCCGAGCAAGAAGATGCGCGACGACCGCGAGACGCGGTTCGCTGCGTTGGACCGCATCGCCGAGTGCTTGAACCAGACGGCCGCCGAGGTCCCAGGCCGGGTCAAGCTCGTCATCGAGAACGCCGCCGGCCAGGGCAGCAACGTCGGCACCACCTGGGAGGAAGTCGGCTACCTATGCGATGCCCTTGATGACAAGCAGCGCCGTGGCGTCTGCGTCGACACCCAGCACAGCTGGGCCTGCGGATACGATTGGCTCGAGCACTACGACGAGGTGTGGGAGGAGTTCGACGACCAGATCGGCCTCGACCGACTCGTCGCATTCCATGTCAACGACTCGAAGCAGCCCCTGGGCGCCAGGGTCGATCGCCACGACAACATCGGCGAAGGCCACCTTGGAGAGCCGTTCTTCCACCGCCTCGTCAATGACCGCCGCTTCGATCACGCCGCCGGTTACTTGGAGACCGAGGGCGGCCCAGAGGTCTGGAAGAAGGAGCTCGCGTTCCTGCGTAGCCTCATCGGAACAGTCTGATCACGAGCCACACCACGACCGCCCAAAGGGTGAGCACGAGGATCGCGCCAGCGACTTTGATGCGACGGGAAGCGTTCGCCACCGTCTCGCCGCATTCGTCCCAGACATCGCCGGGGATGATGCGCCGCATGATGGCGACGCCCAAGCCGATGATCAACAAGTCATCCAGCTGGCCCAGCCACGGAATGAAGTCCGGGATAAAATCGATGGGGCTCACGGCGTAGGCGACGACCACGAACGCAAGGATGCGGGCGAGCCACGGCGTACGTGGATGCGCTAAGGCGGCGGCCAGAGTGGCCGCGTCTTTTGCCAGGCGGTGCCCGGCAGACATGATCACTCGACGACTTCGCCGACGGCCATGTTCCCGCTGATGCGGATGATGCGGACGGTGATCTCGTTGCCGACCTTCTGCTTGGGGACGACGATGGTGTAGCCATCCATTTCGGCCATGCCTTGGCCCTTGTTGCCGACCTTGGTGATGGTGATGGTGACGACGGCGCCGTCGCGGACACCGGCGCCCGCGGCGGCCTTCCGGACACCTTTGCGGGCCTTGACCGGGTGGTGGGCACCGCAGGCTTCGCACTGCAGGAGTTGCACGCGCTCGTTCTTGGTGAGCTTGGTGTCCGGGCTGCCGCATTCGCTGCATTGGACGTAGGTCGCGACGTAGTCGTCGAGACGGGCCATGACCTGAGGCTCGGTGACGCGGCCGGTGAAGACCAGGCGGTCGCCATCGATCTGACCGGCGGTCGCGAGCTGCTGGAGCAAGAACTTCGCCAGGTGGTCCTCGTCACGGCGGACGGCGGCCAGCAGATCACGGAAGTTCCGAAGGAGCGTGAATCGTCCTTCCTTGATGATCTCGGCCGGCGGCAGGGACCAGCGTTCGCCACTGCTCAGGTCGTCCGGCAACGCCGAGCGTGCCTTCTGTAGCAGGGCCTTGTACTCCTCCAGAGTGCTCACGGAGCGCGCCAGGGGCTTGCCCTATATGAGCGCCGGGGACGGGGGCAGCGCAGAATCACGCCGGGACGGCGGTTTCCGCCTCGATACCCTTGCGCGCCAGAGCCGCTTTCACCAGGCCGAGGAACATCGGGCCGGGTGCGTTGGGCCGACTGTTGAACTCGGGGTGGAACTGGCCGCCGATGAAGTACGGGTGCACGTCCTTGCTCAGTTCCATCATCTCCATGATGGGCTTGTCGGCCATGCGACCGCTGAACACCATGCCGCCTTCTTCGAGGCGGTCGATGTAGTCGGGGTTCATCTCGAACCGGTGTCGGTGGCGCTCGCTGACCACGTCTTGGCCGTAGATCTCACGGGCGATGGTGCCGGGTTTGAGTTGGCAGTCGAAACTACCCAGGCGCATGGTGCCGCCCTTGTCCTCGATGTCTAGCTGCTCGGGCAGGATGCAGATGACCGGGTGGGGCGTGTCGACATCCATCTCGGTGCTGTAGGCGCCAACGAGTCCGCACACGTTGCGGGCGTATTCGACGACGGCGAGTTGGAAGCCCAGGCAGATGCCCATGAACGGGACCTTGCTTTCGCGGGCGTACTGGACGGCACTGATTTTGCCTTCCGTGCCGCGGTGACCGAAGCCCGGGCCGACCATGACGCCGTCCGCGTTGCGCAGGGATGCCCAAGCGGCTTCGTCGCCGGCTTCTAGGGCTTCGCCTTCGACGAAGTCGATGTGGACCTTGGCGTCCATCTCGGCGCCGGCGTGGCGCAGGGCCTCGCTGATGCTGAGGTAGGAGTCTGTTAGGTTGGTGTACTTGCCAACGAATGCAATGGTGATCTCGTGCGTCGGGTCGACGAGCCGCTCGACGAGCCGCTTCCACGCAGTCAGGTCAGGCTTGTCAGCTTTGAGGCCGAGGAGCTTGACGATGCGGTCCGCGACGCCTTGTTCTTCCAGGACGAGGGGGACTTCGTAGATGCTGCGGCAGTCGTGGGCACTGATGACGTTCTCTTCGGCGACGTCGCAGAACAATGCCAGCTTGGCGCGCGTCTCGTCTTCGAGGGGGCGCTCGCAGCGGCAGACGATGAAGTCGGGGTGCAGGCCGACGGCCTTCAGGTCGCGCACCGTGTGCTGCGTCGGCTTCGTCTTCTGCTCGCCGACCGTGGTCATGGTGGGGACGAGACTGGTGTGCAGGAGGACCATGTCGTCGCCGACGGCGCGGTGGAGTTGCCGGATGGCTTCCAAGAAGGGTGCCGATTCGATGTCGCCGACGGTACCGCCGACTTCGACGAGACAGACGTCGGCGCCGCTGCGTTCACCGGTGGCTTGGATCCATTCTTGGATCTCGTTGGTGATGTGGGGGATGATCTGCACGGTCTTCCCGAGGTAGTCGCCGCGGCGCTCCTTCTGGATGACGTGACGGTAGACCTTCCCCGTCGTGATGTTGTTGTAGCGGTCCATGTGGATGTCTAGGAACCGCTCGTAGTTGCCAAGGTCAAGATCGGCTTCGCTGCCGTCGTCGAGTACGTAGACTTCGCCGTGCTCGAAGGGGTTCATCGTGCCCGCATCAATGTTGAGATACGGGTCGATCTTGATGGCTGTCACAGAGATGCCGCGTGATTTCAGCAGCCTACCGATGCTGCTGGTGGTGATGCCCTTCCCCAAACCGGAAAGGACCCCGCCGGTCACGACGACGTATTTCGTCTTGCTCAACGGGAACCGCTCTACGCAGGTACCATATTTGGGGGTGCCGGGGGCGAAGCCGCCAGCAGCCAGGGGAGCGAAGCGAGCGGACGTTGCGGTGCAGGAGGACCGGAGCGGGGGGTGCCGGGGCTCCGAAGTGTGGCGGCCCCTCCCGGCGAAGCGGCCCGCACAGCCACAGGTTTGCCAAGCACAGTCCCGGTAGACCCCGCCCCGCGGGCCCCACCCGAGGGCACCGCTTTTGAGTACGACCCAACTCGCGGCCTCCGTGCCCGTGCAGAGCGTCGTCTTCAAGTCCATCGAGGCCCGAAGGTTCCAGGACCGACCGGAAGGACCGATGCAGTTGCGCGTCGACCACAACAGCCACTTGGGCCAGGTCGTCCTCGAAGGCGACCGCCTGCGCGTCGAATTCACCTTCACCACGAGCTACGGCCCGGTCGGCGTCATCAAGATGGACGGCGTGCTGCTGCTGCAGACCCCGGATGCGGCCGCCGCCGTCAAGTCCTTCACGGAGACCCGTAACCTGCCGCCCGCCGTCGCGCAAGAGGTCCACACAGCGATTTTGCAGGCCGGCGTGCCGGAAGGGGTAGGGCTGGCCCGCATGGTCCGCCTGCCACCACCCATCCCCTTGCCCCAGGTCCGCATCAACCAAGGAGACGCGGAAGCGCAGAGCCAGATGCCGGTCGATTCCCCCGAGATCGGATAGCCTCGCAGGCCCCCTCTTGGGCCGTGCGTATTGTTAGGGAAACATCCAAGCGCTTATCAAGCGCCCAAAACTTGGTTCGCTTGTCAATATGGCCCGCACTATCGAGCGCCGGCGCACGACCCGAACCATTCGGGGCGCGGACGAGATCAAAGCAAACCTCACCAACGTGGCGGCAGAGATCGGGCGCGTGCGCGATCAGGCCCGTGCTGAGGTCGAATCGCTCGAGAAGATCCGCGGCATGCTCGACACGGGCTACCTCGAGAACCTCTTGATGAGCATCGAGGAACTCGAAGAGCGCATCGAGGAACTGGAGACCACGACGCTGCAGAGCCGCGGCGAGGTCGACCGTTTCCAGAGCGAACTCCGCCAAGAGCAAGAGCGCCTGCGCAAACTCTGGGACGCCTACAAGGCGCAAGAGGATGAGCTGGAGCGCCTCAAGCGCGACTACCCCTTGATGGAAGAGAAGCTGTTCGAACGCGAACGCACCATCGAGCAGTTCAAGCGCGACCTGGCCAAGCTCGACCAACTTCAGGGTTACAAAGAGGACTACGAGAGCCTCTCCAAGGAACACATCGTCCTCGAGGACGAGATGTCCCGCATGGAAGATGAGCTTGCTCACGCCCAGGGCCGCGTCGCGGACCTGGAAGATGATGTCTTGACGCTCAAGGCCGTCGAACGCGACGCTGGCCGCGTCAAGGAACTTGAACGCAGCCTCGATGACGAACGCGAGCGCCTCGCCAAGCTCTACAAGGTGTACGAAGACCTCGAAGCCGAGAAGCAGGACCTCGCGGTCCGCGCCGACGAGTGGGAAGACTGGTACCGCTCGATGCAGCCCCACCTGAAGGCCGCCTGCCGCACCTTCGAAGAAGCCCCGCTCTAAGTCGGGTGACTCCCCTTTTCCTCTCCTTCCTTCGTTCTCTTGGTGCGCAATGCGCCGACCCTGTGATGTCCCCTTGAGCGGACGCTAGGCTGCTGGCTGGACAGATTGTGCTCAGGCCCTTTTGGCGTCGAGCTTCGCCAGGACCTTACGGCGCAGGGGCGGCAAAGCCAGGCTGAGCTGGTGGCCGATGACGCTGCGTCGGCGGGTGCTGCCGCCGCCCGGTTCGCACAGCCCGTCGCGGATGCGGCGCACGAGGGCGCCGGCGTCGTTGGGCATGTCATCGAACACGGTGTATGCGGTGCCGATGTCACGGATCCAATGAGCATCACTGCCGCCCGTGGCGGCAAGCCCCAATTGGTGGACGCTGCGCATGGTGTTCTCATGCACCAGGCCCCGCTCCCGGGCGTTGAGGCCCTCGGCGGCGTGGATGTGGCCCTCGGCGGCCGCATCGCTCAGGGCGCGCGGCCCGATGCCGCTCATGAAGCGCAGCGGGTGTGCCGGAACGGCGATGCCGCCGTGCTGGTGGATGAACGAGGCGGTCTCTCCAAGCCCCATGCCTTTCTGGATGGGGTGGCTGCAACCGATAGCCAGGATGTGGCCTTCGGCGGCGCTGACCTCCATGCCAGGGACGATGAGGAGTCCGGTGGCCTCGGCGGCCCGTTGGATCTCTTCGTGGCCCGCGATGGTGTCGTGGTCCGTGATGCAGAACCCATGCAGGCCGGCGCCAGCGGCGGCCTCAGCGAGTTCCAGGATGCTGCCCCGCGCGTCACTGCTGTGCGCGCTGTGCACGTGCAGGTCGAAACGGTAGCTCATCGGATCTTGGCTCCGGCAGGCACCTGGCGGTTGGGGTTGAGCACCGAGACGACGCCACCTTCGTCGGCGGCCAAGATCATGCCTTGGCTTTCGATGCCGCGCAGTTTGACCGGCGCCAGGTTGGCGACGAAGGCGACGGTCTGCCCGGCGAGCTCTTCGGGCGTGTAGTACGCTTTGAGCCCGGCGACGACCTGGCGTTCTCCCAAGTCGCCCACGTCGAGTTTCAACACGTAGAGCTTGTCGGCATCCGGGTGCGGCTCGACGGTCTTGATGGTGGCGATGCGGAGTTGGATCTTGGCGAAATCATCGAAGGCGACGATGCCGTCCTCGGGGCCTTCGTTGGTGCTTTTGTCCGCTTTGGCCTTCTTGGCGTCCTTGCCTTTCTTGGACTTGGCTGGCTCGGCGGCCTTGGGGGCTTCGGCCCCGGGGATGTCCTTGGGGTCAAGTTTGTGGAACAGCGCTTGTGGCTGTGGCAAGGTGTGGCCTTCCTTGAGCGGCGCGTGGGCCTGGCTCCACTTGGCGTCGTGGACGCTGCCCTCTTCGCCGAGTCCGGTCCAGATCTGGTCGGCGGCGTCGGGCGTGTAGGGGGCCATGAAGACCGCCAGTGCTTTGACGATGCGTAGCAGGCTGTGTAGGGCACCCTCGCCCGCGGCCCGGTCATCCTTGAGGAGTTTCCAGGGGGCGGTCTCCTGCATGGTCTGGTTGCCCCAGCCGGCGAACTCCAGCAGGCGGCGGACCGCTTTCTTGAGCTCGACCTTGTCCAGGTGGTTGGCCATGTCGCGGCCGCAAGCTTCGATCTCCGCGATGACGTCCTTGTCGAGGTCGCTTGGGACCTGGTGAGGAATGTGGCCGAGGTTCTTCTCGGTGAAGCTGAGGACGCGGTGGACGAGGTTGCCGATGGTGCCGACCAGTTCGTCGTTCGTCTTGCTCAGGAAGTCTTCCCACGTCCAGTCGCTGTCACGCTGCTCGGGCATGTTGACCGAGAGGTAGTAGCGTACGGCGTCCGCTTGGAAGCGGTCGAGGACGTCGTGGACGCCGATGGTGACGCCGCGGCTCTTGCTGAACTGCTCGCCGCTGAGGTTCAGGAACTCGTTGGCTGGGACGTCGAAGGGCAGGTTCAGCTGGGGCTTGCCGTGTTTGGCCCGCCATTCGTTGTAGGCGATGAGGATGCCCGGCCAGATGATGGTGTGGAACGGGATGTTGTCCTTGCCGAGGAAGTAATAGCTGCGCGCGTTGGGGTCTTCCCAGTACGTGGCGTAGCCGTCGGGGCCGGCCGGTTTGGGGGCACCCGCCACACCGGTGGCCAGGTTGGCAGCACCGTTGGGGAGGTCTTGGAAGCCGGCTCCGCTGGCGCGCTCGGCCCATTCAACCGCGGCTGAGAAGTAACCACAGACCGCTTCGAACCAGACGTAGATGCGTTTGCTGTCGTTGCCCTCGCCGGCGCTGGCCGGGATCGGGACGCCCCAGGTCAGGTCGCGGGTGATGGCGCGGTCCTGGAGGCCTTCGCTCAGCCAGTTCTTGGTGAAGTTGACCGTGTTGCTGCGCCAGTGGCCGGCGTTCTCGGAAACGTAGCGCTCGAGCTTGCGCTGCAGTTTGCTGAGCAGGAAGAAGTAGTGGTCGGTGTCGCGGAATTCGACCGGGCTGTCGGGGTTGAGTTTGCTGCGTGGTTCCAGCAGTTCTTGGGCGTCCAACGTCTTGCCGCAGTGGTCGCATTGGTCACCGCGGGCGCCGTCCTTCTTGCAGTGGGGACAGGTGCCTTCGACGTAGCGGTCGGGCAGGAAGCGCCCGGCCAAGGTGTCGTACGGTGCCTGCGAGGTGCGCTTGTCGATGTAGCCCATCTCCAAGCACGCCGAGAACACTTCTTGCACGATGCGTTCGTGGTTCTGCGTCGTGGTGCGGGTGAACAGATCGAAGCCGATGCCCAGGCGGCGCAGTGCCTCCGTGTGGTCCTTGTTGTAGCGCTCGACGATGTCTGCCGGCGTGACGCCTTCGGCGTCGGCCTTGAGCATGATGGGGGTGCCGTGGCAATCGCTGCCGGAGACCATCAGGACGTCTTGGCCGGCCATGCGCTGGTAGCGGCGGAAGATGTCTGGGGGCAGGAGGCTGCCGGCGACGTGGCCGAGGTGCAGTCCGCCGTTGGCATAGGGCCATGCGACGCCGATGAGGGTGGGCACATGGGCGCCAGTGAGGCGGGCGTCTTAAGCGGCCCGCCGCCGGAGGGCGAAGGAAGCACCGCCCAGGGCCACCAGCAGCAGCACGGCGGGCGTCGCGGGCACGACGGCGTCGGTGTCGGCTACCGGCACCAGGGTGCCTACATCGACGAGGGGGCCGCTCACGTGGAGGGCGCCCACGGCGCGGGCCCGCTCGGCCGCGATGGCGGTGCGCTGGTAGCGCACGGCCCGCGGTGCCCCATCATCCAGCGCAGGCACTTCAACGCACTCGCCGGGAGCGATGCGGGACGCGAACATCCTGGCTTCGTGCTCGTGTAGCCGTTGGAACACCGTCGCGTTGTACGCCGGCCCCCAGCCCACGTTGCAGACACGCCCCGCGTCAGCCAGGAGCCGCCCGCCGATGTTTTCGAGGACATTCAGGGTGTGCCAGAAGATTGCGATTTCCTCTTTGAGCCGCTCTGGCCGCCCGTCAACGATCAATTCTGACTGCAGCGTATCGACTTCGACGATCAAACTGATCGTCCCCAGATTTCCATATGCATGACTGATGGATTCCCCTGCGCCGCTGGGGTCGCGGTAGCCGAGGCCGCTGACGTTCTGGATCTCCCCCAGGTAGCGTTCGTAGACGGCCCAGTCAGGCATGGGCCCATCGAGCGCCCGACCGTCGGCATCGTAGGCCCTCCACGGGAGCACGAT
>JBFJNL010000032.1:0-20185 GCA_041618195.1 Thermoplasmatota archaeon | reverse complement strand
CGCATGAGCGGCATCGCCACCGAGACCCGCCGACTGGTCGAACTCCTGGCGGATGCGTGCTGCCCCGCCGTCGTGGCAGGCACCCGCAAGACCACGCCAGGATTCCGCGCCTTCGAGAAGGAAGCCATCGCCATCGGCGGCGGCGATCCACACCGCGACGGCTTGTACGACGTCATGATGGTCAAGGACAACCACCGGGAAGCGGCCGGCGGTGCCGGGCTGGCCACCGCCATCCTGCGGGCCGCCCATCCAGACATCCAACTCGAAGTCGAGGTCGAGACCCTCGAAGACGCCTTGGTGTCTGCCGATGCCGGCGCCGATTGGCTGCTCATCGACAACCAAGACCCAGAAACCGGCAAGGCATGGGCCCAAGCCATCTGGGACGAACATCCTGAGGTCAAGATCGAAGCCAGCGGCGGCATCACCGCCGACAACCTGGTCGCCTACGGCTGGGCCGACCGCGTCAGTCTCGGCGCCCTGACCCACGCCGTCCGCAGCTTGGACATCGGTCTCGATTGGGGGCAAGCATGACGAACATTCCAGACAACCACCCGCGGGCCAAGAGCCTCCGCGTGCGCGAGCAGATGAAAGCCGCCGTCGAAACTGGGCTCGTCCATGGCACGGGCCTCATCGCCCACGGTCGCGGTGAAGCTTTCGACTACCTGCTCGGCGAACAGACCCCCCCGGAGGCCAAAGAAGCCATCGCCGAGGCGGCCCGCCTCCTGGCCGGTGCCAAGCAGCCGGTGATGAGCCTGAACGGTAACGTCGTCGCCCTCGCTGCTTCCGCATGCGTCGCCCTGCAAGGGGTGTTGCCCAACCTCCGCCTCGAAGTCAACCTGTTCCACCGCACCCCGGCACGGGTCGAGGCGCTCATCCGAGCGATGGGTGCCGTCGGTGCCAAAGGCGTCCTCGGGCTCAACCCCGACGCACGCATCCCCGGCCTCGAATCGGACCGGGCCTTATGCTGCCAAGACGGCATCGGCGGCGCCGACGTCATCCTGGTCCCGTTGGAAGACGGTGACCGCTGCCAGGCCCTCAAGGCCATGGGCAAGACCGTCATCACCATCGACCTGAACCCGCTCAGTCGCACGGCACGCATGGCGGACGTCACCATCGTCGACGAACTCACTCGGGCGTTGCGTCTCCTGGAGACAGCACTCGAAACGGTCCCAGCGCCGGCCCCGTACGACAACCAAGGCGTATTGGCTCGGGTCCGCCTCCGTATGGCCGCGCTCATCACCTCGCCCGATATCTAAACCGTCCATGGTTCGCTTCCCACCCGGGGAAATGGCGCTCCAATGGCCCCGCGGGCACCCCCACCGGCTCGAGATAAATCGGGCCAGTCAGGGCCCAATAACCAGCCGAAAATCGCCTGAAATCGCCTAAAATCGGCTGACTTAGAATCTCCGTGCACAACCGAAAGGGTTTTTGACCCTGAAATGAACGCGAGCGTCAAGACTCCTTTGGGAGTAGGTGCATCGGATGAAACTCGGTCAAGTCACATTGGGAATGCTCGCGCTGCTCGCGCTGCTCATCGCCCCCCTCGGGGAAGTCGCTGGTCAGACGCAAGTGCAGAAGGATGCCGTCACCGGCGCCACCTCCGTTTACGCGGCTGGAGCGCCACACGGATCCTGGCAGCAATTGATCGAGCCCGTGCGCTTCTACATGGATGGAACCCCCACTACTGGGGGCCTGGACGCGCCTGATGCGGCGCTTACCTACGTGCCGCCCACCGGCGATGCGCGCGTGGTCCGCATCGGGAATGCTGGTATCGACTTCGCCATGGTCGCCAACCAGGTCGTCTCCGCCGCCACGACGCTCCACCGGGTCAACGTCGCATTCAGCGCCGATTGCCTGACTGCCGTCGGCCTGCCGACAGACCCCGAATTCGTCGTCACGCTCTCCGGTATGGACTTCAAACCGGCCACCGGTGACCAGCCGGACAGCGCTCTGGTCGCGGCCAGCGGTGGCCCCGGCAGCTCCGCACTGTATGCCACTACTTTCGATTACCCCGCCGCGCTTAACATGCCTCTTGGCACCGTCATCACCGTCAACGTCGCACCGAGCGTCGAAGGCGTGACCTGCGGCCTTGACATTCACCAGGAGGGGTCGCGCGTGACGTTCTTCACCGAGAGCGCCAACGTCAACATGTGGACCGCAGCAAAGTCCGGCAGCACCCCGGGCAGCTTCATCCGCAGCGTCCCTCACGCCAGCAAGGTCCTGCCCGCCCAGCGCGCCTTCGAGGTCCACGTGGCATACACGAGCGCCTGGCCCTGCCTGAATGGTGACAAGACGTCGGCCGGAGCGCAGGCTGGATACACCTGCGCCGCAGGCAACCCCGGCTCGGACGTCATCTCCAAGGCCTTCGAGGAAGGCCGCCTCGGCATGCGTGTCCGTAACCTAGACACCGCCGCCGTGCAGACCGCTGGTACCGTCATCGGTGCCGTCAAGGTGACGCAACTCGCCGACGGCGCCGAAGCCCGCACCCGCGTCATCTCTTACGACAACCAGTTCCAGAACGGTGCCTTCTCCACCGCCGAAGGGGCCAAGGCTGGCCGCTTCGCCTTCGAGATCTTCTCGGCCCTCGATTTCGTTTCGAGCAACACGCTGTCCGTCGGCGGCAAAGGATTCACCTTCGCGCCGGTCGGCGTGCCGGAACGCTCGATCAACGTCGGCGAACCCACCACCTACCGCCTTCTGGTCAAGAACATCGGGACCGAGCGCGACACCATCACGGTCAGCCTCAGCTCCGATGACGCCGCCTGGAACGTCAACGTGCTGAACGGCCAGGTCACCGTAGAACCCGCTGGCCAGGCCGAAGTACTGGTCCGAGTCACACCGCCCGCCCAAGGCGTGCCAGGCGACGCTGTCCAGTTGACCGCCCGCGCCGTCAGTTCGTTCCCCAACGAGGTCCAGCCCATCACGCAGGTCCTGAAGGTCGCCATCGTGTCGGCCGTCACCAGCGGCGCGGTCCTGACGGGCCCCACCACTGCGCTTGAGGTCTCGCCCGGACAACAACTCGACCTCTCCGGCTTCAAACTCCGCAACCTCGGCACCGCCGTCGGCACCTACGTCATCGAGACCAGCTACGCCCCTGCCGCGCAGGGCTGGCGCGCGGACGCCACCCCGGCGAGCCGCACCATCGACGCGGCCAGCGTCGATGACTTCAGCCTGAAGGTCACCGTCGCACCCAACGCCGCCCCCGGTGAATCCCACGTCCTGCGCGTCCAAGCCCGCCTGCTTGGCGGTGGCGTGCCTGACGCGGCCAAGCTCGAGATTCCGTTCAGCGTCGTCTTCAAGGCCGGTCTCGATATCACCCAGCGCGACGTCGCTCGCGATCTACGCGATGATGCCAGTACCACGGCCCCGGCGTTCACTGACAACGACAACGATCATTCGGCAGTGTTCCGCATGACGCTGGCCAACCCGACCGCCGTCGCGCAGAGATTCAATGTCAAGAACACGTGGCTAGACGCCAACAGCGAAGCCGACTCCGGCAACCCTGTGGCCTGCAATGACAGTCACAAGGGTTGGAAGCTCGCCATGTCGGCCGACGGCGCCTTCGCCGCGGTGAAGACGATGGACAAGACACTGACACTGCCTGGCAGTGCCATCGTCGACGTCTACTTCGCTCTCGCGTGGGCCGACGCCCCGACCGGCTGCACTGCGGTCCACAAACAGAAGGCCGGCATCGTCTTCCAATCTCTGGACGACACCGACTTCAAGGAGACCGTGACGATCGACGCATCGATCACCGACGCCGGCACGGCTGTCCGGGCACCTGTCTTCGAACTGGCCCGCAAGATCGACGGCGTCTTCCAGAAGACCGAGGTCGGCGCCGTGCGCGCTGGCACCGCCTTCAGCCCCGCGACCTTCGACTTCTTCGTCATCAACGACGGCAACGAACTCGACTCGTACACCATCGAACTGCCCACCGCCCCGAACCAGGGCTGGACCCACAAGCTGAGCCACCTCACCACACAGAGTGTCGGCCACGCGACTGCCGCGTCCTGCACCTCGACCTTCGGTGACCGCGTGCTCAAGTGCACCAATGTCGGTGTCGGTGACCACCTGCGTATCCGCTTGACCGTCCAGCCGCCGAGCAACGAAGCCCTCGGTCGCACGATGACCAGTTCGATCATCATCACCAGCGGTGACGATGCCGACTACAAGGATTTCGCGACGCTCCGCACCCGCACGGTCGGCCAGAACGAATTCACCCTCGAATCTCTGCGTGGTCAACCGACCAACATCGCCAAGGGCCAGACCGCTGCTCTGCCGTTCCAGATCCGCAACGTCGGCACCGCTGGCGACGCGTACACGCTCGCCATCACGGCGGCCTCGAGCGACACCTCGGCCTGGAAGCCCCGCTTCTCCGGCTCCGTCGGCGGCCAACAAGAGATCAGTGTCCCAGGTGGTTCTGACTACAACGGCTTCCTGCTCGTCCAGGCTCCCTCGGGCTCCGCCGTCAGTACCAACTCGGAGCACTCGTTCACCCTGCAGGTCACCTCCAGTGCGACGAACGCCAAGAAGTCGGTCACCCTGGCGGCCAAGGTCGTCGATGCGGTCACCGACCCGACGATCACCGGCAAATCAGGCAACAGCTTCCTGCTGGCCAAGCCCGGCTTGTCCAACGACATCACCGTGGTCTTCTCCAGCGGCACCGCCTGCGAAGCAACGCTGACGGCCGACGTCGATTCCCTACCTGAGGGCTGGCGCGTCACGGCCGGCACAGGCCAGACCGCCCAGACCACCGCGGCCATCGCCGGCAGTGGCACCACCAAGTCCGGTGAGGCCGTGTTCAAGGTGACTCCGCCCGCCGACACCCTTGGCACCAGCTACACCGCCATGCGCGTCATTGGCCAATGCCCGGGTGGCGCCACCGCCTACACCGACATCATCATGAGCGTCGAAGTGCAGGCCGGCGTCGACCTGGCGCTGGTCAGCCCCAACGTGCAATTCGTCACGCCCGGTGGTCCGACCCGCTGGGAGATGGACGTCGTCAACAGCGGCCTCGACGGGGATACCATTCGCCTGTCCACCTCCGCGCTCCCGCCTGGCTGGAGCGTCGACTTCGAATCGCGCAGCCTGTACGCCGGCCCGATCGACACCGTCCGCACCACGTTCGATGTCCTGGCCCCCGCAGACGCCGCACCCCGGGCCAACGTGACGTTCAACGTGCTGGCCACCTCGCAACGTGACGCCTCCGTCATCAAGCAGGTGACGGTCAGCGCCGTGGTAGGTTTCCGGGACATCATGCTGACGCCGGCGGCCGCCAGACTCGACGGTGCGCCCGAGCAAGCCGTCGGATTCGTGGTCCCCGTGACGAACGCTGGCACGTTGTCGGACAAGATCCAGATGACGGCGACCGTCCTGACGCCTGGTTACGAGAACCAGGTCAAGGCCCGCGTCTCGCCGGCCACCGTTGAGCTCGTCAAGGGTCAGGTCCGCGACGTCGTCGTCACCGTCGACGTTGGACGCACTGTCCCCGCCGATGTGGACATCGCGGTCAAGCTGGTCGCCACCAGTGTGTTCAGTCCGACCGTCAACACGACGAAGACGCTGACCGTGCACATCCTGCGCTTCGAACGCGCCGACATCGACGGCGATCTGGTCGACGAATACGCCGTGGACCGCAACAAGAACGCCGCAGACGGCTTCGAAGAGTTCCGCGACTCCACCGCCCCCGGTGGTCGCCAGACCCTCAGCGCCGATCTGGCTCGCTTCCTCAACGCCGCCGGCAAGGCCGCGCTGCAGACCTCGAACCTCACCACGCCGTTCATCGACGGCGACAAGGACGGCAAGCGTGACCACTTCCTCGACGACACCGGCGACGGTCTGCCCAACATCTACTGGGATCCCGACAACAAGCACAGCATGCGCTTGTCCATCGCCAAGGACGTCGATGCCGACGCCGTCATCGACTACTTCGTCGACACCAGCGGCAACGGTCGCCTCGACCGCCTCTACAACGTCGTCACTGGCAAGTGGACCAGCCTCATCGCCATCGATGGTGACGGCGGCCGCATCAGCTACGTCGTCGACTCGAACGAGAACGGCCGCGTCGACGCCAACGAGAGCATCCTTGTGGTGTCTCTGGGCCGCGTCGCCAGCGTCACCGTGATGGTGGACGTCGACGGCGACGGCAAGCTCGACACGGTCGTGGACGAGGACGGCGACGGAACGCCGGACTTCTTCATCCGCGCCGGCGAGACCCGCGAACGCCGCATCATCATGCAGGACGTCAACGGTGACGGCATCGAAGACTGGACCTACGACAGCAACCTCGACGGTCGCGCCGATTCGTACTACGACCCGGCCGCCAAGACCGGCGGTCACGAGATCGACCGTGCGGCCCATTTCGGTGATATGGTCAAGAACTACTGGTACGTGCCCGTGCTGTTCCTACTGGTCGCGGTCCTGTTCGTTGTGCTCATCGCCGTCACCCGGAGGTAGGATCCCATGCGTATCCTCCTAGGACTCGTCGTCGTAGCGCTCCTCGTGGGCGTCGCCATGCCTACACAGGGGCAATCGACGACCACCGTGGACTTCTCTGGCGCCGGCAAGAGCGTCGACCTCATCCAGAACGCGGGCGGCACGGTCCAGTTCCGTGTCGCCGACGACCAGTTCGGCAACGAACCCTCGGCGGCACTGGTGACACTCACCTGCACCGAAGGCATCGGCGCGGGCGAGTGCCCCGACCAGGAGACCCTGGTGGTCGGACTCGTCAAGAACGGGGCCACCTGGGTCGGCCAGATCAGCGTCGACAACAAAGACCTCGTGATTGGCGTCTGGGACGTCGTCGCTACCGGCCAAAGCAGCACCTCCACGGCAAAGGTCCCGAGTAGCGGGTCCTACAAGTTGACGGTGACCGCTCCCAACGTCGCCGCGCCGACACTGCGCGCGCTGAACGTCGACCCGGACTCCGGCATCGTGTCGGTCGCCAAGGGCCAGCAGGTCGGCGTGGGGATCGACAGCCAACTCCTCCGCCGCGTCAGTTTCCAGATCGACGAAGGTGCGGCCCTGTCCTGGGGCGACGCCCCCTACACGCTCGCCGCCAGCAACTTCGTGCCCACCGGCCTCCATACGCTGAAGGTCATCGCCGAGGACCGCCTTGGCCAAGAGCGCGAGATCTCGGTCAAGGTCTACGCTGACAGCAATGACCCCAACGTCGCGCACAACATCCCTGCCCGGATGTTCTTGGGCGTGCCCAATAAGGTGCCCCTCGAAGTCACTGACGACTCCAACGTCACGGTGACCGCGCGTCTCGGCACTCAGGAAGCGACGCTCACTGGCCTGCCCGGCAAACACTCGTACGCCCCCATGGTCACCCCCATGGAACTCGGCAGCCAACTGCTCGAGGTTCGCGTCGAGGACGTCGTGGGCAACCTGGTCCGCATCGTGCAAGCCGTCGACGTCGTCCCCCTCGAGACCGACCTTGAACTGGTCTCGGTCAAGCAGACCGACGGCGGCGCCATCATCAACGAGAATGTTCGTGTTACCATCGTCGCCAAGCAGCGCGACGGCATCGTCGCCGTCCCTGTCAACGTCACGTTCGCCGGCAAGACCCTCGGTAGCTTCGACGTGGCGGTCTCCGGCACGACGACCTACGTCGCATCGTTCCGCCTCCCGGCCGGTGTCCACACGGGCAACCTGAGCCTGGTCGTCCCCGCCGAAGTCAACGAACTCAATCCCCTGGACAATTCCAAGAACACCACGGTGGAGCAGTTCATGGCCCGCGTCATCTTCCGCAACGACCTGTTCCACATCCGCGCCGCAGCCAGCGGCCTGCCGGACGTCGCTGTCGGCGCCGACGGCAAGACATACCCCCTGACCCTGCAGGACCGCGGTCTCGGCACCGTGTACGCCTTCGAGGTCGACGGTGCTCAGCTGTTCTGGAACCCGGCATCTCTGGTCACCACCGTCTCCGACCCCGAGCAGATTGAAGGCGAAGGCGAGGGCAACGGCATCCCAGGCCTCCCCGTCGTGGCGCTCATCGCGGCCCTCGCGGCCATCGGCGCCCTGCGCCGCCGCAGCGCCTAAGGCCCGGACCCGAGGGGTCTTTCACCCACCCACGCGTGGTCTGGAGCGTGAGCTTTGATTGCCGCTTCCTCGGAGCCGCCCAGGACATCGGGCGCCTCGGATTCCTGGCCAAGACCGACGACGTGCAACTGCTGTTCGACTACGGCATCGCCCCGGACAAGCCCCCGGAATACCCGCTTGAGGCCCCGTCGGTCGACCAGGTCATCCTGACCCACGCCCATCTGGACCACAGCGGCATGATCCCGTGGCTCGCCAACCGCTTCGAATCCACCATCATGACCACGCCCGTCACCGCCGCGGTCAGCACCCTGATGCACCACGATTCCCTGAAGATCGCCCGCAGCGAAGGCTTCCCGGAACCGTTCACCGACGCCGACATCGAGGCCACCCACGACATGTACGACTTCATGGACTTCGAGCACCCCCGCCACGTGGGAGGCCTGAAGGTCCAGTTCCACAGCGCCGGCCACATCCCCGGAGCGGCCCAGGTTGAAGTCCAAGCCGATAGCGGCACCATGGTGTTCACCGGCGACCTGTTCACGAGGCCCCAACGCCTCGTCGGGCCCGCCAAGCCGGTGAAGTGTGACATCCTGTGCATGGAGACCACCTACGCCGGCCGCGAACACACGCCCCGGGAGCAGGTGGAGAAGGAGTACCTCGATTTCGTCGCCGATGTCGTCGGCCGCGGTGGCAAGGTCATCAGCCCGGTCTTCGCCGTCGGTCGCGCCCAAGAACTGGCCATGGTCCTCGCCGGCCACGGCTACGACGTCTGGATGGACGGCATGGCCCGCACGGTCAGCAGCATCTTCGCCCAACACCCGCAGTTCCTTGCAGACCCCCAGAAGTACGAGCGTGCCATGGGCGAGACGAAGACAATCCGCAACCACCGCGGGCGCAGCGTCGCCCTGCGCGAGGCGGACGTCATCCTGACCACCAGCGGCATGATGGAAGGCGGCCCCGTGCTGTACTACTTGGATGCGCTCCGGAACGATGCCAAGAACGGCATCGCGGTCGCCGGCTACCAGGTCAAGGGCACCAATGGTCGCCGTTTGCTCGACGAGGGCGTCATGGACATGGACCCGCGCAACCCTGGCAAGAAGGTCCACAAGGTCGCTTGTGAGGTGCGTACGTTCGACTTCAGTGCACACGCCGGCCACACCGACCTGGTCGAGTTCGCGCGCGCCACGGGCGCCACGGACATCGTCTTGTTCCACGGTGACAACCGCGAGGAGCTCGTGCCCGACCTGAGCGACTTCGCCGACGTCCACTTGCCCATGATGGGCGATCCGTTCACGCTGCGCTAATCGGCTCGGGGCCGCGCCATGAATGCATCCCAGCCGTGCTGGAAGCCATAGTCATCGTAGCCGGCCAAGGGCTCGGCCTCGAAGCCCGCGTCTCGCAATCGCGCGAGCACGTCGTCCACTTCGAACAGCCGCAGCCTGTGGATCTCCCGACTGTGACGTTCGCCGTCAGGGGCCGTGCGCCAGGTGTCGATCGTCCGGGTCAGGACGCCGTCGGACTCCACGGCGGTCGCCTCGACACGCCACCCCTTGCCTCGGGCGCTGCGTTGCGTCGGCTCCTTGGCCCGCCCCGTCGTGGCGACGTCGAACAACAGCAGGCCGCCGGGGCGCAATGCTTCGTGGATGCGCTCGAGCAGCCCGTCCAGCGAAGCGTCATCGGGGCAGGCGTAGCACAACACCTCCCCTATGGCGGTCACGACGTCGCAGGGCGGCAGCGCGACAGCCGTCACGTCGGCCACCTCGAAATGACCTTGCGGCACGCGGCGCCGGGCCAGTGCGACCATGGCCGGCGAGACGTCGATGCCGTGCACCTGGTAGCCGGCCTCCGCCAACACTTCGCACAGGGCGCCGCCGCCGCAACCAAGATCGATCACCACGCCGGGATCGGACTCGTCCAGCACCATGCGCGCCGCAGCCTCGGCGACCTGCGTGAAGCCCGCGTCGTGGACATGGGCTAGGTCACGGTCGTACACGAATGTGGCACGGGCCGCCGTCGTTAGGCGTTGTGGGGCGCCTAACGTTAATGGCGCAGCGCCGGTGCCACGCCTGTGCACGCGGTCGTCATCCCGACCTTCGGCCGCCCCCAGGCCGTCCAGGCGCTCCTCGAGGCCCTTGACCGGCAGACCGTACGCCCCGATCGCATCGTCATCGTGGACGACACCCCCGGCGACGACGTCGCCTGCGTCGTGCGTGCCACGGACGTCTACCATCGCATGACGGGCCGCCCGTCATTGACACGGGCTCGCAACGCCGCCCGGGCTCATGTCAAGGATGCCGACCTGGTCACCTTCTTCGACAGTGATGTCTTGCCGGCCAACGACTACCTGGAACAGATCCAAGCGTTGGCCGCCCGGCGCCCTGATGCTTCTGGTTGGATGGGTCATGTGCCGGATTTCCCGCAGAGCGCGACCTGGCGCAACGTGGCAACGCGCGCCCTCTTGATGAGCCACGTCACGCGCACCACGTGCCGCCTGCGCTGGCCGCTGCACGTGTCGTACCCCAATCACCCACGCAAGGACCTGCGCTCGGATTGGGTGTATGGCTGCAACATGACCTTCCCCGGTGCCGTCGTCCAAGCCCATGCTTTCGAGGCCCAGATGGAGCGCTACTGCTACGGCGAGGACCTGGACTTCTCCTTGCGCGTGCGTCAGGCCACGGGCAAGGATTTCTGGCTGACCCCCAACGCCAGGCTGGACCACCAACGGGGCGAGGAAGGGCGCATCCCGCCGGTCGACCTGTTGCGCATGCGTCAGGTGCATCGGACGCTGCTGACAGTCCGCGAGAAAGGCGATGGGCCGGCCATCCGCGCCGCCCTGGCCTGGGCCGCACGCAGCAACGTCATCCTGTATGGCAGGCTCGAGCCGGCGCGCTGGCCCGACTATGAGGCTGCACGGGAAGAGGTGACTGCAGCACTCAAAGCACAATGGGCTGATGTGCGCGCCTGTCGCTTCGAGGCGTTCAACCATCTGTACTCGTTCTTGCGCGACTAGCCGTCAATCGTCGGCTGGAGGCCGGGCGCTATCTGCGTCGGTGCGGTAATCCCAGGTCTCTTTCGGGACCTGCCAATCGCCGTAATGCGCGGCCAGGAACTCCTTGGGATGGGCCGGTGTCCGCAGCGCCGCCCCGAAGGCATGCACCTCGCGCAGTGGTGCAAAGAGCCTGGCGGGGAACCGGTAGATGTGCTCGCCTGCAGATGAGAACGCACGGCTTTCGACCCCGTCCAACGTGTGGCGGAAGCGGAAGATATCGACGGCGACCCCCCCAAGCGACGGGTTGCGGAAGCGTACTTCCTCGCGGCCGAACCAACGCACTTCCCACCCTTGCGTGGCCAGGCGCTCCGCCAAGGGTCGTACGTGCTTCCAGTGTTCGTCCAAGAGCCCCAGGTCGATGTCGTCGTCGTGGGGGATGAAGCCTTGCTCCCGGATCCACCCCAACAACGTGCCGAATGTGATGAACACGGGGACGTCTAGCTCGCGGGCCGTCTCCAGGATGGCTGTCAGCGTGCGCCGTCCAAAGCGCTGGAGCCGCCAGCGGGCATTGCTGGGAGGCCTGCGGCCCAGGCGGCCCAGCACGGCCAGACGGTCGCCGCCGCGCATGGTCGCGGCGATGCGCAACTCGCGGCGAAGCCACTTCCATCGCCACCGCACGCTCGCACCGACCGACACGAGGCATTCCACCTGCGCGGCGTTCTTGGTCTTTGGGCTCGACGACCGCAGAGGTCCGCTACAAGACGCGACGGCATCGCCGCAGTGGGTCGCGAGGTCTTGCCGGCGAGGCCATCATGCCCCCACCAGCCGCCAAACGGCGGCACTTCGCCATGAAAAAGCCCCGGGAGGGATTTGAACCCTCGACCTGCTGATTACGAATCAGCTGCTCTACCAACTGAGCCACCGAGGCGTGGACTTGGCCGCCGACTTGGGTGTTGTTGATAGAGGTTGCCATGCTGCGCCGCTGGCCCGACGCCGACCATCTTAAGCCCGCCTTGCTGTGGCCGCACTGTGCAGGCACTCATTCTCGCTGCTGGTTTCGGCTCCAGACTTGGCCACGAGATGCCCAAGGCTTTGATCCCCTGGGGAGATGGTACCATCATCGACCAACAGTTGGAGCGCTTGCACCAAGCCGGCCTGGACGACGTCACCGTCGTCGTCGGCTTTCAGGCAGACCGCGTCAAGGCCCACGTGGGCAAACGCTGGCCCAACGTGAAATTCATCGACAACCCGGCGTACATGGACACCAACACGGGAAAATCCATGCTCATCGGCCTGCAAGGCCTTGGACCGGGGGCCGTCGTCGCACTCAACGGCGACGTCGTCTTCGATGATGGCGTCCTGCAATCCATCACGGATGACGCAGCCGTCACAAGCCTGGCCGTCGACCCACGCGTCTGCGGCGATGAAGAGATCAAGTTCCGTATCCGTGAAGGTCGCCTGATGGCCCTCTCCAAGCAGGTCCACGGCGAAGGCGAGGCTGTCGGCATCAACTTCTACTGCGAGGCTGACCGACCGCTGTTCGAGCAGGCATTGACGTACCTGGACGCCGACGCGTACTTCGAGCGTGCCATTGAGCACATGCTGCCGTACACCCAGCGCCCCGTGCGTTGCGTCGACATCGGCCAAGCACGCGCCATGGAGATCGACTTCCCCGAGGACCTGGCCGCCGCCCGCGACGCGTTCGGCACGTGACCCGCGGCCTGACGATCCGCCTCGCCCCTGCGGCATCCGCCGGGTATTGCCTTGCATCGTGGGGTCGCCGTCGAGGAAGCAGCCGCACCCGTGGCTCGATCCCCGGGCCGCATCCCGTCCACTCCACGGGCGTTCGCCTTTCGGCGCGTCTCTGCCCGTAACCCCGGGACCTGCGTGCTCCGTGACCGTTCAGTGGTAGTCGCGATCCAGCACCGCGGCCGCCCGGACCTCGGGTTGCCGATGGTGCAGCCAGAAGGCGCGGATCTTGCCCAGGCACACGAGGCCGTGCAGACCGGCCAACAGTGCTAGCAGGGCAAGGTGTTGGCCCAGGATGGTGCCGACGAGCCAGATCAGGAAGACCCAGTCGCGGGTGAAGACGACTCCCCGTCCGGGCGTGGCCGGCACAGCCGCCGGAATGCGCCCGGTGGCCAACAGGTGGCTCCGCAGGTACAGCACATCATTGTAGGCGTTGAGGAACCGCCAGGTGAGCATGGCCGCGATCGCCACCACGGCTAGCATGGCCACTGCCAGGTCGGGCAGCGGCATCCAAGGCGTCGTCAAGCCCGGGGCGCGACGCAGGGCCGCAGCGACCGTGGCCACGATGAGCCCCGTCTCGACGATGCGGTCGATGACCATGTCAAGGTACATGCCCCATGTCGAGCCCATGCCGCGCCGCCGGGCCACTTGGCCATCCGCATGGTCGAGCAGCAGGCCGACGTGCACCAAGAGCGCTCCCGCGACGAGCATCGAGGCGTCACCGGCGGCCACCGCGACGATGCCGACGAGGCTGACCAGTAGCGAGAGCACGCTGACCTGGTTCGGCGTGGCGCGCATCGCGGCCAGGGCGGCGCTCAAAGGCTGGGCCGTCGCCGAGTTGAAGCGGCCAAGCGGATATCGACGCCACTGCGTCACATCGAGGTAGCGCGCCTTTTCGCCCATGCCGCGAGACCCGATGGGGCAGCCATAAGGGCACCCTTTTGTCGCATCCATCCCTGGCGTGGTCGTGCGGTTCAAGGATGCGGTCAAGGAGCCATATCTGGAAGGTTTGTGGACGCGGCGGTTCTTGAGCACGCTCAACACGTACTTGGCGTGGCCATGGACCCAGTTGTTCGTGGTCGTTGGTCTGACGCCCAATCAAGTATCAATCCTCAGTTTTCAGGTGAGCCTCGCTGGCATGGCCACGATCGCGTTGCTGCCGCAAGGCTGGGCACCCGGCCTCGGCGCCGGACTGCTCATGCTGGGCCTGTGGTGGGACCATAGTGATGGTCAAGTCGCTCGCCTCACTGGCAAAGGGACGCTCGGGGGCGGGCTCCTCGACACGGTGTTCGACCGCTGGGTGGAAGGCGGCTGGGTCCTCGCGCTGGGCATGAGCATGGCGCTCGGTGTGGCCGAGCCGTCCAGCTGGGCGGCTCCATGGGTCGTCCTCGTCGCCACGGGGGCCAGCATCCATGCGACGTTGTACGTCCGCTGGGCCAACATCCAGAAGGACCTGTACCTCCTGCGCCAGGGACTGCATCAGGCCGTGGACGCGACGCCTGGCGAGGGCATCCTGGAGGTCGATGTGTCGCCGCGCAAGCCCATCAAGCAAGGCGTCCGGACGTTCTTCATCCCGTTCGCCTTCAATCGCGACGTGACGCTGTGGTTGCTCGCGTTGATCACCGTCAGCGGGTTCTGGGTCGAGGGCTTGCTGTTTTTCGCCGCCGTCCACATCGCTCGCGGATTGGAGATGAACTGGTACACGCTCAAGGGCCTGCAAAAAGGCGACAAGCGCGCCATTTCAGCGTTCCTCCACCCAGACTACCACAAATGAAGCAACGGATGCTTTGAAAGCACGCCAAGGCTCGTGCGGGACGTGGCCGACGGGCGAACAGCAGGATTCCAGGGTCACCATCGACTCGGGAGCAAAGTCTCGCTGATCCTCGGCTCGCAGGGTATCGGGGCACTCCTCGGCTACACCGTGCTGCTCGCCGTTGGCCGTTACTATTCCCCCGGCGCCTACGGTGCCTACCTGTTCGCGGTCAGTCTCGTCGGCATCTTCAGCAGCCTGTTCCAACTGGGCTTCAACCAAGCCCATCAACGTGAACTGGCCCGCGGCCTTCCGGTCGAGGCAGCGCTCGGCGTCTACGTGCGCATCCGGGCCGCTCTCAGTGCGGGGCTCGTCGTGGCCATCCTGCTGGCGGCGTGGACCTGGCTGGACCTGCTGGGCCGTACACATACCGACGCCACCAGCCTCACCGTGGTCTTCATCATCCTCGCCTCCACCGTGGTCGCGGGCGGACGCCGCGTCGCCACGGACACGTGGGTCGCGCAAGGCCGCATCCACCGGGCTGAGTGGTGCAATACGCTGGACAGCATCGTCTACGCCGGGGTGGTGGCCGTCATCGGTCTCGGCTTCGGCGCGGCATCGGGGCGCTGGGTGCCGTTCTCCCCTCTGGCGGAGGCCGTGGCCGGCGCCCTGAACCTGCCCGCGGACCCGTCCACGTTCGATCTGGCGATCTTCGTGGCTGTCGGGCACTTCGCAGGCAAGGTCGCGGCGATCCTGTTGGCCGCCTTCTGGTGGCTCAGCGACAAGACGGTGGTCGGCCCCTGGGATCCTGAATTGGCCCGCCAGTACCGCGCTTTTGCCTTCCCCGTCGCACTCACAGGGATGCTGGCGTTGGCCTTGCAGCACACGGACGTGCTGATGCTGGGTTACTTCTGGACCACGAAACAGGTCGGATGGTACGGTGCCGCGCAGAAACTCGCTGGCATCGCACTGCTGGCCAACATCGCATTGCGAGGCCTTCTCATGCCGTACTTCGCCAGCCTCATCAAGGCGGGCAAGACGGATCAGGCCATGCGGGCCTTCCTACAGGTCGAGCGCTTCCTGCTCCTTGTGGTGGTCCCGGTGGCCATCGCCATGATGATCTGGGCCGAGGCCGGCATCCACATCCTCGTGGGTGATGGCTTCTTGGGCGGTGCTCCAGCGCTGCGCTGGCTTGCCGCCTGGACGCTCGTCGCCGCGTTGAGCATGCCCGTCCGCACCAAGCACCTGGCGTCGGGAGACACGCAGATCCTCGTGCGCTCGAGCATGCTCAATCTGACCATCAATGTCGTCCTCAACGTGATTCTCATCCCCCAGTCCATTTTGGGTGTCGAACTCGCCGGGCTCGGCGCGGAAGGAGCGGCCATGGCGACCTTCGCCAGTAGCCTCGTCTCGTACGCCTACACGCGGGCCCACGCCACCCGGACCCTCAGCATCCGATTCGTCGACCTGTCCCAGGTCCGCGTGTTCGCGGCCGGCCTCGTCCCGCTGGTCATTTGGCTGGTGTTGCGGGCGCGCCTCCCCGCGACCGCGTACGACCGGGTCTGGGGCTTGGCCTTCGTCGGCGCCATCGGGGCTGCCGCCTACGTCCTGACCCTGATCGTCACACGGACCGTCCGCATGGCCGATTGGGACCTTATCCGCTCGTCGCTCAACCCCCGTGAACTGGGCAAGGAGGCGCGCGGCCGTGGGTGAACAGACCCAAGAAGGTGGACCCATTGGTGAACCTGTGAAAGTCTCGGTGGTGGTCACGGTCCGCAACGAAGCCCGGGCCATCCGACACTTGCTGGACAGCCTCCTTCACCAGGCCCACCTCCACGAGGTCATCATCGTCGATGCCGAAAGCACCGATCGTACGGTGGAGATCTGCAAGCGCTACGAAGAGCGCCTGCCCCTGCGCATCATGGTGCAGCGTTGCAGCCGTGGCTTGGGCCGCAACCTCGGCGCAGCCGCCGCCACAGGCGATCTGCTGGCATTCATCGACGGCGACTGCATCGCCAATGCCGACTGGACTCGAGCGCTCGTCGCCGCGCAAGCCGGCCACCCGGACCGCATCGTCGCGGGCAAGAGCGAGTTCATCGGTTTCTGGGCGTTCACCAAACTGCACCGCGTCGAACTGCCTCACGGTGGCCAAGACACCACCTGGCCGAGCTGCAACCTGGCCTACCCGAAGGAACTGTTCCAGCGTATCGGCGGCTTCGACGCGCAACTCGTCACGGCCGAAGACATCGACCTGAACTACCGCGCCATCGAAGCCGGCGGCCATATCGCCCACGCGCCGGACGCCATTGTCTACGCCCGTGCCCGCGACAGCATCAACGCCTTCGCCCGCCAAGCCTACTGGAACGGCTACGGCCGCAAGCAGCTCACCAAGAAGCACGGCGGCCTGTGGCACCAGTACCCGCTCACCGATATGATCCGCCTGCAGGGTGGTAGCGTGTGGGGCATCCTGCGCATGGGCTTCGGTTTCCTTGGATACGTCGACGCCAAACTTGGACGACGGCCGCCGCACTGACCCCATCCCTTCAAAGCCCATGGCAGGCCTCGAGGACTTGTGCAGGTCACCATCCTGATCCCGACCCTTAACGAAGAGGGGGGCATCGGCGCCACGCTGGACAGCATCGACAAGGAGGCGTTCGCGCATCGCGGCTGGGACCTGGAACTGCTCATCGTCGACGGTGACTCCAAAGACAACACTCGCGCCGAGGCCAGCGAGCGCGGCGCCAAGGTCGTCATCGAGAAGCGCCGTGGCTACGGGCGCGCCTACAAGACCGGCTTCCACGAGGCCCGCGGCGACATCATCGTCACCGGCGACGCCGACGGCACCTACCCCTTCGACCGCTGCCACGAGTACATCGAACAGCTGTTGCTGCAGGACCTCGATTTCGTCACCTGCAACCGCTACGGCGAGATCCACCGCGGTGCCATGAGTCCCAAGCACCACTTGGGCAACTTCATTCTCAGCGCCACCACGCGCATCCTCTTCATGATCCGCTTGCGCGACAGCCAGAGCGGCATGTGGGTCATCCGCCGCAAGGCGCTACGCAAGATCCCCTTCGACACCCTGTCCGATGGCATGGCGTTCAGTCAGGAGATCAAGATCGAGGCGTTCAAGCGCAAGAACGTCCGCTCGAAGGAGTTGGCCGCCAGTCTAAGGCCGCGCATCGGTGAAGCGGTCATCGAGACGTGGCGTGATGGATTCGGCAACCTCGGCGCATTGTGGAAAAAACGTTTCCAAAAGCGCTGGTGACTTTCCCCCTCTCACGACGGGGCCTAAGTACAATCGGGCCCCCATGAGGAGCCATGAAGGCCATGGCACTGATTCTGACACTCGTATTGATCACCGGAGGCGCGCAGGCCCAGCTCGGAGGCACGGGGTCCGCAGCGGCCGACGGTCTAGGCGTACCTGGTGTCGGAGGTGATGCCACCACAGGAGGCGGCTCAACGACGGCCATCAGTGACGCCACTGCAGGCGCCACAGCAGGCATCGCCAATGGCACCGTCACGGCCGGCGCCAACGTCACCGCCGACGTGGGGCGTCACGTCGACTGGGCGTTCGACCCGGCCCTGCGCGGCGACACCTGGCGCTTCCGCGCCGCCGACGGCCCCCGCGACGAGGTCCACATCACCACGACCTGGCGCCTCGGCGACGACCCGGCATCCTGGGCCAACGGCAGCACCCCGAGCCTACACCTCTCGGCTGGCCAGACGACCCTGCATCGGGACGCCATCAACACCACGGCGCACTCCGCCACCTTCGTCGTCACCCACGACGAACTGGTGCGCGGCGAAGCCACCGGCTGGCTGTTGACCTTCCATCTCCATGACAAGACCGCCTGGACCAGTGGCTACGACGGCAACCGCACGAGCCTGGCCCTGCCGGCTCCCGGCGCCTCGGTGACGATCCACCACACTGTGTGGGCACGCGATGGGGACGGTGATGGCCACGCTGATGACGTCGACAATTGCCCGGCCATGGCGAACCCGGACCAAGCCAACCTCGACGGCGACGTCCACGGCGACGTCTGTGACGAGGACGATGATGGCGATGGCTGGAGCGACAAACAGGAGATCGATGCAGGAAGCGACCGCCGTGACCCTAAGAGCACCCCGCGTGACCGCGACGGTGACGGCTACAACAACACCGCCGAAGCCGCAGCCTTGAGCAACCCTGACGATGCGTCCAGCACGCCCGAAGATCCCGATGCGGATGGTTACAACAACACCATCGAAGCCGGTGCCGGCAGTGACCCGCACAACGCGGCCAGCACACCGCCGGACCCTGATGGCGACGGGCTCGAAGAGGACAACTGTCCTCGCGTCCACAACCCCGGCCAGGCTGACGCTGACAGCGACGGCATCGGTGATGCCTGCGACACCAACCCCGACGACGGCCCGACCGGCGACGAAGACGGCGACGGGATCCAGAACCGCGACGACAACTGCCGCACCCAGGCCAACCCGGGCCAAGAGAACATGGATGGCGACCTGCGGGGCGACATCTGCGACAACGACCGCGACGGCGACGGCCACGCCAACTGGCGCGACGCCTTCCCGGACGACGCCACCGAATGGCGCGACAACGACCGTGACGGCGTCGGAGACAACGCCGACCAGGATGACGACAACGATGGCCTGAGCGACACGGCCGAGATCGCCGGGGGCACCGACCCGCTGCGGGCGGACACCGACGGCGACCGCTACTCTGACCTCGACGAACTTCGCATGGGCAGCGACGCACTTGATCGCCATGACCCTGACTACCGCGTCAAGAACGTCACCGCCGTCGGCATGCTCGACGGCCGCGTCCGCATCAGCTGGGAAGGCAGCGGCGACGCACGCATCGTCGGCTACACCGTCTGGGCCCTGGAAGACTTCCGCGTCGTCGGACGTACCGATGGCCAGTCCATCGTCGACGACCAGTTCGCCGGCGGTGCCGCGACCTACGCTGTGCAGGCACGCTTCCGTGACAGCGGCACGGGCTACGAACCCGCAGACACCATCACCACATCGCTGTACGCTGAGGACGTCATCGTGTGGCTGCAGCAGGCCGCCGGCGACGCGCCGGACGACGGCACGCGCTCGGAAGGTGACGTGGAAGCGGCGCCCGCCGTCAACGTGCCTGGTTTCGGTATCGCGCTGCTGATCGGCGCCCTCGTCGCCATCGCGGCCCGGCGCCAACGCTGAAAACCAAGGCCCCGTGCAGCGCCTGTGTACGGCATCCTGCTCCAGGGCGACCACCCGACGTTGCCGGATGCTGAACTGCAGGCGCTGCTGGCGGTGCACGGTGGGCGCGTCACCGCCAAGCCGACGGGTCGCGTCCGGCTCGTCGACGCCCCGGACGCCCTCGGCCACCACGTGCAAGCTTGGGGCTGGGGTGAGCACTGGGGCGACGCACCGTGCACGCCAGAGGGCATCGAGGCGCTCGTGGCAGTCGTAGCCGCCCGCGCTGACGGCGTCGGCCGTGCCGCCGTGCGCAGCCATCGCTACGGCCAGGACAAGGCCCCTCTCGCCGCGCAGACCGAACGCACCTTGGGCGCCGCACTCGCGGCGGCAGGCCACGCCATAGACCTCAAGGCACCCGAGGTCGAGGTCTACGCATGGCTCGGCGACGGACGCATCCACATCGGTCTGCT
>JBFJNL010000031.1:0-20188 GCA_041618195.1 Thermoplasmatota archaeon | reverse complement strand
GTCCTCGAGGCCATGGCCGTCACCATCAAGAAGGGCGACACGAAGACGCTCAACAACATCGCCAAGACCAGCCTGGCCAGCAAGAACGCCAGCTCGTCCAGCGACCTGCTGACCGACATCGTCGTCCGCGCCGTCTCCGCCGTCGCTGAGACCAACGGCACCGGCAAGAACGCCGTCACCACGGTCGACCTCGACAACATCCTTGTCCAGAAGGCCAAGGGTGGCAGCCTGGAAGACACCGAGCTCATCGAAGGCATCATCCTCGACAAGGAACGCGTTAGCAGCAGCATGCCCGAGCGCGTCGAGAACGCCAAGATCGCTCTGGTCAACGCCGCCCTCGAGATCAAGAAGACCGAGGTCGACGCCAAGATCGAGATCACCGCCCCCGACCAGCTCGGCGCCTTCCTTGCCCAGGAAGAAGCGACCCTGAAGGCCATGGTCGAGAAGGTCAAGAAGAGCGGCGCCACGGTCCTCGTCTGCCAGAAGGGCATCGACGACCTCGCCCAGCACTTCCTCGCCAAGGCTGGCATCTACGCCATCCGCCGCGCCAAGAAGAGCGACATGGAGAAACTCGCCAAGGCCACCGCCGCGACCATCGTCAACACGCTTGACGACCTCAAGGCCAACGTCCTCGGCACCGCCGGCAAGGTCTTCGAGAAGAAGATCGGCGAAGACACCTTCACGTTCATCACCGAGTGCAAGGAAGCCAAGGCTGTCAGCATCCTGCTGCGCGGCGGCACCGAGCACGTCGTCGCCGAAGCCGACCGCGCCCTCGAAGACGCCCTGAGCGTCGTCGCCGTCGCCCTCGAAGACGGCAAGATGACCCCCGGTGGCGGCGCCGCTGCCACCGAGATCGCCATGCAACTGCGCAGCTTCGCCCCGACCGTCGGTGGCCGCGAGCAGATGGCTGTCGAAGCCTTCGCCGAAGCGATGGAAGTCGTCCCCCGCACGCTGGCCGAGAACGCCGGTCTCGATGAGATCGACATCCTCCTGAGCCTGCGCCGCGCCCACAAGAAGGGCAACAGCAGCCACGGTGTCAACGTGTTCTCCGGCAAGATCGAAGACATGTTCGCCAACAACGTCATCGAGCCCCTCCGCGTGGGCACGCAAGAGATCAAGGCCGCCACCGAGGCCGCCACGATGATCCTGCGCATCGACGACGTCATCGCTGCCAAGTCGTTCAGCCCGCCCCCGGGCGGCGACATGGGCGGCATGGGCGGAATGGACTTCTAAGGTCGCGCAGCGACCGCCAGAAGGACATTGCACCCGGGATTCCGGTGCTGGGCGACGCCCAGTGCCGGATGATTGGGCGGAATGGACTTCTAAGGTCAGACAAGGAGGCGCGCCCGCAGGGCGCGACGACGTTCTGAGCTTACGGCTCGGGTCGTGCTTGCACGACCAGAGCCTGGAAGCGAGGCCGTAGGCCGACGCTTCCCAAGAATCCCCTTACCCTTTCTCCTTCCCTTTTGTTCAGGCGGGCCGCTTCGCTCGGAGCCGCACCGCGCGCATCGCGCCTAGAATCAATTGCCCGCACCTTACGGGCCTGTCAGCAGCGCAACCGTCGCCGGCTCGTAGGCCAGACGGGCGAAGTCGACGTTCTTCAGGAACGCCGCGACGTCATCCGTCTCCGTGGCGACCAGAAAAGCCTGTGCGGTCGCAGAGCAGCGGTTCAGCAATTCAATCGACATGGCGCTGACGCCGCAGCGGCGGCCGGCGGCGATGCATGCACGCAGCAGCTCTAATGCCTCCGAGGCCGGAGGCAGGGCGGCGTTGACATGGGGGATGGGCGTGAGGTCGATGGCGGCGCTCATGCATCATGCATCCACCCGCACAGGTTGGGGCCATGCTCGAACGCCTGCAACCATCGGGCTCGCATCGGCTCAGGTCGAGGCGTGGCGCGTCACACACCCGTCGCCAGGCCTTGGCCCCGTGCCGCCCAGTGGGCTCGCATGACGATGATCCATGCCATGAGGATGCCGAGGCCCATGATGATGGCCGCGTATCGGTCGTCTGCTGCAATCGTGCCTGCGATGAACAGGACCAATCCGATGTTCAGCACGATGATGCTGAGGCGCAGACCTCCCGTGGCGTCGCTGAAGCGGGCGTGGGTCGCCAGCAGCAGGTTGGTCGCCATGCCGACGAACGTCACGTGTGGGAACAGCACCAGCCACGCCTTCGGGGGTTCGAGCCCCTGGGAGAAGTACGTCGCCACCAGGTAGACGAACACCAGGATGTAGACCGGGAAGAACAGGGTGCCGAAGGTGGTCGCCGAACGGATCCCGTCCCCGAAGCCATGGCGGAAGCCGCGGTGGCCGATGCGGACGAAGAAGATCACGAACGAAGCCAGGAACAACAGCAGCGCGACGGGGATCAGCGGCTCGGTGCCGGTGAACAACGCGGCGCTGATGACGAATCCACTCAGCACGCCCAGCGCCACCTGGGTCTTGGCCCAGCGAGTGAGGGTGGCGGATCCGCCAAGCAGACGCTCGGCAAGGGCGCCGAAAGCCAGCGCGAGGTACATGTCCATGGGTCCGGCGTGCGACCCGATCTTGTCGGCGGCGGCCGGGAACGCGTCGACGATCTCTGAGTGGGCCAGTCCGATCAGGATGCCCATGGTGGCCCCCAGGCTGGCGACGAGCAGGGCGCCACTCAGCAACAGGTGGGGTGGCGTCCAGGTGATATGCCTGCGCTGCTGCAGGGTGAAGATGAACGCCGCGATGATGACCAGCCCGCTCGGGATGCCGAACAAGGGCAACATCCAGTACGGTCCGTTGCCGCTGAACGCCAAGCCGAACGCCGCGATGTAGCCCGCGACGGCGACGGTGCCGATGCCGGCGACGAGGGATGCGAAATTGGCGACGCCCTCACCCGGGTCACGGCCGGCCGTGAACGCCCACAACGTGGCGGCGATGACCGACAGCGTGACCCAGCCGATGCTGCCGCTGTGGAAGTGGGCCAGGACCTGCGCGTGCGGAATGATGCTCGGGCTGAACACATTGACGAAACCGAGGACCACGGTGGCAAGAAACAGCACGCCAGAGCCCAGGAAGAGCCATCGGATACTACGCTGGACCTGTGGGTTCGGGCATGCATCGAACATGCACGATGATTCTCGAGGTCCGCAATAAATCTACCTGGGTCGACAAAAACACGTGGGGGGTGAAGTGTTCAACGGCCGAGCTGCCAGTCCAGTTCTTGTTGGGTCATCACGCCGTTGGCCACCATCTCGCGCAGTTTGGCCGCATACTCCGGCGTGTGGCGGTGGGCCAGGGGGTCCGCCATAGGCACCGTCGGTTGGCGCGGGGTCTTCTGGGTCGGGCGGCGCGTCAACGCCTTGATCGGGTCGACCGGCCGCTGGCCGGGCACTAGGGCCCCCATGATCTGCGTCTTGTGGCCGACGTTGGTCAGTTCGAAGCGCAGCTCCTTGCCCGCCTTGGTGGCCACCCGCACGGTGCCGTAGCGCATGGTCTCCAGGCGGACGCCGGCCAGGCTCTTGCGCGACCACTGGATGACCGGGGTGCGGAGCCAGCCACGACTGGCGAACAGCATGCGTGTCGGCGTCACGGCGACGATGCCGAGGCGCTCGTCGTGGTACGCGGGCACCATGGCGAGGATGGGCTCACGCTTGCGGCGCCGTGCGATGGCCTTGCGTTCCTGGCGGTGCAGGAAAGCCGCAGCTGGGTCCATGGGAGCCCCACGGGGCGTCCTATGATTTGGCCTTCTTGATTCGCGTCGCCTTGACCACCGGGGCCGCCACCTCGGTGATCTGTTCGCGACCAGCCACCTTGTAGAAGATGGGGATGACCAGCATGGTCGCCGTGAAGATGACGAAGATGCTCAGGGTGGTAGCGATCATGGTGCGGCTGACGGCGACGTTACGGATGGCGACGAAGACCGCGAACGACCCGGCCGTGGTGATGGCCGAGAACAGGATCGCCTTGCCCGTCGTCGCAAAGACCTCACGCGCGTCGCCGACCTTCTTCAGGCTCCAGATGATGTGGACGGCGTAATCGGTACCGATGTTGAAGATGAACACCAACGGTAACATCAACGTGATGGCCAAGCCGATGTTCAAGAACGGCAACAAGCCAAGCCACCAGATGCTGGTGATGCCGGCCAATGCGGTGGCGACGATGGTGGCCTTGATGTCGCGGGTGAACACCAGGACCAAGACGAACAGGATGCCGGTGGCCACGACCGACATGTAGGTCAGCCAGGGCAGTTGCTCGGCGACGAACAGGTAATTGGTGGCGGTGTTGCCCACGAACGCCACGTTGACGCCCTCGGGCACGCCGCCGAAGGTGACATTGGCGCGGTGGACGGCGTCCCACACCTGGAACCACACCTCTTCGGCCTCGTCGTAGGAGGCGGCCTTGACGCTGAATGTCATGGCGGCCATGCCCTTGTCCACGTTCTCGATGGCCACCGGATAGTTCAGGATGATCGCGGCCAGCTCCGACATGGGACTGTTGAACATGGCAGTGACCTCGCGGCGAAGGTCTTCCTCAGTGGCGGGGAACGCCACGGCGGTGTTGCAGGGTAGGGGGGTCTGACTGGCGCCGCCCAGGACCGGGTCCAGGATGCCGCCGGTGCGCCCGTCGGCCACCACGATGCCGGCGCACGGCGCGCCGCCCTTGACCGTCTGCCACGTCTCGACGAAGAACGGGAGCGTGCGCAGGGTGTCGGCGATGACGCGGTCCTGTTGCATCAGGTTGCGCTCGATCTCGCGCATGTACGCGATGGCCTCCGGTTTCAGGATGCCGGGGCCTTCGAACGTCAGGATGTTGGCCTTGACGTCCGGTTCAGGAAGTTCGTAGAACCAGCGCAGCCCCTGTTCGTGCTCAAGGCGGACGGGGTCGTCGGCCGGGAAGTTCTTGCCCGGGTCTCCGAAGGCCTCCTGCGTGAGTTGGGTGCTGGAGAAGTACGCGCCGACGCTGAGCAGCACGACCCCGATGAGCAGGACGAAGCGCAGCTTGCTGACGCCCCGTGCGATGACGGGCATCAGGCTGCTTGGCGTGAAGCTCGCGCCCATCTTGTCCGTGCCGCCGACCAGGGCGAGCGCGGCCGGGATGAAGGTGATGGTGATGACGTAGATCGCCGTGATGGCGACGGCCGACAGGAAACCCAATTGGGCCATCAGAAGGCTGGGGCTCAGCATCATGACGATGAGGCCAAGCACGGTGGTCATCGTGGCGATGAACATGGCCAGGCCGGCGCGCCCACCGGCTTCTTGGAACGCCTGCTCGTCGCTGTGCCCGGCAGCCTTGTGCTCCAGGAACTCGTTGATCATGTGGATGGCGTAATCGATGCCCACACCCATGATCAGCGGGACGATGGTCATGTTGAGCGTGTTGAGCGCGATGCCCATGTAGCCCATGATGCCGTACGTCCAGGTGACGCCGACACCGAGCGCGGTGAACGAGATGACGATGGTACGGATGTTACGGAACGCGATGTACAGGAAGACGATGATGAACGCCGCGATGATGGGCATCAGCTTCACCAGGTCCTCTTCGACGAGGGCGCTGCTGTGGGCGTTGG
The DNA here is from genome assembly GCA_041618195.1 of Thermoplasmatota archaeon. Taxonomy (GTDB): domain Archaea; phylum Thermoplasmatota; class E2; order JACPAO01; family JAHFTW01; genus JBFGSX01. Next base: position 14,647 of record JBFJNL010000031.1, on the reverse strand, counting down.
CGACCGGCATGTCGACCGTCAGGAGCGGCGGATTGTCGCTGCCCCACACCGTGTACGTCGTCTGCCCGGCGTCGACGGCCGCCACGTACTCGTCACGGGCCTTCATGATCTGGTCGCCCAGTGTGCGCATGTCGATCTGGCTGTCTGCCTCAGGCATGAACAGCATGGCGCCATGCGTCCAACTGGGGCTCGCAAGGGCATCGACCGCGTCGAGGACCGCGGCCTGCACCGCCGCGTCGACGACCGCGTACTGGCCGCCGTCGGGGGGCAGCGCGAACGATGCCATGGAGGCCTGCCCCTCGCCACCGGCGATGGTCCAGTTGATCAGCGCGTAGATGTTGCTGATGCTGGCTTGGCGATTGAAATCGGTGCGCGCTTCGATGAACGCGCTCATCTCCTCCATGGCGCGGATGTACACCTCATCCGTGATGTTGGTGTGGTCCGGCCGTACCCGGAAGGACCCGCTTTTGGCGCCCTCGGGGCAGTAGAACGGATTCTGTTGGGTGCAGCGGTCGAGCATGTCATTGTCATGCGCCCAATCGGTGCCACCCTCATCGATGTGGAGCTGGAACGTCACCTGCTGACTCAACGTAGAACGGAAGTTCTCCGTGAGGTTGTGGGCGGCCGCTGTGTTGGGGTTTCCGCGCGGCAGCACATCGGCCACGTCCACGTTCGTCGTGATGAGCGTCACGCCATAGCCCAGCGTCACGGTCATCAGGAGAACGAACACCACGACGGCCTTGGCGTGGCGGCCGCTCCACAAGCAGGTATTCGCGATGGCTTTGGCTACGACTACGTCTGGACTGGCCACGGTTCACCGACCTGCTTGGACCATCGCCCTGGTTCTTATAGGGATTGTTCCCGACTCCTGAGGTAGGTGCCTCCGTCCAGGAGTGCATCGAAGCGGCGGCGCACTTCCTTGGCGGTGGCTGCGTCGATGCGGCCGGCCTCGGCGAGCCGCGTCACGCGGCCCTTCATGCGTCGTTTCAGGTCGGCCGGGTCGTAGTGGACCCACTCGAGCATGTCCTTGACGCGGCTGCCCGGGATGACCTTCTCGGTCGTCCAGCCGTCAGCGGTCGCCACGACCCGTGCCTCGGCGGTCTCGCCGAACAGGTTGTGGTAATCGCCCAGGGCGTCCTGGTAGGCGCCGACCAGTGGCACGGACAGGTAGTATGCCTGGCCTTCGCGGAAGGCATGGATCGGCATCTCGTCCTGGGTGCCGCGGTTGTCGATGTAGTGGCGGATCTCGCCGTCCGAGTCGCACGTGATGTCGGCGAGGGTCGCGACATCGCTGGGTGCCTCGTTGAGACGGTGGATCGGTAGGATGGGGAACTGCTGTTTGACGCCCCAGACATCGGGCAGGCTCTGGAACAGACTGAAGTTGCACACCAGCTTCTGGCTCAGCAGACTGCGGCAGTGGCCGTATTCCTCCGATTCGGTCTCGCCTTCCTTCTCGAGGATCTTCTTGATGCGCTCGAAGATGCCGCGGCCGATGGCCTCGGCACGGCTGAGCGTCGCCAGGTCCAGGTGGCCCAGGTCGAACAGCGTGTGCAGGTCGTCGCGGTACTGTACGGCGTCGTGGAACGCCTCGAACGCGTTCTTGGGCGTCAGCTCGCCGAACAACTCGTACAGGTTCCACAGGGGCGTTGGATCTTCGTCCGTCCGGCTCGATGGGTCGGCTTCTGGGATGTAATGCGGCACGCGGCGCATGACGTTCATGATGAGGATGGCGTGGTGTGCCACGACGGCACGGCCGGACTCACTGATGATGTCGGGCACCGGCACACCGGCGTCCTCGCAGACGTCTTTGACGGTGGCGACGATGGTGTTGGCGTACTCCTCCATGGAGTAGTTGCACGAGTTGCTGCTGCTGGACCCGCTGCCGTCGTAATCGATGGCCTGGCCGCCGCCGCAATCGATGAAGCGCAGGGGCACGCCCATCTTGACCAGTTCTGCGTGGATACGGGCCGCTTCGCGCACACCCTGGCCGATGCGGCGGATGTGGCTGAGCTGGCTGCCGATGTGGAAATGCAGAAGCTGCAGGCGGTCGAGGTGGCCTGCTGCCTTGAGCTGGTCGACGGCCCACAGGACCTCGGGGATGTTGAGGCCGAACTTGCTGCGCTCGCCGCCGCTCAAGGCCCACTTGCCGGGGGCTTTGCTGCGCAGTTTGAGACGCAGTCCAAGGATGGGGGGGTTCTCGAGGCCGGCCAGGAGCTCGATGAGGTGCGGCAGTTCGCCGACCTCGTCGAGCACGATGACGACTTCGTCCTTGAAGTGGGTCGCGAGGCACGCCGCCTCCAGGTAGTCGCGGTCCTTGAAGCCGTTGACCACGAGCAGGGACTTGCGGTTGGGGTCCATGGTCAGCGCGGCGACCAGTTCGGCTTTGCTGCCGACCTCGAGGCCATACTGCCACTTGCGGCCTTGCTTGGCCAGTTCCTGCACCACGTCCTTGCGCTGGTTGACCTTGATGGGGAAGACGCCGCGGTAGCGCACGTCGGTGAGGCCGTTGTCTTTCAGCGCCGTCACGAAGGCCTGGTTGAGGCGTTCGAGGCGGTCGTGAAGAATCTGGGGGAACCGCAGGACGATGGGTGGCTCGACGCCGCCCTCGTGCAATTGCTGGACGACCTTCAGCAGGTCGACTTTCGCCAAGCCCGGACTCGGACGCACGTTGAGGGTGCCTTCCCGCGATACGGAAAAGTACCCGGCGCCCCAGCCCTCGACCTGGTAGAGCTCCTCAGCTTCCCGACGCGAGAACGATGCCACGAGGTGACGACGTTGGGCCTGACTCTTAAGGGTGGCTCCGCAGCGGCCGGCCGCCGGGGGGTCTATAGCAGGATCTGCAGGGCGCCGGGCATGACGTCGATGTCCACCGGCGTGGTGCCCATGACCTCACCGTCCACCAGTAGGGGCGACGGGCGCGTCGGTTCGATGTGGATCTTCTTGGCCCGGTCGAAGCGGACCTTGTGGTGGCTGACGTGGCCACCATCGCGGACCTTGGCCAGCAAGCGGATGAGTTCGGCCTTGCCGACCCCTTCCACGGTCAGGACGTCGAGCAGGCCGTCGTCCGGCCGTGCCATCGGGGCCATCTGCATGGCGCCGCCGGTGTGGACGCTGTTGCACACCATCACCATCTGGTAGTTGCCCGTGTGTTCGACGCCGTCCAGCACCACCCGGGTCGGCGACGCTTTCAGGCGCATGAGTTCGCTCAGCACACCCAGGTTGTAGGCTTGGCCGCCGGCCCATTTGAAGCGCTGGTTGGCGGTCGCGGCGGCCTGCGCGGCGAAGCCGGTGCCGAAGATGTTGATCCAGTGGCGCGTCCGGATGTCGCCGTCGGTGCCGTATTGCAGCTTGGCGGCGTCGATGCGGCGAGGGCGCCCCATGGTGATGCGGTCGATGGCCTGCAGGCGGTCTTGGAAGCCGAATTCGCGCAGGAAGTCGTTGCCCGTGCCTGCCGGGATGAACCCAAGGAGCGGGTCATGGCCGGCGTTGAGGACGCCTTCGCTGGCTTCGCTCAGCGTGCCGTCTCCACCCATGACGAAGAGCACCTTGGAGGTGCCGGACAGTTCGTAGGCCAGGTCGGTGGCGTGGCCAGGGTGTTCGGTGGGGATGGCCTCGAGCTCGATGTCGCGCAGGGCGAACAGCGCTTCGGCCTCCTTGAACCGCATGCGGCCGCGGCCACCGCCGGCTGCCGGGTTGTAGATGAGGGGGACGGGCCCGTCCGGTAGGGCGCGAGGTGCGTCCTGGCCACCGGACGTGCGGGCCATGTTACTCCGCGACTTCGTGGCGCATCAAGATGCGGTAGTCGTGGAAGCCCAAGTGGCGGTAGATCTCCTTCGCCGTCTTGTTGTTCTGGAAGATCTGCACGTCGATGGCGGTCACGCCTTCGCGCTGGGCCCAGGCCTGCAGTTTCTCCACGAACTGGCGCAGGATGCCCTGCTTGCGGTGAGAATCGGCCACGTAGGCGTCGCTCAGGTAGGCGACGCGGGTGTGGTGGTAGATCGGCGGGCGGCGCTGCTTGGTGGCGATGAGGTAGCCGACGAGTTCCTCGCCGTCTGCCGCGACCAGGCAAAGCGAATCACGGCGCTGCAAGAGCCCCGTGGCGTAGCCGAAGAAGTAGTCTGCCGCGTCCTCGTTGAGGATCTTGGAATCGGTGATCTCTTCGCGCATGGCGGCGAACCGCTGCCATAGCTCGCAGATGCTGTCGATATCCCCTTCCTCAAGGGTCCGGATGTTCACGACCATGTGGACGAACCCGCCGACCTGGTGGCCGTTCTTAAGGGGGTGGGCTCAGCCTCGGGCCTGCTGGCTGGCGCCGGGGCGCCGGATATGGGCCGCGTCGGGGCTGCGGTCCGGCACCGGATCACTTCGATGGCGTCGACGACCAACCAGTGCCTGGCGGGGGCTTTGGGGCACGTTTGGCCCTGTGCAGGTTGTTCGGCATGGCTCCCGTAGCGCCAGCGGAACGGCTCGCGCCGTAGGGCGTGTGCGCAACGGCCCCGCGGGCTCGTCGCAAGCCGGATCCGTCGCGTGGCCGGCCGGGGCGTGCCGCATTTCTTTGCGGTGGGCAACAAAGCGCAGTCTGCTGCGGCCCAGCCGGCCCCCCGGCGCAAGGCTGAAATACAGCCCCTGGTCCAAGCGAGAACCATGGAAGAGCATCTGGCCCGCGTTGAGATTCATCACATCCGCGATGATCTCTACACTGCGAAGATCTGGAGCGAGACGGAAGGCAGCAAGGAGCTGCGCGCCTCGACGCTGGATGGCCTCATGCGCGAATTGACCATGGACCTGGACTTCGTGTCCGGTGGCCACTCCCGCGACGGCGCCGGCGTGGAGTTCTCGGCCGAAGAGGAGTTCGAGAACCTGCAATACGCGCAAGAATGGGAAGGCTAGTCGCGCCTGGCGTCGGAATTTAGCTCGGGCGTAGCCGCAAGGCGGACCAGACCTCATCGATGCTGATCTGGCGGACTGCCCCAATCCCGTCCGGCGGTCGCTGCCACCCCAGGTCCCGATTCAGGTCGGTCCCGGGCTGCTTGGCTTTCGGGTATGCCAGCCACGCCAATGCGTCGCGCTTTGCCGCTGCGCACCCCGCGTTGATGCCGGCGTGGATGGCGCGCAGGCGGTGCCGGACGCCATCAGATGAATTGGATGGCCCTCGCAGCGCACCGGATCACACGACGGTTCTCCCCAGGCAGGCTAGGGCGCCATCAGCGGGCTGAGGGCACGAGGGCCAAGCTCCGCTTGTCTGTGGCCAACATTAAACATTGCCTCGCGACCGCAGGCGTCGCCCGGTCCGGCGGGGCCGGCACGCTCGGGCTGCGGGAGGCCATCCCCGGGCGCCCTGGGGTGGTGCCGAACGAACGGCCCCTGGCCCCGAACGGGGAGTTGGGTGCGGACCCAAACCTTAGTACCTCACCAAACTGACTTGCTCCCATGGCCTCCGAGGCCGCCCTACTACCGTACCTGGTCGCCCTGGCGACCGTGTCTGCGCTCATCTACATCCTGCTCGGCCGCCGCCTTGGCAGACGCAAGGTCAGCTCTGAGGCAGCGCTCGCCAATCACGCCTGGCAGGCATGGTGGATCCTCTTGGCGGCCTCGACCCTGGTCGGTACGGTGATGACGTCCATCCTCGGCGTGCTGGATGCATACTCCTTGCCCATCGCCCTGACCGTCATGATGGTCAACCTGCTGCTGGTCTTCGGCGCCCTGTGGGGGTTGAGCTACTACCTCGCCTACGTCGTGTTCGGCCGCGTCGGGCTGTGGAACCCGATCGCTTGGTTCTACGGCACCAGTGTGGTCGCATGGTTCTACACGATCTTCGCCGCCCAACCCATCGGCACCCAGATCGTCGATGGTCAAGCGGCGCTGCTGTATGCCACCGCTCTCGAAGACCAGCCACTGTATCCGGCCCTGCTGGCCGCCTTGCTGTTGCCCATCCTGGCGGCGGCCGGCGCCTACCTCTACCTCGGACTCAAGGCCGACGACCGCACCGTGCGGTTCCGCATCATCCTGGTGTCGTTCAGCCTCATCATCTGGTTCGGTATCTCCCTCATCGCCACCGCGACGGCACTTGCCGACCTACCCGGTTGGCCCGTCGTGTCACGGTTCATCAGCCTGGGCGCGGCCATCATGATCTACGTGGCGCATTTCCCGCCCAAGGCGTTGGCCGACAAGCTAGGGCTGCGTCCCGCCGCCGAAGAAGACTGACCGCCGGCGTGCGGTGCATTCGGTCGCCGAGGCCGTCGATGGCCTACGGGAAGATGCCGCGCTTGCGGATCGCATCGGCGACGCGGCGGACACCCAGCATGTAGGACGCTTGGCGCATCGTCAGAGGGTGGGCGGGGTCCTTGTCCTTGGGCTTCTCCGCCAGGTAGATGTCGTGGACTTCGTGGAAGGCCTTCGTCATCAACTGGTCGAGGCGCTGGTTGACCTCTTCCTCGCTCCAGAAGAACGATTGCAGGCCCTGGACCCATTCGAAGTAGGATGCAGTCACACCGCCGGCGTTGCATAGCACGTCCGGGATGACGAAGATGTTGTTCTCGGTGAGCACCTTGTCGGCCTGCGGCGTGGTCGGTCCATTGGCGCCTTCGGCGAGGATCTTGCACTTCAGGTTGGGGGCGTTGTCCTTGTGGATGACGCCTTCGAGGGCAGCCGGGATCAGGATGTCCACGTCGGCCTCGAGCAACTGGACGTTGGTGATGGCCTTGGCGCCGGGGAACTTGACGACGCTGCCGGTGCTCTTGACGTGCTTCATGAGCGCCGGGACATCGAAGCCTTCCGCGTTGTGGATGGCGCCGTTGACGTCACTGACGGCGACGACCTTGCAGCTCATCTCATGCATGAGCGGGGCGGCGTTGCCGCCGACGTTGCCGAAGCCTTGGATGGCGACGGTGGCGCCTTGGAGATCAAGGCCGATGACCTTGGCGGCCTCGCGGACACAGAACGAGATGCCGCGGCTGGTGGCCTTCTCGCGACCGAGGCTGCCGCCGATGTCGACGGGCTTGCCGGTCACGATGCTGGGCACCGCGTGGCCGACGTTCATCGAGTAGGTGTCCATGAACCACGCCATGGTCTGGGCGTTGGTGTTGACATCGGGGGCCGGGATGTCGACCTGGGGGCCGATGATGGGGCTGATCTCGCTGAAGTAGCGACGGGCCAGGCGTTCGAGTTCGCCATGGCTGAGGTCGCGGGGGTCGACGATGACGCCGCCCTTGCCGCCGCCGTACGGGATGCCGACGATGGCGCACTTCCACGTCATCCACATGGCGAGGGCCTTGACCTCGTCGAGGCTGACGTGCTGGTGGAAGCGGACGCCGCCCTTGGCGGGGCCGCGGGCCATGCTGTGCTGGACCCGGTATCCGCGGAACACGCGGATCGTGCCGTTGTCCATGCGGACCGGCAGGAAGACCTCGAGCGCCCGCATAGGATGCTTGAGCACCTCGTGGATATTGGGGTCGAGTTTCATGCGCTTCGCGACGTGACGGAGTTGGACCAGGGCCATCTCGTACGGGTTCATCTGCGTCGGCGCTTCGTCATCGGCCATGGGGACGCTGGCGGCGAGGCCTTGGCCCTATAAATCCGACGGGAACCCTACGAGCCCTGTGCTTGACGGCTTCGACCTCGATGTCCAGTCCTGGTCCTTCTGGATCTGGTGGCTGTATGCCTTCGCCGTGTACTGCCTTGTCGGCTTCCTGTGGTTCTGGGTCCGCTTGCAGGGACTCTACCGCGGCGCCGCGGAAGGCCTGCCTGCGCAGGTGGAGCGCTACAATCGGGCGTTGCAGGGTTTCCCCAACGCGGTGTTTGCCAAAATGATGGGCAGAAGCGCCATCGAAGCGACGTGACGGCGTCGCTGTGGAGGGCAGCCATCGACCCGGAGGGACGGCTGCAAAGGAAGCCGGGGTTCTCGTGGCTTTCTTACCAGTAGAAGAAATCGTGGGTGTCGGTGGTGGTGTGGGGACCCATGGGGCTCACTACTACGGATATGGGTCGGGCCGCCTAGTAAACCCCTCTGGTTGGGCCTATCGGCCCCTTGCCCCGCGTTTCCATGTGCAGAGATGGGGCAGTCGCCCGTGTTACAGCGGCGTCCCGAAACGGGCGAACCTATGCGCGGCGCGGCTCAATTCAGGGCGATGCCTGGCTTGAGTGGTGCCGCGACGCCTTTCTTGGCATGATCTGGCGCATCCGGGGCATCGGCGGCGAACACGCGCACGGCGGGCACGCCGACCTCGTTGGCGATGAACCCGGCGGCGGCCGCCAGGACCTCGGCCTCGTCGACGCTCTCCGCCAGCACGATGCGCTGGGCCGGCGTCCATTGGTTGACCGCCTGGGGCAGCTTGCCGGTGAACGCCTGGACCTGCTTGCCCAGTTCGCGCATGGCCGGGTCCTGCATCACGGCACCCATGAACTGGCCCATGGGGAACTTGCCGTCGCCGGCCATGGCCAGCGCTTTGGCGGCCAGCTCGCGCTTCCAGGTGGCCGTCGTGAACAGCACCATCTCCTCGGGTTCGGCGACGCCCGCCAGCTTGACGACCGTCTTGATGTCCTCAAGGGTGTCGCGCAGGTAGCCTTCGCATGCCAATGCCGCGTGGTCGACGTTGCCCGGCGTCGGGAACGCCGTGACGCTGCACAGCCCATCGCCCCCGGCGCGGTGCCAGATCTCTTCGGCCAGGTGGGGTAGAATGGGGCACAGCATGGCGGCCCATTCCTGCACGATGCTGCGTAGCAGGGTAGCGTTCTGGCCACCCCGCCGCTGGTACCAGCGCAGGGTCTCGGGGATCGCGTAGACGAGTTCTCCAGCCGCGCCGCGCAGGTCGTAGCCTTCGTAGGCGGAGGCCGCGGTCGCCACGTGCTGCGCCCATTGGGATTCCAGCCAGGCATCCATGGGGCCAGCATCGCCTGTGACTTCCAACAAGTCGTCCGCCAGCCGGCCGACGCGCAGCACTTGCAGACGGTAGGTCATGACGATGTCCGGGTCCCATTCGATGTCCACGTGCGGGCTGCCGACATGGCAGTAGTACAGGCGCATGGGGTCGACGCCGTAGCGCTTGGCCGCGCCCGGGATCGGCTCGGCGCCGCCCTTGGATTTGCTGATCTTGGCACCCGCTTTCTGGGTCACCCACCAGTTGACGAAGATGCCCTTGGGCCACAGGGCCTGGTCCTTCATCAGCGCGACCATGTTCATGACCCAGACGGGGAAATGCACCGTCTGGTGCTCCTTGCCACCGAGGTTGATGTCGATGGGGCCAAAGTGCAGTAGGTCGTCACGGATGGTCTGCCAGACCGGGGCCTTGGCCTCGCCGATGCCATTGAACACGAAGTCGAAGAATGCGTCGTCGAGGTCTTCGGGTTTGAGTGGCCGGTTCTCGTTGGAGCCGTAGCCTGCATGGTCGGGGCCTTCGTCTACGTAGCGGCTGACCAGGTAATACCAGGTGTAGAACGTGGAATCGGCGATGGGTTCGACGATCCAGTCTTCCTTGAACGGGAACCGGGTCCCAAGCCACGAGCCACGGCGGACGCAGGCCCGGTCGCCGAACCAGCGCATCACGTTCTCGATGTCGTCCGCGTAGCGCTGCGGGAAGATGGACATGGTCTTGGCGTGGGCGACGCCCTGCTCGGTCCACCCTTCGTCGGCGTAGTGCACGAAGTCCTGGTCGGGGATGCGCTTGACATCGACGATCTCGCCGGCACGGCTGATGACGGTCTCGCTGAACTGACGCAGCGGGCGGCCGTGGTCGGCGGTGGTGAAGTCTTCGCGTAGTTGGTCCTTGATCTCTTTGATGCGTTTGCCTGCGTACGGGCCGCATGCATCCGTCAAGACGCCCTTGTTGAATTCGTCGGCGTAGATCTCGTCCGTCGCGGCGTCGAGTGCTTCCTTGTCCTGCTGGCTCGTGACGCCGTGTTTGAGGCATGCCACGCGGGCAGGCAGATCGTCGTAGCCCGGGATGCTGACGATCTGCGGGGGTTCGCCAAGCTTCTCGAGCAGGCCCGCGTCGTTGTAGGCGGCCCAATCGAAGGGCGCGTGACCGGGGACGCTCATGACCACGCCGGAGGCGATCATCGGGTCGACGAAGGAGCCGGCGACGACGGGCACCTGGGCACCGGTCATCGGGGCCGTCGCCATCTCGCCGACGAGCTCACTGCCCATGATCTGGATGTCGAGTGCTTCGGCGCGCTCCATCTGCCACTCGAGCTTCAGGCGGCCTTGCTTGGAGGCGACCCAGACTTCGGAGTCATCCTCGTCGCCGACGGCGCCGTCCTTCCACACGCGCACGAGTTCGTACGCATGCTCCGGGCTGACCCATAGGTTGGTGACGCCGAAGACGGTCTCCGGGCGCAGCGTGGCGCACGGCAAGATGATGCGGTCGAAGTTGTCATCGGTGTCGACGAGGTCGCCGGCCGGGATGCTGAAACGCAAGGCGACGAACTCCTGGATCTCGGCGCTGCCGCCCTGCTTGATGTCGGTCTCAGACTTGTCCACGGCGACCGGCCCGGCCACGGGGCAGAACGGTGCGTAGTGGGGCTTCTGGATCAGGTAGCCGAGGTCGTTGAGGCGGCGGAACTGCCATTGGATGAACTTCTGGTAGCCTGGGTCGATGGTGGTGACGTTGCGCCGTTCATCGATGAGGAACCCGAACTTCTTCCAGTAATCGTGGGTGTACACGTGGGCGAAGTAGTCGACGACCTGCTGCGGGTCGGCGAGGTCCTCGATGGCACCCTGGTACCCGTTGCTCCGCAGGTATTCGGTCTTCTCGCCCCGTTCCACGTCCTTGGCGAACGCGACGGCGGGGATGCCGCTGGCGTGGAAGCCGGCGGGGAACAGGACGTTGTGGCCGGTCTGGCGCTTGTAGCGGGAGAACACGTCGCTGTAGGTGAAGCCCCGCATATGGCCGACGTGCAGGTAGCCACTGATGCCGGGGTAGGCGAAGTGGATGAAGTAGCTCGGCTTCGAGTCGTCGCGCTCTGCATGTTGCAGACGTGCGTCCCACCAGCGCTGTTGCCACTTTTCTGTGACGGAATCCAGGTCCCACTCGGCCATGACATGGCGGCGACCTGGCGCGAGGGTTTCAAGGTTGGTGCCCGCCACCCGGTCTTTGGCCTGCTCGCGCCTCAGAGGGTGGTGGGGTCGCGCAGGTAGCTGAGGACGCCTTCGGCATCCATCTGGACGTTGCCTGCGCCGAGGCAGCCGCGGACCTCGATGCGGTACTCGCCGGCCGGCAGGACGCCATCGGCACGGACGGTGTCGGTGGAGGTCGGCGGGATGGCCGCGCCGGTGGAGTCGGTCAGTTGGTTGCCTTCGGGGTCGAAGACGTAGATGTCGCCTTCAGGCATGGTCGCCGGATAGGTCGCTGTGAAGGTCAGGGCGCTGACCCGTGCTCCGGTGGTGTTCTTGGGTGCCTCGATGAGCCAGGTGAACACCGCGGTGTCTTGGGCGATGCGCCCGCCGCAGGTGCCGGCGACGCCGAACAGCTCGTTGCCGCCAATGATCATGCCGTCACCAGAGAAGGTGACGGCTTCTTGCACCCGCAGGACCGGGACATCGGTCGCGTTGAAAGGGTCGGTGCCGAGCCGTGTTTCGACACTGTCGGGGACGCCGTCGGCGTCGCTGTCTGTCGTCGGATCCGTGGCCGCCACCGGGGCAGGGTCGGCCGCGCAGCCGGATAGCAGGATCATCAAAGCGAAGGGGATGGCGAAGGAGCGCATGGCGCAGAAACCGCCGTCCCGGGATTTCAAGCTTGGCTCAGTGCTGGTGGCCGTCGTCGTCGTGGGCGTCAGACAAGAGGTCGGCCATGCTGGGGTTCCAGCCGACCATGCCCGTGCCCGCGACCGTGACGTCGCCGATGCCGCTGCAGCCGCGCACTTCGATGGTGTAGTCGCCGATGGGGTGGTGGCCGTTCAGGGTCACGGTCTCGCTGGCGGTGCTGCCGATGGCCGAGCCCAGCAGGCCGGTCTCTGGGCCGTAGATGAACAGGTCGGCGTCGTTGAGCGTCGCCGTGCCGGTGATGGTGATGACGAGGTTGGCCGCGTGGGGGTCGCTGACGTTGCCTTCCGGGGCCAGGATGGTCCAGATGACGCTCTGGCTGTTGACCTGGTCCGCCGGGCACTGGATACTGGGGACGCCGGTGCCGACCACATTGCGCACGGTGGCGTCGAAGCTGATGTCCATGTGCTTCATGACGTCGGGGACGCTGGTGGCGTTGAACGGATCGGTGCCGTACTTGGCCTCGACCGCGTCGATGTAGCCGTCGCCGTCGGCGTCCTCCCAGCTGCTCTCCAGCCCGGGGGATGCTTCATCGCCGGCACAACCGGCAAGGGCTATGGCTCCGATCAAAGCGAACATCAACATGCGCATGCCGCCCAAGTCCAGCTGCCGGCATATGAACGTTGGCGCGGGCAAGGTGATACCACCGTTCCGATGGGTTCAAGCCGTTGCCATTCCTGGAGCCGCTGTGTTGCGGGAGGAGGTCGCCAGCCATTACCGGGCGAAGGGGTACACCATCAGCGAGCGTGCGCGCGTCCGCGGTACCTCGGGGGCCGTCCACACCGTCGACATGGTCGCCCAAGGTCCACTTGGCAACCTGGTCATCGCCATCGAAGACGCCGGCGGTTTCGAAGGGCCCGAGATGCACGCAGTGCGCCGTGCCGCACGCGACATCGGTGCCACGCCCGTGATGGCCGCCCGGCGCATCCCGGAGGGACTGCGCCGCCAAGCCTCCGAGGCCGGCGTCGTGCTTCTGGATGATACCGTGCTCGCCGCGGCACCTCCCCCCGAGCCCGCGTCCGACAACGCAGCCATCGAATACCCCCCCTGGCCCGGTCAAGAAGGTCGAGCCGTCGAGCGCCCTGCGGTCATCGACGACTTCGCACCTCGTCGCAGCAAATCCACTGACCCAGGTTTCTGGCGCTACCCCCGCGATGGCGAAACCGTCGAGCAGGCCGAGGCCGAGGCTCCGGCCGTCACGTTGGCTGATCTGCCTGACATCGAAGAACCACTGGCGCCTGCCGGCCAGTTCGAATGGCTGGCCAACGACCAGGTCGCCGTCGCACCCCTTCGCCGCGCCACGGTCAACGTGCCGCAGCAAGGCGTCGGGCTGGGCCGATGGATCATCGGTGCCGCCTCGTTCGGGGCCGCTGCCGGTGCGATGCTCTACTTCTTGTCGCGCATCTTCGGCTGAATGTCCATCACCGCGCCAAGGGCCTGTCCCATGACCTCCTTGCGCATCTGATCGACCAGCCACTGCTGGAACCGGGCGCTCATGACGTAGTCATCACCCGGAGCGCCTGCCTCGTCGGCCTTGCCGTCCATGATGGCTTGCTCGTAACTGTCCCAGGCCGCGGGGCGCTCCATGATGACTGCACACCATACCGCCTCTTCAACCCAGGGGACAAGCGCTATCAGGCCAACGGGCCGGTGGCAGGTGATGCGACTCGTCGTCGTGGCCATCCTGCTCACCACCGCCCTCGCCGGTTGTGCCAATGATCCTTCGCAGGCACCCGAGGGCGATCCCCAGTTGACGGCTGACGGCCTCATCGACCTCAGCGCCATCGCCGCCCTCATCGGCGCGCCGGTCGTCATGGACCACGACCACAACAACGCCTTCGAGCACCAAGGCAAGCACAACCTCGAACAGGTCGCTTACTCGGATCTCGGCGTCACGATCGGTGACAACGGCTTCGCGAACTTCGTCATCCACGAAGACGATGACGAGACCCTGGCCTTCGTCGCCATCGACGGTGATGCCCGCGGCGGCTTCGCCATCGTCGACATCGCCGATCCCCGCAACCTCACGGTACGCGGGCAATACTGGGTCCAAGGCAACAGCATCCAAGAAGTGCGTGCCACGCCCGACGGCGACTTCGCGGTCATGAACGTCCAATCGCTCCCCGGTGCCGCGACGCCTGGTCGGCTCGCCGATGGTGAAGGCGCCAAGGACTGCACGGTCTGCATCCACGTGGTCGACGTCCGCGACCGCACCGCACCGCGCTTCGTCTCAGCCATGCCTGTCGAACTGCTGGGCACCCACAACTTCGACTTCGAGGTCATCGACGGCCAACTCTACTTGTTCTACGTCGGCCAACCCTTGTACAACCCGTACCCCGATCCGGGCAACCACGTCTACATCGCCCGCTTCGAGCGCACCGCGGCCGGCGCGCACCTCGTCCCGGTCAGCGACTTCGCCTACAACCCGGTGGACGACGTCCCCGGCCAACGCGCCGATCGCATCTTCCCACACGACGTCCTTGTCCAAGACCATCCTGACGGCCGCAAGCTGGCCTACGTCAGCAGCTGGGATGGTGGCGCCGCCATCTTCGACGTCAGCGACCCGATGATGCCGGCGTTCCTCGCGATCGAGAACACCCGCGCCCCCAGTGACGCCCTCGCCATCCACTGGTTGATGCAGGAAGACGGCGCCCGCGCCGACGGCAAGGTCTACGCGTGGTCTGCCCCCGAGATCGGCGTGCTCACCACCGGCTCCGGCGTCGTCCGCGCGTACGACGTCACCGACCCCAGCCGACCGGCCCAGGTCGGCACCTGGGGCCTGCCAGGCTATGTCACCATTGAGGGCGGCTACCGCATGAGCCCCCACACCGCCGTGCCCGACATGGCCACCGGTCTGCTGGCCGTCAGCCACTACCACGCCGGCGTCTGGCT
>JBFJNL010000030.1:0-20330 GCA_041618195.1 Thermoplasmatota archaeon | reverse complement strand
TGCCTGCAGCGAGCCGCCGACCGCGTCGGACCCCTGTTGAGCGAAGAGAAGTTCACGTTGAGCGCGGTGTTGATGGAACACAACGGCGCCGAGCCGGCACTGGCCCATGAGGCCGCAGCCCGCCAGCGTCTGCGTGCCGACTGCGAAGCCCTCGAGGCCGCCTTGAGGGAAGGGAGGGACTGCGAGCCATGCTTGGAGGCGTACGCCGCCGACTTGCACGCCTATGCGGCGATCGAGCGCGACGACGTCCATCGAGCGGCCATCGCCGCCGGCGACCGGGTGCTGCGTGAGGCGGACTTCCGCGTCCGCGCCTACGGCAAGCAGGACGTCGATGTGGCGGTCGACGCCGATCTTTGGACGGCGACCCCGTAGTGGCTCAGCGCACGCTGGCCTGTGTCCGCTTGGAAACCGCTGACGCGCACGCCGACGAGCCGCACCGGCCGGCCATCGCATAGGGGTGCCAGCAGCCCTTCCATGGTGGCCATCGCCAGGTGCCTGGCTTCGGGGCCACCGGGTTGGATGGGAACGCTCAGGGTGTGGGCGCGTGTCAGGGTGGTGAAGTCGCTGTAACGGATCTTGACAGTGATGGTAGCGAAGGCGCGGCGATCTTGGCCTTCCAGGAGCCCGGCCAGGAGTTTGCGGCCTGCGCCGAGCACCTTGGTAGGGTCGGCCTGGTCGTGCCCGTACGTGCGTTCGTTGCCGCGGCTCTTGCGTGGCCCACGGTCGGCCACGACCTCGCGGCGATCGAGGCCATTGGCGATGTCATGCAGCCAGCCGCCGTGACTGCCGAAGCGGGCGGTTAGCAGGGCCGGATCCGTGCCAGCCAGGTCGCCGACGGTGTGGATGTCCCATTCGGCAAGGCGGGCGCTGGTCTTGGGGCCACAGCCGTTGATGAGGCGGACGGGTAACGGGTCGAGGAACGCGACAGCGTCCTGACCGGGGACGACGGTGATGCCGTGCGGCTTTCGGTAATCGCTGGCGATCTTGGCGATGCTCTTACTGGCGGCGATGCCGACGGAGGCGCTTAGGCCGGTCTCGCGCTTGATGGCGGCTTGTAGGCTGCGTGCCAGGTTGCGGGCGACGACGAAATCGCCGGCGACGCGTCGGGTGACGTCCAGGTAGGCCTCGTCCATCCCGGCGACCTCGAGGCGGGCCACACCTGCGTCTTGGTCGGCGTAACGTTCCATGATGCTCATGACGTCGTGGCTGGCTGCGGAATACAGGTCAAAGCGGGGCTTCAGGAAGACGGCGCGGGGGCAGCGCCGGTAGGCTTCGCTGATCGGCATGGCGCTGCGGATGCCGAATTCGCGGGCCCGGTAGTTGCAGGTGCTGACGACGCCGCGACCGCGACCCCCTTGCGGGTCGGCACCCACGACCACAGGCACTTCGGCCAGGGCCGGATCCTCGCGGGCATGGATGCTGGCGAAGAAGGCGTCCATGTCGACGTGCAGGATGACGCGGCCCACGGACGACACTCGCCGGCGGCGGACAAGGCTGCGCCGGAGGGCCGGGTGAAACCACGCAGCACGCGTTTTTCAAGCCCCGGCCCGATGCCAGCGTATGTCCGGCGCCCCATCCACCCAGACGCTTCGTGTCCTCCCCATCGCCAAGGCCATCCTCCTCAGCATCATCACGCTGGGCATCTACTTCCTCATCACGGTGTATCGCAACACCAAGGACATCCAGACCGCACGCGCCCAACCGTTCGCCGCCTGGCAGCTCGTCTTCTGGCTCAGCGTGTTCCTGCCGTTCGTCGGGGTCATCAACTACGCCATGAACGGCGTCGGGCTTTCTGAGCTACGCTCGAGGCGCAACCTCGACAGCTCCATCATGTGGGTCGTAGCGCTCGTGCTCGCCATCATGGTGCCCCCGGTCGGCCAGATCGTCTGGGCCGTCCACTACAACGACACATTGAGTGAGACCGGCCACGGCACCGGCGTCGTCGCCACGTCCACCGCATGATGCGCAAGATCCCCATCCCCAGGACCATCCTCCTGAGCATCCTGACACTGGGCGTCTACGGTGCCATCTGGGGCTACCGCAACGCCGAAGATCTGCACCGCGACAGGGACGGCTTCCGCCACTGGCGTTTGTTGTTCTGGCTTGGCTTCGTGACCGTAGGCCTGACCTGGGCGGTGCTGGCCGTCATGAACTTCGTCCATCTCAACCACCTGCGGGCCGCCGCCGGCGTCCCGCCCCACGCCACCGGCACGCTGTCGATCATCCTCGTATGGGTGCCTGTGCTGAGCTGGGCGGCGGCGGTGCTGTGGGCGCGCTACTGGAACCATAGCGTCGACATCCTCGCCTCGTAGCAGCCACGCTTTAAGCGCCCCCCTGGTCGCCAAGGTTGTGGCGCGGCGCATCCAAGAGATGGAACGCATTGCAGGCAAGCAGGTCGATGACCTGGCCAAGAGCCTGTTGCGCTTCCGCGTGGTGCGCGGGCCGGCCCGCAAGCTCGCCAACAGCAAGTTGGCCTGGAGCTTCGTCACCCGCATGGACCGCATCCGGACGCACCGGCTGCAGGACCGCATCCTGCGCGACCCCGTCCCCCAGCACGTCGGCATCATCATGGACGGCAACCGGCGCTTCGCCAAGCTCCTCGGCCTGGGCGACGTCTCCTTGGGCCACGTGGCAGGCCAAGAGCGCCTGGAGACCATGCTGGACTGGTGCCTGGAACTTCAGATCAAGTACCTGACCGTCTACGCGTTCTCCACCGAGAATTTCCACCGCGCCGATGAGGAACGGGAACTGCTCATGGAGCTGTTCGAGCACAACTTCCGCAAAATGGCCGACGACCCGCGGGTGCACAAGAACCGCATCCGCGTGCGCGTCATCGGGCACCTGGAACTCCTGCCCGAGAGCCTGCAGGAGGCCGCAGCCAATGTCATGGAGCGGACCAAGGACTACGACAATTACCACTTCAACGTCGCCGTGGCCTACGGCGGGCGACAAGAGATCGTGCACGCGGTGCAGCGCATCGGCGACAAGATCGCCGCGGGCGACATGGCGCCCGCCGAGATCACGGCGCAGACCATCTCCGAGCACATGTACTACGGCGACCTGCCAGACCCGGACTTCTTGATCCGGACCAGTGGCGAGGAGCGCATCAGCAACTTCCTGTTGTGGCAGATCGCCTACTCGGAGCTGTACTTCGCCGATGTCAACTGGCCCGAGTTGGACCGCTGGCGTTTCCTGCGGGCCATCGAGACGTACCAGAAGCGTCAACGCCGTTACGGCCAGTGACCTTCAACGGACGCGTTGGGCAAGATCGGCGCCGAACCAACCGGCGGCGACCATGACGGCGCCGAGGGTCAGCCACACCAGCATGGCCCAGGCGTCCAGGCCGCCACCGAAGGCGTCGAGGACCGCCACGTGCGCCGTGAAGAAGGCCGCAGGCGCCAGGAAGTGCGCGGCCAGCCAGGCCAGCATGAACGCCACGGCGACCTTGGTGCCGAAGCTGCGCACGTAGACCATGCGGCCGACCAAGACGCCGATGGCTGGCGGCCAGGCCATGAGCAGTCCCAGCATGAGCCATGCGTCGATGTCGCACGCCGTGGCGCGGCAGCCTGAACCGATGAATGCGAGCGCCAAGACCGCCGCGAGGCCGGCGCTGACGACGCTGATGACGGCGGTGACCGCCATACGGATGCCGCGTTGGTCTTCGGGGTCGATCACGCGATGCCTTCGATCTCGGCCTCGTTCACCATTTCCAGGGCGCGCTCGAGCAGGGCGTCGACGGTGCTGTTGCGGATCTCGTCGCGGCCGCCTTTGAACTTCAGGCGCTTGACATCGAGCAGGTCACCCGGGCCCGCCACGGCGATCCATACGGTGCCGACCGGTTTGCGGAGGCTACCGCCGCTGGGGCCGGTGATGCCGCTGACCGCGAGCGCCATGTCGACATCGAGCTTGGCGCGCGCGGCATGTGCCATGGCCTCCACAGCCCAGGCACTGACGGCACCATGCTTCTCGAGGCGCTTGGGGTCGAGGCCCAAGGCACTGATCTTGACGGCGTCGTCGTAGACGATGAAGCCGCCCCGGAACGTGTCACTGGATCCAGGGACCTCGGTGAGGCGGGCGCCGATGAGGCCGCCCGTGCAGGATTCGGCGACGCCGAGGGTCAGGCCGTCCTTGCGCAGGACGTCAAGGAGGTTCTCCGCGGCGACGCGGCTCATAGGGTGGCCTCAAGGGCCCGGATGCGGCGGCTACCACCCAGGTCTTCGATGACCTGGACGACGGCCGGGCTGAGCGCCTTGCGCCAGTTGCCATCGCCTTCGGCCATCTGTAGGCGGATGGTGGACCCTTCGAGCCGCACGCGGTCTTGCAGGCCAGGACGCTTGACGCGTAGGCCGGCGTCCTCGAACAGGCTGATCGTCTCTTCGTCATTGCCGAAGACACGGTCGAGGGGGCCGGTGATGGCCATGACGTGATCGGCGTAGTTGGGGGGATCGTGGATGTCCGGGATGGCCACCACTTCCACCGTGTCGCCGAACGCGGCGCGCACCATGGCGGCGCGCTCGTCGAAGCTGAACGGGTTCTTCACCGACTGCTTGGCCTTGCTGCTGCCGATGCCTACGGTGACACGGACACAGTCCTCGATGGCCGCGCGCACGAGTGCTTCGTGTCCCTTGTGGAACGGTTGGAACCGGCCAATGACGAGGCCGCGCATTCACTCCACCTTGCTGCGGCTTGGAGGCCGGATGGCGACGGCGGGCGTCGGTCCGCCGGCGAGGCTCTCTTCGAGCACGCTGAGTTTGCGCAGGAGGTCTTCCTTCTCCGGGCAGTCAAGCAAGGCGTGCTCGACGACGTCGTGCAACGTGTCGCAGGGCACCACTTCGATCATATCGGCGTACTCGGCTTCGATGAGGACATCGATGAGCGTGGCGCGAGGGATCAGGACCTTCTTGATGCCGATCTTGGCGGCGGCCTCGATCTTGGCGGTGACGCCGCCGACGGGCAGCACGAGGCCGTGCACCGACAGGCTGCCGGTCATGGCGACGTCCTGGCGGACCGGGACCTTCGTCAGCGCCGACAGCACTGCCGTGGCGACCGTCACACTGGCGCTGTCACCCTCGACGCCTTCGTGGGCGAGGACGAACTGCACGTGGATGTCGTGGTTGCTGACGTCTTCGCTGAGGAAGCGCTTGACGATGGCACTGATGTTCTGGACCGATTCCTTGGCGATCTCGCCGAGTTTGCCGGTGGCGATGATCTTGCCTTCACCGCGGCTGCTGGCCGGGGCGACCTGGGCGTCGATCTCCATGACGATACCGGAGTATTCCGACATGCTGGGGTCGGCACTGAACACCGCGAGGCCATTGACGATGCCGATGAAAGCACCCGTGGTGCGGATGAGGTTGTATTGCTGCTTGTGCTCGATGCTGCGATCATAGATCTGCTGCTCGAGGCTCCGCGCGATGGTCTTGCCACGCAGGACATGGTCCGCGGTGGCGACCGTTGCACCCTCTTCGTGGGCCAGGTCACCGGCGACGCGCACCAATCCACCGAGTTCACGCAGGCGGAGGGTCAGCTTGCCCTTGCGACCACTACGGCGCTGGGCCTCATGGATGATCTCGGCGACGCCGGACTTGTCGAACGGCGGGATCTTGTGGCGTTCCTTGGCGACCTCTTGGGCGACGAAGCGCATCAGTTTCAGGCGGTTCTCATGGTTGTCTTCCATGTCCGCCTTGACGTAGACTTCGTAGCCGTAGCCGCGGATACGGCTGCGCAGGGCCGGGTGCATGCCCTGCAGGGCATCGAGGTTACCGGCGGCGATGAGGATGAAGTCGCAGGGCACGGGCTCCGTCTTGACCATGGCGCCGGAGCTGCGCTCCGATTGGCCGGTGATCTGGAACTTCTTGTCCTGGATGGCCGTCAGCAGGTGCTGCTGGCTCGTGATATGGAGGGTGTTGATCTCATCGATGTACAACACACCGCGGTGGGCCTTGTGGATGGCGCCGGCCTCGACACGGTCGTGGGCGGGGGTCTCGAGACCACCGGCCTGGAACGGGTCGTGGCGGACGTCGCCCAGCAGGGCACCGCTGTGGGCGGCGGTGGCGTCGATGAACGGGGGCATGTCGTCGGGATCATGCCCGACCAACAACTTGGGCACCAGATTGGTGCTGCGGTTCATCCCCATGTTACGGAAGACGATGAAAACGAGGAACGCGCCGAGGAAGCCCCAGAACAGGACCTCCCACTTCGCGGTGGTGACGGCGATGAAGAGAGCAAGGCCGACGATGCTGAGGATGAAGATCATCATCAGGAAGCCGCGCTGCTCTTGCTTCTTGCGGGCTTCGAACTTCTGGGCGTCGACGATCTCTTTGCCCTTGCCAGCGGGCACGACGCGGATGCGCGGCGTGTTCTGGTCTTCGGAGTTGGGGTATGCGATGACGTCTTCCAGTTCCTCACGGGACAGGAATTCGGTCATGGCGCGGGCCAGCATGGACTTGCCCGTGCCGGGGTCGCCGACCATCATGACATGGCGTTTCTGCTCGGCCGCCTTCTTGGCGACGGTCACGGCGTGGTCTTGGCCGATGACCTGGTCTAACAGTTTTTCCGGGACCGTGATGTCGTCGGTGGTCTCCATCTCGACGTCGGACATCCAATCTGGCACGCCGGGCATCGGCGCGTCCTTGGGGACGTCCGGCTTCGGGTGCACACCATTCTTGGCTGCGGGCTCCCCCGCGTCAACTGCCATTTGCAATGACTGAAGACCGCAGTCTTGGATAAAAAGAGAGTGTCAGGGGCTGGCGGTGACAGGAGGCCGTAGCAGCCGGCCCGAGCGAGAAATGCGGCACATCCCCTCAGGGCCCAGGTGCGGTCCGCCCGTGCGCCGATCGGGGTGACCGCCCCCGTTTGCCGAGCACTGTTCAACGTTCTTGCCAAAGCCTTCTAATATGCTTGAGAGCGCAAATCATCATTGGGTGACATCCCATGAAACAGAAGACCCTCCTCCAACTTGTGCCGCCACACCAAGAAAGCGACTACCTCACACATTTCGCCAGTCTGGCGATGGTGAACATCGAGATCCGCGAGAAGGGTGCGACGGCCGAGAGGCTTCTGCGTAAGTCCATCCTGGAGATGGACATCGGCAACTATTCCGCTGCGCTGGACGCCGCCCGGGATGCCTCGGACGTCCGGCTCGACTGGGCCGAGGCACATTACCAGGAAGGCATGAGCCTCCTGCTGTGCGCGTTCGCCAAGGCCGGCGTGCTGGCCGGCTCGGCCGCCATGGAGCGGCCGGTCGGCAGTGTCCGCAGTCTCTTGCACCTGGCCCGCGATTCCCTCCGGCTTGCCATGGACTTGAACCCGCTCGACGAAGAGGTCGAAGAGGACCATGAGGCGCTGGTCGCGTTCACCTCCGCGCACGACGCGGACGATGACCTGATCGCGGCGCTGCAAGACCTCAGCGTCAGCTGAGCATGGCGTTGCGCCTAAGCGAAGCTGGTGGGCGCGTCCAAGCCGACCGGGTCGCCGCGCAGGTGCGCGATGAACAGGCCGCCACGGTTGGCCGTGATGACGTAGCCTTCATGGACGACCACATCCCACGATCCGCCGCAGCATCCGCGGTCCGTCGAGCGGTCCCATGGCATGTAGGTGCCCAAGGTGTACGGGTCGCGTTGCAGCGTCTCGTTGTGGACGTCTAGCACGAAGATGCCGCCGTGGTAGTGGGCGAGGTAGATCTTGCCGTCGACGATCTGGAAGTTGTGGAGGCTGAAGGCGCCGTCTTCGCCCTGGAAGTCGTCCACAGCCATCCATTCGGAAAGGATCTCGGGGTTGTCCAGGTCGGTGGCGTCGAGGACGAACATGGCCGGCGGACGGGCACCTTCGGGGATGGTGACCGCGATGCGGCGGCCGTCGCTCTCGAACATCATGCTGGTGTGCAGGACGCCATCCCACTTACCGGAGTTCTCGCCGGCCCACGAACCGATCTCGACCGGGGCGGCAGGGATACTGACGTCGACGAAGCGCATGCCGAGGTTCCAGAAGCTCACGGTGAGCGTCGGGGTGCCGGTGAGCGGGTCTTCTTGGAACGTCATGTCCTGGTGGCCGCTGACGAAGTGCGTCCCGGCTCCGACCGGGTCGCCGTTGTTGACGTAGCCGGTGACGGCGGTGCCTTGTTGCTGGACGAACTTGGGCGTCGCAGGGACCCAGCGGGCCACTTGGACGACCTCGCGCACGCCGCCGACCTCGGGTAGGAGCATGCCGACGTACACGGCGTTGTCCAAGGGTGCGCAGAACAGGTATTCGCTGTCGCCGATCTGGGCGTACTCGACCATGTGGCAGCCGAGCAAGAGGCCGGGCTCGGGCCAGAAGCCGGCCAGCACGATGTTCTCCTTGTCGCGGGCATCGTAGAGCAGGACGCCGGGGGTGGTGCTGAGTTCGGTGGCCAAAAAGACCCAGTCGCCGGTGGCGTCGACTTTGAGGTCGGCGACGTACAGACCCAGGGGGCTGGCGTTGTCGGGGCTGACGACCTCGACGGAGGAGACGAGGATGGGGTCGGTGGGGTCGCGGATGTCGACGACCTGGAACCCGAAGCCCATGACGCCGACGAAGGCGTAGCCGCCGGCGACATCGATCTCCGAGATGCTGCCGGGGGGCCCATCCGCACCGAGCGGGTTGAAGCCCACGGAGGTCATGTTGTTGGCCAGGTCGTGGAGCGTCGGGTCGGCGTGGTCGTGGCCCAGGATGATGGGGGCGACCCAGTCGTAGACCTCTTCGAGGGTATCTTCGACGTCGTCGACGGGGGTGGGAGCATCGCTCGCACATCCGGCGAATACGGTCACGATCAGCATTGACACGACGGCCCAGCGCATGGCCACGACTTGACCGGGGGATTCATGGGGTTTGCGGTGGTCTGGAGGGTGTGGACATCGCGAGCCGCTATGATCGTCTGGCGCCGGACTACGAGTCTGCGGCGGCATCGATGCGCTGGTTCGGGTTCCGTGATGCCCATTACCATCGCGTGGCCCGCAGTTTGTTGGCACCCCGGCGCGGTGAACGCATCGTCGTGGTGGGCGGTGGCACCGGCGTCGATGTGGTGCCCATCGCCGATGCGGTGGCCGACGGCACCGTGTGGAACGTCGACGTGTCGACCGGCATGCTGGCCCGATGCGAGGTGGCCTGCGATGAGGCCGGCGTCGATGTGCACCATGTCCACGCAGATGCCGCCGATTGGGATTGGCCCCGGGCCGATGGCGTGCTTTGCAGCTTCACGTTGCTGTTCCAGCCTCGCTTCGCCGAGGTGCTGGCCAAAGCCCGGGATGCGCTTGGGCCAGGCGGCCGCCTGGTGTTCTGTGACCTGGACATGCCACCTGGACTGCGCTTTCTGGCGTGGCCGTTGGTGCATCGCTTTGGCCACACCGCGACGACGTTGGGTCGGCATCCAGCGCGTCTGCTGCGGGCGCACTGGCACGTCAGCCATGATCGGGCGTTCTACGCCGGGCTTGGCCGCATGATCGTGGCGCGGCCTTAGCCGACCTTCCACAGCAGGATGAGGTCGACGATGAACAACAGCACGATCATCGACTCCAACACGAGGGCCCGCCGGTGGTTGGCCTCTTCCTGCGCTAGGTGGAACATGTCCTCCAAGACGTCGGTCTTGTGGACGACGGCTTTCTCCCAGGATTCGATGCGCAGCCGCTCCTGCAAAGTGGCGTGCAGTCGCTCGGTGAAACGGTCCCCGAAGGCTTTACCCGTGCCGTGCAACGAATCGGTCAGACGGGCCACCTCGACGCGGACCTGGCTCAGTTCCCTCAGCGTCGCCCGGGCGCTGCGGAACAGACCCCAGCGGCCCCATAGACCGTCCAGGCTGGCAAACGAGGCGTCCAATCGTTGGTCCAGGTAGCCATCGTAGGCCCTGAACTCAACAAGCTCCGCCCGAGCGACTTCGAGGATGTCGATGATGTCCGCTTCGTCGCCGTCCGCGGTCCAGATGACGATGCGGTCACGACCGACCAGCACGCCGCCGGCACCGCGGCGCAACAGGACGGGGCGATTGCCGGCGCGGGGAGCGTCGCCGAGCACGAACGCTTCGGCGCCTTCGCTATCGCTCATCGGCGTGCCCATGACGCGGATGTCCCAGGTCTCGATGGCGTCCGGCGGCGGGTATTGTTCGTACAACGCGCCCGCGACGGCCGCCGCCACGTCATCATCCCAGTGCGTCATCGGGTCCGGCAGCTCGACGGGTGCCCACGGATCGTCGACCTCCTTGCTGACGCGGTACGACACGACGCCCACGGCGTGCAGGACGACCTCCAGCCGGATGCCGTCAACCTCCTTGGCGATGAACGCCGGCGCCTGGAAGGGGCCAAGGCGGGTGCGGGCACCTTCGATGAGCGCGGCGCGCTTGGGTCGAAGACCCAGTAATTCGGTGACCTGGTCCAGGTGGATGCTACCGCCTACATCAGCGAGCGTCATCCGCAGGGCAGTGGCCATCAGTCCTCCTTCAACGCCAGCATCCAGCGGTCACGGCGACCCTCTACGGCGTCGTCGCCCAACCAATGAGTATCGAACTCCTCCAGGGCCATGGTGGTCTCCGGGCCGGCCCAAGGGTCGTTGAGGATGATGTGGTCCTTACGGATGCCCGCGACGACCGCATAGTGATCGGTGTCCTCCGGGGCGAGCCAGTAGCACACGATGACGATGTGGCCGGTGGCCATGGCATCACGGATGTCCTCCAGCGTGCTGTCGGTGTGCTTGACATAGGCGATGAGCCCCAGCTCGTCAGCGAACCGATACATCATGCGCTGGCGGGTACCGATGTCCTCGCGGGTGCCCATGGCCTGCGCGAGCTCCGCTTCGGGGAAGCGTATGCCGACGAGGCCGTCCAATGCCATTTTCATGGCGGCCGGGCCGCATGTATAGTCGGTCAACTGCGTGTGGTGGTCGATCTCCACTGGGATGTCCAAGTGAAGTTGAATGTGGTGGGACCTATGGATGAACTTATGCTTCAAAGCGACCCGAGTCGGAGCACGACCTGCGCCCAGACCGCTGCGTCAGCCGAGTTCCACGCCCTGCGAGCCCATATCCGGGCGGCCATGCCGGCGCGGTTCGGAGACGTCGAAGTGGCCGTCGGGTACGACCTGCCCGCGTTTCAGGTCCGCTTGCCGAGACCCCCTGCCCGCGCTGAGGTCCCGGCCACGTCGCCCCACCGGCACTCATCGGCCTGCCCGCGGCTCAAGAAAGCAGGTAGGCCGGGGCACGTGTGGCACCGCCGTGTGCCGACCTTGCTGCATGATCACGCCCCGCGGCGCAAGGATGCGGGATTCAAGCCGATGGTCGGCTGCGTGCCATGGAACCGCAAGGCGTCGCTCCCCATGGCGGCCTTCGAGCGGCTGCTGGATGCGGCAAAGCAAGCCATGTAGGCCACCGCAATGCCTATGCACTTCTGCGCAGAGTGGCGGCCATGCGCTGGATCGCCCTCCTTCTGATCGCTACTCTGTTTGCCGGCTGTGCCAGCGACGCCCCCGCCGTGACCGATTCCGACGGCGACGGCTACCCGGACGACGTCGAAGCTGCGGCGGGCTCCGACCCGACCGATGCCGCGTCGATCCCCCAGCCTGCAGCCCAGATCAACGCCACCACTTGGCCCGTCTGGGGTGACCTGGCCACCGCCACCATCCGCCCGGGCGCCAGTCTCGGCGGCTTCTGCACCTTCAACTTCCTTTACGAGGCGCCCAACGGCAGCGGCTACATCGGCACCGCCGCCCACTGCACCGACATCGACGACCGCGTCGAACTACCCGGCACCGGCGAGATCGGTACGGTCGTCTACGACTCCGACGACCACGGCAGCGGCGTCGACTTCAGCCTCATCCTGCTCGACGCCGAAGTCCTCACGAAGGCGCACCCGCAGATGTTCGGATTCGTCGGCCCGACCGGCTACATGAACGCCTCCGACCTGGCCGTGGGTGACCTCATCCACCTGCATGGCTACGGTTTGGTGCTCGGCCAGAACGACGTGACCCGCGACCGCTCCGGAGTGCTGGTGGATTGGAACGAGGACGAATACAACGTCGACATGCCCGCCGTCAACGGCGACTCCGGCAGCGCGTTGCTCCATGATTCCGGCAAGGCGTTCGGGATCATCAGCCGCTACGGCATCGCCAACACGCCCCCCAGCACGGACCAAGGCCCCTTGATGCCCTACATTTTCCGCGAGCTCGCCAAGGCCGGCTTCGGAGACGTCCGCCTTGCCACCATCTGAGCGGCTCTGGATCAGCGACCCCCGCCGCGTCACTTGCCTGGCCACTGTGACCCAGGTCAAGGGCGACCAGTTCACTGTCGATCGCGCCCTCTTCGCACCGCGCAGCCGCGCCTGCCGACATCCTCAGTACGCCGACGAGGGCACCATTTGGTGGGACGGCGAGAAGCGCCGCTTGGCATCGGTGCGGGAGCGCGACGGCCAGGTGTGGTACGAGATGCGCGGCACGGTGCCGACCGTCGGCGTCGAACTACAATGCCAGCTCGACCAAGACGTCCGTGGCCTCAGCGACCGCGCCCATACTGCGATGCACCTGATGATCGCCGCGCTGCAACAAGTGGGCGCACCACCCATGACGGCGGACGCCGAAGTGAAGGGCGGCGGCTGCTTTCGCATCACGCTTGCTTGGGCGACCGCGCCGACGATGCTGGCCGAAGCCCTGCAAGTGACACAGCGCGCCATCGAAGCCGATGTGCTGGTGTCCCGAGCCTATGCCCCCAAGGCCGAGATCGGCCGCTTCGTGACGCCGCAATCGTTCCAACCCCCGGACCCCGTGCCAGGCCCGGAGGTCATCTCGGTCGTCAAGATCGGCGATGTCTGTGCGTATCCTTGCGATGGCACCCACGTGGATCGCACCGGCCGCATCGGCAAGCTCGTGGTCGCCCATGCGCGTGCCGGCAAGGGCGGATTCGTGGTCGTCGGCCGCGTGCGCTAAGGCCCTGGCCCTGCATCCTGCTTGCGGCGCACCAGGTACGGGATCAGCGCCACGATGAACAGCGCAGGCACGATGAACGCCCGCCAATCCCATTGGACAGCGATGCCGATGACGGCGGCGATGACGCCCAGGGGCACCAGGATCAGCAGGTAGGACCACGGAGGCGACAGTCGGACGTCGGCCATCAGTACGTGCGGGCGAAGCGCAGCGTGTCTTGGGCTTCCGTCTGGCAGACGGCGCAGGGAGCGGCGGGGAACGTCTCATCCACGGGGATACCCAGCGTCTTGATGTCGAGGCTCTTCTCCACTTCGGCCGCGCAGGCATCGCCACAGATGGCCATGTTGAGGATGAAGCCAATCGGTTCGCTGCCGTCGATGGCGCGGGCCTCATCGAGCGTCTTGCAGGACTTGATGCGGCTGTGCATGAAGTCGCGTTGCTTCTCAAACAGGGCCTCTTGGACTTCTGCCAGGACTGCGTTGACGCCCTCGACAAGCTCGGCCCGAGCGATGCCCTTCTTGCCTTCTTTGCCCATGTCGCGGCGGGCGGCGAACACGCTGTCGTTCTCGACATCGCGGGGACCGACCTCGAGGCGCAGGGGGACACCGCGGACTTCCCAGTGGAAGTACTTCTCGCCGGCGCTGCGGTCGCGGTCGTCGACCTTGACGCGTAGGCCTGCGGCTTGCAGGGTCTTGGCGACGTCGGCGGCGTATTCCATGACGACCGTGGCATCGCCCTTGAAGATGACCGGCACGACGACCACTTGGATGGGGGCGATCTCTGGGGGCATGATGAGGCCGCGGTCGTCACCGTGGCAACCGACGACGGCGCCGACGAGGCGCTCGCTCATGCCGTACGTGGTCTGGTGCGCATGCTCGCGGCCACCAGCGGCAGCCTCGAAGGTCATGTCATAGGCCTTGGCGAAGTTGGTGCCGTAGTAGTGGACCGTGGCGCATTGCAGGGTGCGGCCGCTGGGCATGATGACGTCGGCTCCGGTGGAGTCGACCGCGCCGGGGAACTTGTCCCAGTCCGGGCGCTTGGATTGCAGCGCGGGCAGCGCCAAGCGATCGTAGACGTTCTTGACGATCTGCAGGTCGAGCGCGACGTGTTCGCGGGCATCAGCCTCGTTGGCGAAGACGCTGTGGTCTTCGAAGAAGTGGATCTCGCGCACGCGCATGAAGGCGCGGGTCTGCTTGGTCTCGTAGCGGAAGACGTTGCAGATCTGGTAGGTCTGCAGGGGCAGGTCGCTGTGGCTGCGGATCCACAACGGGAAGATCTCGTACATGGCGCACTCGCTGGTGGGGCGCACGACCCAGCGCTCACCGTCGGGGAGTTCGTTCTCGCCGGCGTGGGTGACCCAGAAGACCTCGCCACCGAAGCCCTTGATCTGGTCGGCTTCCTTCATGAACAGCTTCTCCGGGATGAGAAGCGGGAAGCTGACCTCGTCGTGGCCGGTGCGGGCCATCTCGGCGCGGGTGAACGTGTCGATCTGGCTCATGATCTTGTGGCCGTACGGGCGCCAGATGTTCATGCCCTTGATGGGGTAGCGCTTGTCCGTCAGTTCGGCGAGTTCGACGACCTCGTTGTACCACTCCATGAAGTCCTCGGACTTGGGTGGGAGCCCACGGGTCTGTTCGACGGCCTTGGCCATACGGCGGCGACTCCGACCCGGTTTATAGGGCGGTCGGAGCGGTCGGAGCGGATGCCGCCCTGATCGGCCCGAGCGACCGACACCATCTTGCCCCCATGCGGCCCTCACAGAGCATGGAAGGCATCCAGGTCAGCCGCGAGGGCACGGTCGCCATCGTCACATTCGCCCAAGCGGAGCGCATGAACAGCTTCGACCCACAGACCTTGAAGGACCTCAACGAGACGTTCCGCAGTCTGCTGGCCGACGACGGCGTCCGCGCCATGGTCCTCACGGGCTCCGGCCGCGCTTTTTCCGCCGGAGCCGACGTCGGCCTGTTCGAACAACACGTGGCAGCTGGCACCGCCACCCAGTTCATCCTTGACGCCACCGCCGGCCTGCACCCCTTGATGGTGATGCTGCACCAATGCGGCAAGCCCCTCATCGCGGCGGTCAACGGCGTCGCGGCCGGCGGCGGCCTCGGACTCGCCCTGGTCGCAGACAGCCGCATCGGCACGGCGGACGCGCGCTTCGCCGCTGGCTACTTTGGGCTCGGCGCCAGCCCCGACGGCGGCAGCACGTGGTTCATGCCCCGACTCATCGGTACGCAACGCACCCGGCAGTTCTTGTTCAACAACGAAGTCATGGGTGCCGACGAAGCGCTGGCGACGGGCATGTTGGACGCAATCGTCCCCGCCGAGGAACTCATGGCACGGTCCATCGCCCTGGCCAAGAAGTGGGGCGCATGGGCGTTCCACAGCCGCGAGTCCGCCAAGCGATTGCTGGATGCGCAGCACACCAATGATCTGGAATCCCACCTGGACCTGGAACGAGGATTGATCGCGGCGGCGGGCGGCACGGCCGATTTCGCCGAAGGCGTCAAGGCGTTCCGAGGAAAACGCACCCCCACATTCCAGTAATGTACATATCTGTCCAACCACAGGAGTGATATAGGCTCCCCGGTGGAGTGGTCCCCATGGATGGGACCCTCATGTGGAGCGCCGGCGTGGCCGGCCTTGCGGTCGTGGCGATCACGGTGATCGCCGGCCGATTGGGCGGCACCCTCGGAGGCATCCTGGCCACCGCCCCCATCACCAGCACTGCGGCACTCGTCTTCCTGAGCCTCGACTCCAGCAATGCAGCAGTCGGCCACCAAGTGCTCGCCGGCGGCCAAAGCCTGTTCGCCGCCCTGCTGGCCATGCCGGCCTACTTCTACAGCCTCAAATTGACCCGCGGCGCCCCATTGGCCCTGCGCCTCATTCTTGGATTGCTGCTCTTCGTCCTGTTGTTCACCGCGACCACGCTCGCA
This sequence comes from Thermoplasmatota archaeon, assembly GCA_041618195.1. Classification (GTDB taxonomy): domain Archaea; phylum Thermoplasmatota; class E2; order JACPAO01; family JAHFTW01; genus JBFGSX01. Next base: position 4,477 of record JBFJNL010000030.1, on the reverse strand, counting down.
CTCACCGCCATCACCCCCGCAGCCTGGACACCGATCTGGATGCCCGCCAGCCTGGCATTGGCCGCACTCCTCGGCGCGACGTTCCTGAAGGCCCGATTACCCGCCCTCCGCCAACGCGCGCCCAAAATGGGGCTCAACAAGCGCGAAGCCATGCTACGATTCGCCGCCGGCGCCGGCGTCGTGTTGCTTGTCGGCTGGCTGCGCGTGCTGATGCCCGGCCTCGGCGCCGCGTGGGCGATCTTCCCCGGCACCTTCCTGGTGACACTGTGGATCCTTGGCATGGAACGGGGCGCTGCGTTCAGTGCCAAAGCCAGTCAAGGCGGTGTGCTGGGCATCCCACCGGTCGCGGCGTACTTGCTGACCCTGTGGGCGGTGCTGCCATTGTATGACGCCACGGCATGGACCTTCCTTGCCCAGGTCCCGGCTTGGTGCGCGTACTTCGCCATCCTCGTGCCCATGGCCCGCTGGCAGAATGGCAGCCCAGCCCGCTCGGGGGCACCGGCGTGAACGACCAAGACTATCAGGTGCCCGCGGCGTCGACGGATGTGGAGTGGTTGGACGGAGGATTGCTCAAGGACTTGGAGGACGGCGCGCCGTCCTTGCAGCGCCTCGGCACCAAGCAATGCGTGCTGATCCGGCGCGGCGACACGGTCGTGGCGACCGAAGCATTGTGCCCCCACAAGTTCGCGCCCCTGCAAGAAGGCCATCTCGAAGATGGATGCCTGGTGTGTCCGGTGCATGATGCCCACTTCAACCTGGACAGCGGGACCCCCCGGGAAGGCGACGGCTGGGCGGGCCAATTAGAGTTGTTCGCCACCGAGATACGCGACGGGCGGGTCTGGGTCCAAGCCTGACCCGTTCAGCGCAGCCGTGCATCATCGAATCGCACACGACCCCGTAGCCGGAGCGCCAGCAGGATCGGATCGCCACGGTAAGCGAAGCCACGGGCCAGGTGGCCGTCGGGCGTCCAACCGGAACCGGTCCAATCGACGTCGCCGGCAGACGTCGAGCGCACAATGATCCAGCTGATGGTTGTCGTGGGGCGGGCTGGGTTGTGAACGGTGCCCCGCCACCGCGGTGAAAGCTCCCTGCTTAGATGCTCTGCAAGCGGCCGCCGTCGACGGGCAACACGACGCCGCGGATGAACGACGCTTCTGGACTGGCCAGGAAGGCGATGGTGGCGCCGAGCTCTTCGGGCCGGCCGAGGCGTCCTTCGGGCGTGGCGGCGAGCCAGGCATCGTGGACGGCGTCCTCGCTCTTGCCTTGGCTCTTGGCGTTGGCCGCCTTGATGGCCCCCAGACGGGGCGTGTCGGTGAAGCCGGGCAACACGGAATTGATGGTGACGCCGGGGGGTAGTTCGCGGCTCAGCGTCTTGGCCCAGCCGGCCATGGCGGCGCGGATGGTGTTGCTGACGCCGAGGTTGGGGATGGGTTCGCGCACACTGGTGCTGATGACGTTGATGATGCGGCCGTAGCCTGCCGCTTGCATGCCGGGCAGAAGCAGCCGGACGAGGCGCTGGGCCGCGAGCACGTGGCGACCGAACGGCACCAGGAACGCTTCGTCGTTGTCGATGTCCAGGAGTCGGCCAGCTGGCGGGCCGCCCGTGTTGTTGATGAGGATGTGGACGTCACCGTGGCGCTTGATGTGGTCGCCGACGACCTGCACGAGGGCGTCGCGGTGGTCAAGGTCGGCGACGATGGCGAACGCCGCCGGGGCACCTGCGGCGGTCAGCTCCTTGAGAAGCGGCTCGAGCTTGTCACCGCTGCGCGCCAACGCCGAGATCGTGTAGCCGCGGGCGGCGAGCGCGATCGCGGCCGCACGTCCGATGCCGCCGCTGGCGCCGCAGACAAGGGCATGCTTGGAGTCCATGGCGTCGCGACCGCGCGACCGCCTCTAAGACCGTTCGCTTCACAGATACTGCTGGTGCAGCATGTAGATGGTGATGTGGTTCTCGTCATCGTTGTAACGAGTCCACGATTCATTGTGTCCCATGCCCCGACCTGTGTGCCTGGCGCTATTAGTCGAGTGTCGTGAATGCTGGAAACCATGGGCACCCTCTTGGACGACGTCGGCTTCCCGAGCCCGTGGGCCCAGTCCGCTTCCCCCCAGTACTGCTCGTCCTGCCCGGGCTTGCGGTCGGCATCCTTGCCCACGTCATCGGCGGAGCGCCGGTCGCGGACGGCGATCCCGTGAAGGCCACGTCGGCCATCTTGAGTGCACTCGGCGTGGGGCTCATCGCATGGCCGCTGGTCCGCATGGCGCAGGCAGGCACCCCCGCCGAACCGTGGCGCGACCCGACCAAACTGGTCATCGATGGCCCCTACCAGTTCACACGCAACCCGATCTACCTGAGCTTCCTGCTGCTGCAGGCCGGCGCGCCCCTGTGGTGGGGCTGGTGGATGCCCCTGGTGCTGGTGCCGGTCAGTGGATGGCTGCTGACGCAGTTCGTCGTCAAACGCGAAGAAGCCTACCTGGCGTCGAAGTTCCCCGAGTACGACGCATACCGCGCCCACGTACGACGCTGGCTCTAGCCCCCTGGCGCGCGTCTACGCCGCGCGCGGGCGTCACACGACCCCAGCGCCCATAAGTTGTCGGCGTCGCGGCCTATTGGCCGGCGCTGCGCGGTCTATTGTCGGATGAGGACCGCGCGCACGGGGCTGGCATCGGCGCCGCCGATGCGCAGCGGAAAGGCCGATAGGGTGTAGCGGCCGGGTTCGACGTGGGACAAGACCAGGCCTTCCAGGTTCGACATCCCCCACTTCAGCAAGGCCCGGTGGCTGTCAAGGCCTTTGGATTCGAACAGGTCCGTGGACGGCGTGTCGAACCCGACGAGCTTGCACCCGGCGTCGCCGAGGGCATCGATGAGGTCAGGCGAGGGTGCTGCGAAGTCCGTGTTCCAGGCCGCCGGGTCGGGGAAGGTGCCGGTCTTGAACAGAACCCGCGAGGCGGTCGGGAAGTTGGCCAGGTCCTTGACGCCATAGCGTTCGCCGCGTGTGGCCCGTACCTCGATGACCTCGCAGTCGCCGTAGTATGCGTCCAGGCCGACTTCGTCGATGGCCATGCCCTCGGGATGGTAGTGCAGTGGCGCATCCGTGTGCGCACCCACGTGCAGGCTGGTCTCGATCGTGCCGATATCGATGCCGTCCTCTTCGATGGTGGCGACCTTGCGCATCGAGAACGGCGTGTCGCCAGGCCAGTTGTCGAGGTCCGGCGTCACGCGAGGCGAGATGTCGATCAGGAGGGTCACGTAGCCTCCGGCGTCTTGGCGATGACCTTGAATTCGACCGCGATGGGCGTCGGGAGTCGGTTGATCTCTAGTGTCGTCCGCGTCGCCTGGACGTCGCCGAAGTGCTTGGCATAGACCTCGTTGAAGCCGACGAAGTCCCGTTGCATGTCGATCAGGTAGCACGTGCAGTCCACGACGTCATCGATGGTCGCGCCGCTGGCGGCCAGAACGGCCTTCATGTTGGCGACGACCTGCTCGGTCTGCGCCCGGACATCGTATTCTTGCCTGACGCCGGCCTCGTCCCAGACGGGCCCGCCCGGGACACTGTTGTCCACCGGGTCGCGCGGCCCGAGACCACTGAGATAGAGCATGTCGCCGACGCGGCGCGCATGCGGGTAGGCGCCCACGGGCGTGGGTGCTGCACTCGCTTGGACCACGCCGCTGCGTGTCGTGGTGGCGACCGCTGCATCGCTTGACGCCCGGATGGTCTGGGCCGACCCCGGGGCCGGCGGCTGGGTGGGGCGGGTGGCGACGTCGACGCCATCGGCGGATTCGAAGACGTTGGCACCGCCGAGTACGTTGCGGTCGCCGAGGAACACCTCTGCGTCGTCCTCGTCGAACTCGGCTTCGGCCGTCGCCTTCTGCGTCGGCGTCAGGCCGATGACCGCGCCACCCGTACCATAGAGGGCCTCGTAAGCGTGGATGGCGCCTTCGAAGTGGTTGTGTTGGCCATTGACGGCGTTGAGCCACCAGATGGCCTTCATGCGTTGGTCGGCGCCCGCTTGGTCGCTGAAGGTGCGGGCGAGCTGCGCCGCGTCTTCGAGACGACCGCCATCGAGGATCTCGAGGTATTTGCGGTTCCACTCGTCGTCTTTGGCGGAATGGATGCGGTCTTCGGCGAATGGCACCTTGGCCGTGTGGACCCGGTTGCTGAGGGCGGTGACCGCGATGGCGACGACGCGCTTGCCGGTCGCAGCGATGGCGTCGGCCGCCGCCTTGCCGAGCACGATGGTCTCGGCGCGGTCGGCATACATGTTGCAGCTGACAATGCTGGCCGGGTACGCATTGTCGGGGTTGAGGAGTTTCAGCGCGACGATGCTACCGGTGTCTATGGGGAAGCCTTCGTAGGCGACGGTGCGCATCTCGAGGCCACGCTCCAGGCCGGCGGCGACGTACGCCTTGGAGTAGTCGGCGTCGATGCGGAACTCGTACGGGATGCTGCCCAGCTCATGCCACTCCTGGTCGACGTGG
>JBFJNL010000029.1:0-20639 GCA_041618195.1 Thermoplasmatota archaeon | reverse complement strand
GCCACGCCAAGAGCTTCTACGCTCCTGCTGGTTCGATGGTCTTCAAGGCCACCAGTACGACTGGCGCGACGGTGACCAGTGACTCGATGAGCTGGCTCGGCGGCGCTCCCGCGCCTGCCCCGGAGCCCGCTCCTGAGCCTACCCCGGAGCCTGCGCCGGAACCCGCCCCTGAGTTCACTGCCGCATTCAGCCCCAAGGCTGTCGGCAACCCATACTGGGTCGAGACCGCGGTCAGCAGCACCAGCCAGATCAGCAAGGTCGAGGCTCGTGTCGACGGTGTCTACACGACGCTGCCTGCTACAAGCTGGGGTACCTACGCGAAGAGCTTCCATGTGGCTCCTGGCGCTATGGTGACCTTCCGTGCCACCGATACGCACGGTCAGATTGTGATGTCGCAGCCTGTCGCCTGGGGCACTGCCTCCGAGCCTGCTCCGGAGCCCACCCCTGAGCCCGCCCCGGAGCCTGCTCCGGAGCCCACCCCTGAGCCCGCTCCCGAGCCCGCCCCTGAACCGGCGCCTGAGCCTGCTCCGGAACCGACTCCGGAACCCGCCGCCGCCTTCGACGCCAGCTTCACGGCCACCACCCTCGGTAGCCGCCGCAACGTGGCCGTCGACGTGACCGCCAACGAAGACCTGGACAAGGTCGAAATGAGCGTCAACGGCGGCAGCTGGATCGTCATGGATGACAAGGGCGACGGCCAGTACAGGGACAACGTCCGCCTCGGCAAGAGTGCCACCATCCAGTTCCGCGCCACCTCGGTGGACGGCGACACTGACATGAGCAGCGTCATCGCCTGGAACTAAGCCGGCCGGAACGGGGTCACCCCCGCCTTTCTCCCCTTCTTCCCTTTCACTTCCTCGCACCCCTGGCACCTGCTCGTCCTTCGTGCAACGTCCTCTGTCCCGCGTCATTATGGGCGTCGACGTCCGATGACGCATTCCGATCACCTGCTCACCCGATGCCGCCATCGGCGGCCGGCAGAGCGTTCCTTTCCCCCCGCGCGTGCCTCCTTGGCGGGTCGGCGCGCGTGGGGGTCCCACGCGGCTTTGTCCCTGAACCCTAAGGCCCGCTCGAAGCGACATTAGGGTATGCGCATCTCGGTGGTATCGCCTTACGACCCGTTCCCCGACGTCGGGCGGGACGGAGAAGCCCACGTCGGCGGCGTCGAGCGCGTGCTGGGTGAAGTCGCGATGCGTCTGGGTGCCCGGGGCCATGATGTCACCGTCATCTGCTCCGGTGAAGCGAACGGCCGGGACGTCCCCGGTATCGACGTGCGACGCATCCGACGCACTGGCGTGGTGATGCGCGCACCCATCGCCCCGTTCGCCGCCAACATCGCGCCGGGTAGTGACATCATCCATGTACCGGCCACCTATCCGTTCACCACACCCACGGTATTGCGGCGCGCGCAAAAACTTGGCACGCCCGCGGTCCTTGACTTCCACTTCGAACCGGACCCAGGCTCACGCTTTGGTCGACTGGCTGCCGCAGCATACCGCGCCGTGGGCCCCCCTGCATACGGCCTCGCCGACGCCGTATTGATCCGCTCCAAGGCATATGCCGATCGGTCACCCAGTCTCTATGCCGTGCCACCTGGCCGTCGTCACATCATCCCCAACGGCATCGACCCCGACGTGTTCAAGCCGAACGGCGGCGCAGCCGACGATGCGCCCATCCTCTTCGTCGGCCGTCTTGTTCCGTACAAGGGCATCGACATCTTACTGACCGCGCTTGCGCTGCTACCGCATGCGCCGCCTCTGGTCGTCGTCGGCGACGGGCCGCTGCGGGCACACCTCGAGTCAATGGCCCGGCACCTCGGCGTCAAGGCCCAGTTCCTGGGCGGCGTCCATGACCGCGACCTGCCCCGCCTGTACCAGACCGCCCGGTTGACCGTGCTGCCCAGCGTCACACGACAGGAATGCTTCGGCATCTCGCTACTCGAGAGCATGGCCTGCGGTACGCCCGTGGTCGCATCAGACCTGCCTGGCGTAGCGGATGTGGCCGCCATCGGCGGGCTGACCGCGCCGCCAGGAGACGCCCAAGCATTGGCCCGCGTATTGGCCATCGCACTGCACCCGGGCGCGCTTCCTCGGGGGCAAGCTCTTGCAGGTCCGGTCCATGCCAATTACTCGTGGGATGTCGTCACCGACCACCTGGTCGCCGTGTATGAGCAACTCATCGCATCGTCGCCCACCCTGCCCCACAAGGTCCTCCATGCGCATCCTCGCCGTGACCCCGTACTATGAGCCAGAAGGCGGTGGACTCGAGCGCTACGCGCACGCCGTCCTGAGCCGCCTTGCCCGCCGCGGCCACGAGGTCCATACCATGGCGTCCAGCCTCGCGCCGGCCTCGCGCGGCAACCATGATGGCGTCGAGGTCGACCGTCGCCCCGCCGGGTTCCACCTCGGCAACGCGCCCATCGACCTCGGGCTGCCTGGTCGCATCCGCAGCGAGCTCCGAACATGGCGACCCGACGTGGTCATCGGCCACGCACCTGTCCCTTTCCCCGCCGAGGTGGCTTGTCGGGAGGCCCGGCGCGCGGGGGTCCCCTTCGTCCTGACATATCATGCAGGTCGATTGCGCGGCAGCTCGCGGGGGCTCGACATGGCCGCCACCCTGGCGAGGCTCACTGTCGAACGTCGCATGTTCGCGGCAAGTGGTGCTCTGATCGCCGTCAGTCCCTTCGTGCGCGACAACGCACTCGCCCATCATCGCGACCGTGTCACCATCGTACCGCCTGGTGTCGACACGGCCTTGTTCTCCCCAGGTCCTAAGCCACCGGACTCGGAGATCCTTTTTGTCGGGCCGCTCGCCCGCGCCTATCGGTGGAAAGGGGCGGATGTCCTGCTGCAGGCTTTCGAGCAAGTGCGGGCCGTCGTGCCTGGTGCCCGGCTGCGGTTCGTCGGCAGCGGGGATCGCGTGCCCTATTTCGACGGCTTGGCGGCCAAGAGCGGCGGTGCCATCCGCGTCAGTGGCCGCTTGCCAGACAAGGGCCTGGCCGATGCTTACCGTCGGGCGACGGTAGTGGTGCTGCCCAGCATCACCGACGCGGAGGCGTTCGGTATGGTCCTTGCCGAGGCCAATGCTTGCGGCCGCCCCGTCGTCGGATCCCGCACGGGCGGCATCCCGGATTTCGTCAAGCATGGGCACAACGGCCTGCTCGCTGACGCCGGCGATGTGGACGACCTCGCGAACAAACTCGTGCACCTGCTACAGGATCCCGCACTGGCAGAAGGTATGGGCCATGCCGGTCGCCGATTGGTGCTTGAGAGACACGACTGGGATGCCTTGACCGAACGGACCGAACGCGTCCTCGAGGCGACGGTCGGTGGACGCTGAACGGGGCAGGGTCTCGGCGGACTCCCGTGCACGGCCCTGGCCTCCACGCCGGATAACCCGCGTATCGAGCCCTGCATTCCTCACGGGGCTCATCGTGCTCCTGATCACGGCCGCATGGGCGGGCATGTTGGGTGGAGACGGCGCACCTGGTCTGGAAAGGTCGCCCACCACGCCGACCGCGGAGCCGCCGACACCCGTGGTTGAAGACATGCGGTTCGGCCTCGACGCAGCGTCCATCCCGGAGCAGACCCTCGCCGGCGTCACGTCGGACTACGGTACGTTGTGGATCGGTGCCTGGACACTGACCACCGGCTGGGCGGGGCCCGATGCGCTTCTCGCCAGCATGGTGCGCGCCAACATCACTCCGGCCATCCACGTCTACTACTGGGGCGACGATGTGTCCCAGGCTTGCCTGGAAATGGGCTGTTGGTCCGAGCTCCACGGCACGCACAAGGATGCGGCTGGCTGGGCGCGGTTGATCGACGAGATGCTCGTCCACTTGGACGAACAACTAGCAGGCCGGCCGGTGACCGTCATCCTCGCCAGCGAGTTCAACAAAGGCGACGTCCAGCAATACGAACCACTCGACGAAGCGCTGGCTGCCAAAGCGGATCTCATCCACGAGCGCTATCCGGCCTCGTACGTGGTGTTGGGCCTCGGCAATTGGAACCGGGGCCTGTGGTCGACGTGGGATCGGGCGGCCCACGCCAGCGACGCCATCGGCATCCAGGCGGTCCGCGCGGCCTGGGAACCTGGGGATGCTTACGCCCTCGTCTTCGATGTCACGCTGGCCGGTGCCCAAGAAGCGACACGGCTGTTTGCCAGGCCCGTCATCATCCATGACATCGCTTTGTCATCGTTGCCCAGCAAGGCGCTGGCCACGGACCAGGCCGATGCGTTGCGCGAGTTCTTCGAGCGCATCGATGAACTGGAAGCGGCGGGGGTCGTCGCCATGTTCTACCGCAGTTGGCGGGATACGCCCAACATGGACCTCGCGAACACGTTCGGCGCTGCGGAACGCGGCTGGGGCCTCGCGGGGGCACGAGGCGTCTTGAAATCGGCCGGCGAAGTGTGGATCACCGGCGTCTTGATGGAACGCGCTGTAGAGCAGTTCGACGTCACCTTCACCGTTCCCCGGGGCATCAACACCTGGTGGATCGAGGTCGAGGTCCAGGCGACGAACAGCGCCGTCGGCGTCGACGCGCTGATCGGTGATGTCGTCGCGCCACTGGGTAGGACCCCGTGGGGGAGCTGGGCCCGCAGCCAGTTCGTCGCGCCGGGGGTTGAGGTCCAGTTCATCGCCCGCGACGTCCTTGGTCAGGTCGCCAATAGCACCTCCATGATCTGGCCTGACATCCCGCCTCCTGCCGCCAACGCGTTCCGGCTCGGTGACGGCATCAATGGCTGGTGGATCGAGGTGCACATCGAGCCGACGCCGGCCGAAGCGCGGGCCAATGTGGCCGGCACCCTGGTGCCCCTGGCACCCACTGACTGGGGTGCCTGGACCGCCCACTGGCGTGTGCCTCCGGGTACGGCGGTGCGCTTCGAAGCCGATGGTCCCGCAGGACCTCAGCGCAGCGCTGTCTTCGTCTGGCCTTGAACCCTGGGCGGTGGCCAGCGTGCTCCGCTCCAGCGGACCGGGCAGTCGGGCGTCGGCCTGCGCCTCAAGCCAGGGCGGGTTTCTTGGGTTTCTGGCGGGGTTCGATGACGCGCAACAGGATGGCCCAGTAGACCAGCATGAAGACCCCGAACAGCACCCAGCCGATGTGCGCATGCACGGTCTGGACAGCCTGGCCGCCTCTCGCAGCGCCCACCTGCACCAGGATGATGATGCGCAGCAGATTGACGAACCAGAGACCTGCCAGGCCCGTACCCACATAGGCCAGCATGCGGCGCAGCGGAATCTGGCCTTCCCATGCGTGGAGCCCCATGAGGCCACCGAACAAGACCATGGGGTACAACCCGGCGCAGACCAGGCCCACACCGAGGACGAGGCTGCCATTGGCGCCGTCGAGGATCAGGCTGTTGCCGACGACATCGGCTTCGATGCCGAACACCCATAGCAGGGCGCTGGTGGGCAAGACGACCAGTGCATGGACGAATGGCGTGGCTGCGGTGCCCGCGTTGTCCGCCGACAGGACGGCGTTCACGGCGTACATTGCGAGGGGCGCAAGTAGGATCGGGAACGACCATGCCACGAGCGTCCCGACGGGCACGTTACCGACCCGTCTGTGCAGCCTGGGGGCGGCCAACATGAGTGCCACGCCATAGGCCAGGATGCCCCATTCGGGCGGGTCCAGGTCAGAGCCACGCAACCCATTGTAGAGGAGGACCCCGAGCACGGCGAAGGCGCCGATGCCGGCGACCGTGCGGCCCCGCGCCGCCGACCTGGCGGTCGGTGCAGTGTGTCCGTTGCGCAACGCAAAGCCCAGGCACAAAGCACCCAAGGCGAGGCTGGCGTAGCCCGCGAAGGGGGCGTCGTGGGGAAGGACCTGCAGCAGCACGAGCAGGCCATAGCCGGTCAGCCCGAGGCCGCTCAGCGTCAGCCACCGCTGACTCTTGCGGACCCGGGGTCCATAGGGAATCTCATCGTTGCGGGCAGCGGGGCTCATGCTCATCCATTCCAATTCGACGAACGGAGGCTTGGGGGTTCAGGGACAACATTGCACGGTCCCGCGCCGGCCGGTTTGGGCACCCGGGGAGGCGGACGTCCAGAGGCAAAAGGTGGCTCGGGGCGCATCAAAGGAAGTGAAGAAGGGAAGAGGGTGCGGTGTCCGTCTATGCGCGGCGGCGCACGAAAGCGTAGCCGAGCAGACCGATGAGCGCGGCCAGGCTGGCAGCGATGGCGCCCGGGAACACAGGGATCGAGGTGGTCTCTGCGCTGTCGCAGGGTTGGCTCTCGAATTGTGCGTACAGAGCGGTGCCGGCGTAGGCGTAGGTCTTACCGATCTCGGTGTCCTCATCGACGTACTCGGTGTTGGGGTCCAGGACGGCGTCGACGAAGTCGAACGGTCCGCCCTCCACGCTGCGGTACAGGCCGCTGCCCAGCGATCCGCTGGCGTGGGTGACGTTCACGGTGATGCTGCCGCCTTCGTTCTGGGTCAGCATCAGCTCCAGACCGAGGCACGGGTTGTCCTCGTCGCAGCCGTCGCTCCAGAACGTCTTGGCCTTGGAGAAGTGGTCGTGGCCGCTGTTGTCGCTGAACGCCTCGACGCGGTAGTGGCCGGGGGGCAGCTGGTATGGGCCCTTCAGGAAGTCGTAGCCGTCCTTGTCAGCGGGCACGCCGGTCCAGTCGAGGTCGTCGCCGGCGGGGGCGACCACGCTCTTGTTACCGCCGGGCGGCCAGTGGTAGAAGACGAGCTCACCCGAAGAGTCACGCATGTTGAATCCCTCGATCCAGAAATCGCAGGAGACGTGCGGTACATTGCGTTGGTCCGGGTCGGCCACTTCGTCGTCGTGGACTTTGATGGTGCCCTTGTTGCCGCCGTCGGCGGAGACGTTCGGTACGGTCGCCACTGCGAATGCTCCGACGATGAACATCGCGATGATGACCGCTCTGATTTGGTATCCTGGTTTCTTGTTCATGTTTGTCAACTCCCGGCGCGTGATGCGTCGTGGGGGAGGCTCAACGTGGCGGTCGATGTGGATTGCGGGACAGGACCGGGAACAAAATCGAGGGTCTCGCCGCCGGAAGCAGCCTGCTGGCAGCGGCGCACGCCCGGCGTCGGCCGGGGGCCGCTGCGTCAGCCAAGAGGGGAGAAGAGGGAAGATTGTGGGTTCGCTACAGCCTGTTGGGCCTACATGCGGCGGCGCACGAACGCGTAGCCGAGGGTTCCGACTGCGACTGCGATGCTGGCCGCCAGGGCGGTGGGGAACACCGGGATGGAGGTCGTGTCGTCGCGGTCACACAGCTCGCTTTCGGTCTCTGCACCCCAGGCGGAGGCAGCGTAGGCGTAGCTTTGGCCAACTTCGGTGTCCTCATCGAGGTATTCGCTATCGGCGCTATCCACGATCACAACGAATTCGAGCGGGCCACCACCGACACTGCGGTACAGGGCGGTGCCGACGGATTCAGCGGCGTGGGTGACGCTGACGGTGATGCTTCCACCCTCGTTCTGAGTGAGTGAGATCTCGAGGCCCTCGCAGGGGTCCTTCTCTTCACAGTTCTCCTCATCATCATTGTCGTCGGCGTCATCGGCGTCGTCGCTGTCGTCGGCGTCGTCGCTGTCGTCGGCGTCGTCGCTGTCGTCGGCGTCGTCGCTGTCGTCGGCGTCGTCGCTGTCGTCGGCGTCGTCGCTGTCGTCAGCGTCGTCGCTGTCGTCGGCGTCGTCGCTGTCGTCGGCGTCATCTGCATCATCACTATCATCAGAATCATCCTTGTCATGTTTCGGCTTATGACTGGACAACGGGGTCACGCCAGGGCCCTCACATTTGTCTTCGTCGTCATCATCGTCATGGTCGCCATTGGCGGCCGCGGTGGGTGCGAATGCAAAAGCAAACGCGCCCGCCACCAACAGCGCCAGCAGGACGTGTTGGATCTTGGTCATGGGTCTCGTCTTCTTGTTCATGTTGGTCAACTCCCGTCGCACCAGGCGGCGTTACTTGTTCATCGAGCAACAGCGACGATGTCGCTTCGGGGACATGGGTGGGAACAAAACCGTAGTCCGTGGGCCCCTGGGGGGCCGTTTGGCGTCCGGTCCAGATGGCCGGGGCTCGCGCCCGGGACCCATGACCGCCGCCACCGGTCATGCAACGACGGGGCCGCCGGCAGGGTCTACAGGAAGTGGCGGCCGACGGCATCGGGTGCGCGTTTCGGCTCCGCGATGCCCCCGTCCACCAACCGGGCCGACAGCGCATCTCAAAATGGCGCGCCAGGCGACCGCCGCCGCACCATGCGGTCAGGCGACGCCCAAGGCGCGCTCAGGAAATAGGCAAAGGGCTCACAGATACATCTGGTGAATGAGGTCCTCCGTCTTCGACGAATCGTCGTCCACGGGGGCCTCTTGAGGGACGCTTCTGGGCTTCCCTTCACTGGCGGGCATGGCTCGTTTGGGCGCGAGGCCCCGATGCCAAGCCGCGATCTTTGGGTCTTTTTTCATGGTCATATCCTAGCCCTCGCAGGGCCATTGTCAGTTCAGAAGGAGCGGTAAAGGGGCTTCAGGGACAGGCTTGCGAATCATTGTGGCACCGGGCCGCGCAACGCTTCGAGGAGATCGATGCTGGACCTTTCGTCATCCGGCGACACCAATCGTCCCAATTCGCCGGCAGGTAGGTCGCCGCCTTTGAGCGCCGCCTCCAACAAATGGATGGTCGCCAACCGGAGAGTGCCGGCCGGATGTGGTGCGAAGCGACGGGCGCCAGGCACCTGGCCGGCCTTGCGCACGAAGTGCAATCGCGACACCCAGCTGTCCTGCCGGCCGTACGCCTCTAAAGACGGCAGCCCTGCATGGGCCAACGCCACGGGCACCGCTTCTAAGATGGCGTGGGCCGCGACCCGCCAGGCGGTCTCGGCATCCAATGGCTCGGTCGCTGTCGGGTCGACCTTGTACGTGAACGCCCAGGTCAACCAAGCCTCCATGGCCTCCAAGGCTGAACCGGCCTCGCCGCGGGCTTTCGCCTCCAAGAAGGCCTGCCAACGTTCTGTCTGGCTGGGTGGGAACTCTCCTTGGGCAAGCATGCGCGCATCCAGGACGGCAAGCAGCGCCTTGCTGGCTTGCAGGCTCTGCTCAGCGGGGCTGGCCTTCATGTACAACAGCAGTCCGGCCGCGCGGTTGGTCAGCAACCGTAGTGCCTCGTTGCGGCGGATGCGATGCGCCGGCCGGATAGGGATCAGGTGCAGCACATCATCACCCCATAACAACCGACCGCGAAGGGCGGTCTCGTACCAGAACACGCTGGCTGCCACGTACGGCAACCGGGCCCGCGCGACGCGAGCCAGATCGATATGCAGCCCGAGGCGGCTTTCGAGTTCGGTGGCCATCTGGTCGTACGGTGTCTTCGTGCGTCCGAAGTCGTGGACGACGATGATGTCGTAGTCGTTCTGCGGCTGGCCATCCACAACGGCACCTTCACCCCGGGCGAACCCGCCCGTCAGCACGATGGCGCAGGCATGCGGGTCGCCCACTCGGACCACGCGGACGATCTCGGCCAGGTCGGCCTCGATGCGCGCCACGATGGCGGGGGTGTCATGGTGTGTGTACGACGGCATGGGCACCTAGCAGGCTGTTGCCTTCCTGAGATTCAGGCGTCTTGACGCCGAGCAGTTCGCACAGGGTCGGGAATACGTCGACGAGGGAACGAGGGCCGACGCTCATGGCGGGCGTGTGGCCGTTGCTGGAGGCCAGGATGCCCATGCCGAGTGTCTCCTCGCGCTTGTCGAGATAGCCATGCATGCCGACGATCTTCGAATCCCGCACGTGGAAGTAATCGGGCCAGAACATGACGCCGGGTTCCGCCGCCAGCATGCGATCGCCCCAGGCCTGGTCGGTCGGGATCCGCAGGCGCCGACGTTCGGCGTCGTCGACGACATGCGATCCGGGGATGGTCGGCAGGATGGCTTCGATGGCCGTGCGTCCTTTCTCGGTCAGGTACCACAGGACGGCCAGCGTGCTGTTGACGAAGACGACGTAGTCCTCGGCGGGCTTGGCATCGGCTTTCTCCAGTTCGTCAAGGACGTTGACCTCGGAGTGCACTGGGGCCATGCCGTGATCGCCACATAGGAACAGATCCCATTCATCGTAGTTCTCGGACAACGCCTTGTGGATCTCCTCGAGCTTCTTGTCAAGGTCGCGCAGGAACCCTGTCTGCATGGCCTCGCTGAACGGCCCATGGGTGTGGCCTTTCTGGTCGGTCACACTGAACTGGGCGACGTACAGGTCGTAGTCTTCGCCGGCGCGCAGCTCCTTGGTGAGTGTGGCGTAGACATCCGCGTCGTTGCCGCTCACCGGGTGCGCCAGGTAACGGAACTTGAGGTCGTTGTCGCGGCACAGGTCGAAGATCGACGTGGCACCAAGAGCCCCCGGTTCGTAGAGTGGTTGCATGTCCTCGCAGGGCCTGAAGAACGGCAGGTAGCGCGGCGGGATCCACGCGGGGTCGGTGTGGTATGCCCCACTGATCCATTTGGTGATCTTGTTGATGCCGATGCGGGCGGGGAACATGATCTTACGCGGCCGCACCAGGTTCCCAAGAGGTCCCAGGCGGCGCACCCAAGCGAAGGGGCTGGCGTCCGGGTCGAACTTGAACGCGCTGAAGTTGCCGGACGTGTCCGGGAAACGGCCGCTGAACAGCACCGTGCGCTGGGCGAACCCTGGCGGACTGTTGAACGAACTCTGCAGCGAGCTCTGGGCGAGTCCATGCACGAACGGCATGGAATCGGGGCGGACGTAGTCGGCGCGGCCGGCATCGACGATGATGAAGACGGTTGTTTTGCTCATGGTTTTGCCTCTATGGTATAGGGTTCAGTCTGGTGTGCTAGGCCTCGGATGTAATGGGAAAGGAATGCAAGGTCGAAGATCGGGCTGACGGCGACGCCGGCGAGGATATGCGGGATCGACATGGCATGGCGGCGGCGCCAGGCGCGACGCAGCGCCGGCGTCCACAGCAGTGGCGGGAACGCCAGCAGGACCCAGGGCGATGCGATGGCCAAGACGGAGCAGGCGACGAGGGCGACGCCCCACAGCACCAGGGCGCTGGAGGATCCCAGTTCGGCGCGGTGGACGCCCCAGGCGTAGCCTTCGCGGACGTTCTTTCGCATCTCTTCTTTGGGCCGCGTCACGTCGTGGTGGTAGACCAGCATGCGCGGGTCGTAGAGGGCGGTGTGGCCGGCTGCTGACGCCCGGCGGGCCAACAACAGGTCCTCCGCGGCATTGGCGTCGTCGGCGAACGGGAAGCGTTCCAGGAGATCCTTGTGGTAGCCAGAGGCGACATTGGACGCGAACGGTAGGGCGTTCTGTGTGGCGTCCTCGGGGAACTGGTAGCGCAGCCCGCGGGCGGCGGCGCTGGCGGTCCACTTGCGCGGCGCGTGCTTCTGGCGGCCGAACACCATCGCGTGGCGGGCGAGCCCGGCCAGTGCGTGGTCGACCCAGTCGGGGTCTGGTTCGGCGTCGGCGCTCAGGAATGCGACGTAGCTGCCGCGGGCGAGTTGCACGCCCATGTTGCGGGCGGCGCCGATGGCGATCAGGTAGGGGACCGCTTCGAAGTGCAGCGGGACCGGATAGGTGTCTTCGAGTCCCATGACGATCTCGCAGGTACGGTCGGTGCTCGCGGCATCGATGACGATGACCTCGAAGTCCTGGCCATGCTGGCCCGCCAGTGCGGCCAGGCAAGCGTGGATGTTGTCCTCCTCATTCAGCGTGAGAATCACGACCGACAGTTGCGGGGGCATCCTTCACCTCCTTGGTGACAGCGCGCAGGCGCCAGACCGCGTAGATGCCGAAAGGGGCGTTCGTGACGAGCCAGGCGACGGACACGCCCACCAGGCCCCAGCGCGCCGCGAACATCGGTGCCAGTATGAACAGGGCGACAATCATGCTGGCGGGGAAGAGCAGCAGTGCCGTGGGGCGCTCGCGGGCGCGCAACACGGCAAGGTAGAGGAAAGATGGAGCGACGAAGATGGCGCTTGCCGCCAGTACGAGCAGGCTGGTCGTCGCGGCGGCTGCGTACGCGCCACCGAAGACGTACAGGATGGGTCGGGCCAGCGCGGCGCAGATGGCCGCGCCCGGGATGATGACGATGAGGGTCTGCCAGGACGCACGGCGAACGGCCGACGGGGCATCGTGGTGCCGGGTCATGTCGGCGAGGGCTGCTCGGCCGATGGCCGCGGCAGCAAGGAACAACATGGTGGCGATGGCCCATGCCATACCGAAGTGGCCCGCTGATGTCGGGCCGTCGATGACCAGAACGAGGGGCACAAGCAACAGGCCGGGTAGGAACTCGGCGGCGCTGCCGGTGGCGTTACGCATGGCGGAGCGTAGGAAATCGCGCCTTGGGATGCGTTGTCCGGTCCGTGTCTCAGGGTGGCGTGCGAGGCCCAGTCCGACGACGGCGGCCAGCATCAATGCCAGCATCCAGGCCACGGGGACCGCCAAGGGGATCGCCAGGGCGACGATGGGGATGGGTAGGGCCAGTCGGGCGCCAGAGAACGCCAGGTTGCGCCGGAACGATGAGCGGGCGCGCCCCTCGGCGAGAAACCATGCATCCTGCAGTGCGATGACGACCATCAACGCCGCGATGGCCGCGACCAGGGGCCAGCCGCCGGTGCTGAGGTCGGGCAACGGGGCGCCCGCCCGGGCGGCACCCGCCAAGAGCAGACAGAGGGCGATGACCACTGCCACGGCGAGTGCCGTGGAGAAGTGGAGAAGGCGGGTGCCATCGGAAGGGTCCGCCGCAGGAACGCTGCGCAGCAACGCGGTGTCCAATCCGCCGCGGGCCACCAAGGCGACCGTCGCGCCCAGTGAGACGATGGCGTAGCCCACGCCGATGTCCGCCGCGGGCAGCGCGGCCACGCGGACCAGCAAGAGCCAGAACGCGAGGCCGGTGGCGGCGCCGAGGGCGGTGTTCATCAGCAGGTAGCCGACGGTGCGGTGCTGGGCAAGCATCAAGTGCGCGCCGGCTCGTTGCCATCGGCTGTAAGTGGACGTGGGCATGGTCTTCCTCGCTTTGTTCTCGCGGTTCAGCGCGACAGCAGGGGCAGCGGTGTGGGCGTCGCTTTGCTGTTGGGGGGGGTCTCGGGCGCTGGGCTCGGGGCTTGGGCGGGCTTCTCGATGGCCGGGGTCTGGGCGACATCGGGGATGTGTTCCGGGGCGCGACCCCATTGGGCCTCCAGCACCTCTTTGACGCCTTCTGGGTCGGCCAGGGCGAAGACGTGTCCATTGGGCCCATGGCGGCGGATGACGTCGCCGGACTCCTCCATCCGGTTCAGGTAGTATCCGAGCGTGGAATCGGCGCAGCCGAGCGCCCGGCGGATCTCGGTGCGGCTGATCTCTTGGCGCAGCAGCGTGCGGGCCAAGCGGTTGGCGAGCGGCCTCGAGAAGCGCACCATGCGTTGACGCAGGCGGCGGTCGTGGTCTGTGGCGATGAAGAATCGGTGGAATCCGCCGTCGCTCACTTCGACGACCGTGCCGGCCCGTTGCAGTTGATCGATGTGGTGGCGCAACTGGCCGGTGGATTGCAGGTTGGCGGCCCGTTCGAGGGCGCGGAAGTGGATGCCGGGCTGATCATGGATGATGCGGCACAGGTCTTCGCCGACCGGGCTACGGCTGCACGGGCTCATGCGCGGCGCCTCCGGAGGACGGCGACGCAGGCAAGCAGCGCGAAGGCCGTGACGACCGGGCCCATGACGGGGATGCTGCGGCCGGAAGAGCCGCCACCGCCACCGCCGGAGGTCTCCTTGTTGACGCCCAGGACGGAGAACGAGTACAGGAGCTCGTCCATGCCGCTGGCGTCAGGAATCGGTTCGTAGCCGCGGTCGAAGGGCATGGCGAGCGCTTCCAGGCGGAACGCGCCGCGGTCGCCGGCACCGATGGAGATGTCGAGTTCGAGCGGGGTGCCGATGGGGACGTCGACGACATGGACCCAGATGTTGATCTCGTTGGGGAAGTCATGGTCGATGCTTGTGACGTAGACCGGGCCATAGGCCGAGGTGAAGTCGACGAGGTCGACGGAGATGGGGCTGGCACCGCTGCCTTCGGGGACATGGCGCACGGAGAACAGCACCCAGCGAGCACCGGCCCGCTCGAACGTATCGTGCAGCGTGGCCGTGATCGTGACGGTCGCCGCATCACCGCGGATGTCGACCTGGTTGGGCATCTTGATCGTCCCGAACTGGGTGCACTGCACATTGTAGCCTGCTTCGACGCAGGAGCCCTTGCCGGTCGTCGAGACACTGGTCTGGGCGATGGCGCCGGGTGTGAGGGTGCTCACGGCGAGTAGAATCAATACAATCGGCAGCGCGAAGCGCCGGGCGTTGTGGAATGGGTCCGCGCGTCGGCGGGAAGGGGCAGCGATGGTCATCGAGTTCACCAAACTATGCTATGGCGCTCGTGTGCGTTAATGGGGCTGCGACCCGAACATGTGAGGCCAACAGGAGGGGGAGCTCCAAAAAAGCCCAGGGCGTGCGGGCCTTGGGATGGTCGGCCGTCGGCTGCGCGCAGGGTGGCAAGCTGCGCTCAGGTCGTCGCGTAGGTGCCGATTCGAGACGGCAAGAAGGTCCCGGATAATTTTACGAAGGCGTGATGAGAGGTCACGCGGGGAGCCGGGCGCACGTTGGTGAACGTCTGCCCGCCGCGGCTCGGTGCGCTGCTTGATCAAGATGCGCGCCGGCGACCGCGGCAACCCGCAAGTCTGGCCGGGTAGGGAGTCTCACGCGGAGCTCAGTGGATGGCGCGGGCTTCGCAGTCATCAAAGAACCCGGCGACCAAGATGCGCTCGCCCCGGCGCAACAGTTCCGAAGCGGCGCCGGCGCTCATGCCCATGCGCTGGGCGACCTCGTGCAGGTTGGCGCGGCGCGGCACCTCGTAGTAACCCAGGGCGACCGCCAACGACAACGCTTCGCGCTGGCGCTTGGTCAGGGCGTTCTCCGGCGTCGGCTGGATGGCCTCGCGCATCGCCATGCCGGGGCCTGCTTTTGCCGCCATGGCTTCCAGTCGCCGGGTCCTTTCTGGGGGGCCCTGGACGAAGGCGGTGGCGGTGCCGGCCGGGGTGAGTTCCAAACGCTTGACGGTCAGACCGTCGAGCAGGAGGCTGAGCGTCTCGAACGGCTGTTCGAAGCGGATCCACAGCGATGTCGGAGCCAGTCCTTGCTCCATGTAGGCCTGGGCCGGGATCAAGCCGGTGATCCACTTGGCGACGTGTGCCGGGCGCCCAGGCGGTGTCTGGGCCAGCACGCTCCAGTGCTTGTCCGAGCGCACCACCCAGCAGGTCATCGGACAGGGTGGGGGTGTCAGGCCGAACACTTCGCAGGGTACATCGATGCGGTAGACGTCATCATTGTCATCGCGGGTCCGGGGGACTCCGATGACGGGTGTCTGCGGAGGCGCGTCGCCGGCTCTCGGGCGCTTGCCCGAATCGGGCCGACCTCCGAGGTTTGTCTCCATCATCACCAAGTGGGACGAACTCGGACTCACCAGTATTATTGTCCTCACACCGGGCCCTGTCGGGGAAGTCCCTGGAAGTGCGGTGCGGCCCCGGGCCGTCCCGTCTGATCGGCTCGACCCGGCCGCCCATCAGGGCCCTGGGCCTGGATGTGCCCGTTGGCGACGCACGACGCGTCGAGGCCCAAAGGTGGCAAACGGGCCCGGGGCCCTCACAACAAGCGTCATCTACGGCCTCCAAGTGGACGGCCATGGAGGCATTGCCTCCAGGAACGTCATGAAGGATCTGATGTCCTCCGCGCTGCCGCCCATCCCGCGGCCGCACGGATCCGTACGCCCCTGGCCCGAGGCCGAGATCGAGACCGAAGCCCGACGCCTCTTCGAGCGCATCGCCCAACCCGATCGCTGGGATCTGGACGCCTGTCTGCTCATCGCTCCGATGACGTTGGAGATCAACGCCCTCAAGCAGGAACAAGACGTCTTCATCATGGCGCACTCCTACCAGACGCCGGACATCATCTATGGTGTCGCGGACGCCGTCGGCGACTCCTATGGCCTGGCCAAGTTGGCCAAAGAGCGCGACGAATCCACCATCCTGTTCAGCAGTGTGCGCTTCATGGCCGAGACGGCCAAGATCGTCAATCCGCAGAAGCGCGTCCTGCACCCCACACCCGAGGCCGGCTGCAGCCTGGCCGATGGCATCACGGCCGCAGACGTCCGTCGGCTCAAGGCCGAGCACCCTGGCGTGCCGGTCGCATGCTATGTCAACACGACCGCCGAGGTCAAGGCCGAATGCGACGCCTGTGTCACCAGCAGCAACTACCTCCAGATCTGTGAGGCGCTGCCGGGCGACGAGCTCATCTTCGTCCCCGACGCCTTCATGGGCGCCCACTTGCAGAAGGCGCTGGCCGGCCGAAAGACCGTCCACATCTTCGACGCTGTCTGCGAAGTGCATGAGCGCTTCGATGCGGCCAGCATCCGCGCCTGGAAGGACTCGGCCGCCCGGGAAGGCAAGGACCTGAGCGTCCTGGTCCACCCGGAATGCGACAGCACCGTCCTCGAGGAAGCGGACTTCATCGGCTCGACCGAGAAGATGATGGACTATGCTCGCGAGCTTGAGGCGACCGGCAAGGTCGACGTCATGACCATCACCGAGTGCGGCACCAGTGACCGCATCCGGGCCGAGATGCCCAGGCTCAATGTCATGGGCGCTTGCCTGGTATGCCCGCACATGAAGAAGACCGATCTGGCGCACATCCTGCAGGCGCTGCAGGCACCGACGCCGGCGCAGGTCATCGAGATCGACGCCGCGGTCATCGATGGGGCCCAGCGTTGCCTGGACCGCATGTTCGAACTGGGCGCTTAGGTTCCGCGGACCTGTGGGCCGCGGGTCACCAGGGTCTGGTCGTCACACGGCCACCGGGCCGCAGGGCGCCCGTGGTCGGATCGCCCACGACGATGATGTCGCCGACGGCGTCGATGTCGCCGACCGTACAGGATCCAAGCAGCAATACGTCGCCGCCGGCGCGGACGTGGCCGGCGACGGCGCCGTCTTGCACGACGATGCGTCCGTCGCAGTACAGGTCGCCGGTCTTGCACCGGGAACCGAGGATGAGTTCGTGGCCTGCAACGACTTGCTCGGCGCGACTCGTGGCTCCAAGCACCACGGCACCGAGGTGCCGGATGGGCCCCTGGACGATGGCTGCGATGCCGACATGAAGGACGCCGGCGTCACCCTTGAGTGCGGGCACGGTGGCCCGTTGGGGGATGAGGAAGCCGGCGTCGGTCCGGTGCAGGCCGTCCGCGATCCACATCAGCGGCGGCGCAGGACGACGATGGCCACGGCGAGGAGACCGATGATGAGCCCGGCACCGACGCCGGGGCTGTCCTTCTCGGCGGCCGGGGTCGGGGGAGCGCCGTTCTGGATGGTCCAGACGACGGTCTCTTCGAACTGCGCTTCGCAGGCGTCCAGGTCACCGCCGTTGAGGCAGTGGCTGTAGTGGCGGAAGCTGATGGTGGCATTGTCCCATGCGCCGGCAGGGGGCGTCCAGGTGACCGGCTTGACCTGCGTCGCATCGTCGCCTTGGCGCAGGAAGAACTTCGGGTTGCCGCCGATGCCGTTGACCGTGCCATTGGCGGGGGACGAGACAGGGAAGAACATGATCATCGTGTCATCGTTGGCGGTGACGTCGATGGTGAGGTTGAAGGCCAGCATTTCGCCGCCGGTCCACGTGTACGGGAACGCGATATCGGTGGTCAGCTGGTGGCCTGGGTTGTAGGCGACCCAGACGTTGCCGGCGCGGTCGTCGGAGACGTTGGTCGAGCCTTGGACGGCGTAGACCTTGAGGGTCTGCGGCATCAGCGCCACGGCGTCCGTGCCCGGGCTGAGGGTGATGTCGCCGGTGCCGCTGACGGTGTTGCCGGGCACGCAGCTGGCGCCGGCGGCCACCGTGATGGCCGTGTACGTGGGGTTGAGGTCGGCGCGGGCGGTGCTCTGGATGGCGTATGTGATGCTCTGCGCTCCGGCGAGGACGAACTCGTCGCAGGTGACGGTCACCGTGACCGGGATGGTGGCCGACTGGCCGGCCATGAGTTCGAGGTCACCGTCTTCGGCGGCCACCGTGACGGCCGCTGATGCGGTCGGGATAGCGACCAACAGGAGAGCCGCCAGGAGCAAGATACGCTTCATTATGCCAACCACGATGCCCCTTCTATAAGGGGCTTATCCCAGATGCGTTGCCCGGCGAGGGACCCTGCCAAACTTGGCACGGATGGACTCGCCGGCGCACCCGAGGCGGGCCGCGGGTCGCTGCGGGCCGGGTTCAGCCGCCGACCTGGATCGGGCTGACGATGCGCCGCAGCAGCGCGATGGCTGACAGCGATGCCAGATGGCTGGTGCGCGGGTTGTTGGGGCTGGGTAGGTTCTCTACCTCGATGCGCGCGCGGCCGAAGGCACCCTCGATGATGACCTTGTGACTGTTGAGGGTCGCCAAGGGATCGACGGCCACCTGCACCCAGGTCTTGTCGAACCCGAGCCCGGCCATCGACAAGGTCGCGGCGACGTTGACGTTCTTGGGAAACGCCTTGATGGCGTCGCGGGCGCTGCCGTTGAAAAGGAGCGTCCACTTGTCGACGTCGCGGTCCAAGCCCGCGTTGGGCTTGGTGGTGACGAGCGTCACCGATTTGAGGTCCGCCTCGGCGGCCCCGCGCAGGCCATCGATGCCCATGACCGCGCCGCTGGGGATGTACAGTCGGCCGCCGTGGGCCCGCGCCAAGGCGATCAGTTCGTCTCGCAAGACGTCGTCGGCGAGGGCACCGACGGTGAGGAGCATGGCTGATCGGCCTTTGGCGAGCCCGTCCTTGACCGCAGTCTGGACGACGCCTTTGTTGGCGCACTCGATGATGAGTTCGCTCGCCTCGACCAATTGGTCTGAGTCGGCGGCCACGCGGGCCTTGCTCAGGTGTTGTAGGCTTTCGACGGCGTCCGGATCGACATCGTGGAGCCAGATCTCCTCGATGTCCTCCATGCCGTTGGCGGCCACTGCCATCTCGGAGCCGATCGCGCCGCAACCGACGATACCGATGCGCATGCGGCCTCCACCCCAGCTCGTGGCTTGGTCCTATCGGCGGCGCACCAAGGCTGCCAACAGGAGGGCGGCGGGCAGCAGAGCGGCGGGGCCAGGGACGTAGACACCTTTCGTGTCGGCCCGGAGCTCGAGTTCTACGCCTTGGGCGGTGTTGCCGGCGTCCTTCGTCGAGTGCGGGATGGCGCGGATGGTGAAATTCTCAGATACGCGATTGTCTCCGTTGTCAAACGGCGTAGAGTACGTCACGGTGGCCGTGGCCGTCGTGGCGCCGCCATTGTTGGCCGAATCCAGAATCATTTGGTCGGGCAAGACGACGCGGCCCTGGTCCGGGCGCTCGCCGACGATCTCCCAGTCGATTGCGGTGCGGGCGTTGCCGTGGTTGGTCACGGTGATGAGGTAGCTGATCTGCTTTTGGGGGCCCGCCATCTGCACTGCGGTCTCGGTGGTGGCGGTGATCTTGCCGTACCATGCCATGACGACTTGCTGCATGGCCAAGTAGGACTCGGACAAGTGGTTACCTTCCGCATCCTCGACGACGAAGACGTGTTCGACCAACAGCGGCCGCTCACCCGGGACGTCCGTGGAGCCCACCAGCGTGAAATTCACCGGGACGACGAGTTCCTCGCTTTGTAGACATTGATTGTCCGGCAACGGGTAGCGGGTCTGGCCCGAAGCCACCAGGCTCGGGTGCTCGGTGTGCAGCTCATGGACCAGGAAGCGGCCCGTCGGTTGGATGCCATCCTGGTAGAGATCGCAGGAGATGGTGACGTCGAAGGCGACCTCGCGGGAGGCATCCGGCACCAGATCAACAACCATTTCCGAGGGGTGGCCCGAGATCCACAAGGCTTGGGTGGTCGGCAGGAAGGCCAAGACAATCAGCAGGCTGAGCAGGCGCATGCCCCGGAGCCCGCTTTGACCATTGATAGTATTGTTGGTCAGCTCGTTGGAATCCCGGCGTCCATGGATTCGTGCGGCACGATGGTCAGGATCGGGGTGGCCGGCAACAGGAGGGGTAGAGTGCAGCGGCCCGTAGGCGCATGGGCACATCCGGTTTGCTTGGTTGAACGCGACGCTGGCCAGAGGGCCGGGGCCATCCGCGATTTCCTCACCGTTGCGCCTATGAGCTACGCGTCGGTCCCAGCGCTGTTGACCGACTGGATTGCGCTCTACCTCGATGAGGACATCGGCGAAGGTGACCTGACAAGCGACGGCATTCCCGCCCTCCAGGCCGCAGGCACCGCCCGCATGGTCATGCGCCAACCTGGCGTCGTCGCCGGCATCGCCCACGCGGTCGACGTCTTCGAGCGCATGGGTGCTCTAGCCACCCCAGCCGTCAAGGACGGCGCCGTGGTCGAGGCCGGCACCGAGATCCTGAGCGTGCATGGGCCTGCCAACCGCATCCTCGCGGCCGAGCGCGTGGCACTCAACATCGTCGGCCGCATGAGCGGCATCGCCACCGAGACCCGCCGACTGGTCGAACTCCTGGCGGACGCGTGCTGCCCCGCCGTCGTGGCAGGCACCCGCAAGACCACGCCAGGATTCCGCGCCTTCGAGAAGGAAGCCATCGCCATCGGCGGCGGCGATCCACACCGCGACGGCTTGTACGACGTCATGATGGTCAAGG
>JBFJNL010000028.1:0-20939 GCA_041618195.1 Thermoplasmatota archaeon | reverse complement strand
CCGACCGCCAGGAGCGCCCACATACCACACCATCGCTGCCGCTGCGTAGGAAACCATCGGTCGACGTCACAAGCGGCCAGGGACGTGATGAAAAGGCGTATGAGCGGCGGCGGCGATGACGCATTGTGTCCGTCAAGAACGGCCTGCCAGACGCAGTGCTCGGTGATCTCTATCCCTTCGAGGACAAGTACGTCGATCTGGCCGATGGGCGGCGCATGCATTACATCGAACAAGGGCGGGCCGGCCTGCGGCGGCCAACGATCCTGCTCCTCCACGGCAACCCCACATGGAGCTTCCTGTACCGCCGCTTCATGGCGCCCCTGTCGCGGGTCGCGCGGGTCATTGCTGTCGATCACATGGGGTTCGGCCGCAGCGACCACCCCAAAGATCCATCCTACTACACGCTCGAACGGCATATCGCCAACCTCGAGGAATTCTGCGCCGTCTTGGGCTTGAAGCGTGTCATTCCCGTCGTGCAAGACTGGGGTGGCCCCATCGGGCTCGGGTTCGCCGCCCGACACCCGGACAAGATCGCCGGGTTGGTGATCCTCAACACCTGGGCCTTCACCACGCGTGGAACGCCCAAGCTACCCGTCTGGTTCAAGGTCCTCACACGCGGCAAGGTCGGCGACTTCGTCATGGGGTCCCGCAATGCCTTCGTCGAGCAACTCATGCCCAAACTGCTCGTCGCACCGACCACGGAACGCATCATGGACGGCTACCGGCACCCCTTCCCCAACAAGGAGAGTCGCGCGGGGGTCGTGGCCTTCCCGCGCATGATCCCGACGTCGGACCGGCACCCAGACTGGGACACCATGGACACCATCGAGCAGGCGCTGCCCCGGCTTGACGTGCCTGCCATCATATTGTGGGGGACCAAGGACCCGGCCTTCAGCAAGAGTCGGGCGCACCTGTTCCACGAACTGTTGCCGAGGGCGCTGGCACCGATCTGGTTTGACGAAGCCGGCCACTACCTGCAGGAGGACATCCCGGGCGAACTGACGGCCGAGATCATTGACTTCGTCAAGTCGGTGTGATCAGCACGAGCCGCGCTTCGACGATGTCCGTGTTGGCATGGGACACAAGGCGGAGCCCGGAGGGGTCGCCACCGACGATGCCCGACAAGGGATCATCACTGGGGATGCTGAACGTTCCGATGCCGAGCTGGGTCGGGGAGATGGCAGCCACGACCTCGCCCCAGACCACCACGCCAGCCGTGGTGTTCGTGAAGCTGACCTCTTCGGCGGCCACCGGCTCGTTGACCGAGCTCAGCCATTGGGCCTGGTAGCCAGCGAAGGCCAGGGTTTGCTGATTGAGGGGGTTGCGGGTCGCCACGACTTCCCCGGTCGCCACATCGTAGCCCGAGACGACCCACGCCTTGGCCAGCACATCATCGGCCGAGAAGATGCGCAGGCGGTACCAGTCGCGCTCGCCGGTCTCCTCGATGGCCGGGTCCTCGATGAGTAGCGCGACATCCCCGTAGACGGTCTCGTTGACCAGGATGTTGGATGACGAGAACTGCGGGCAGGAGAAGATGCGGTAGCGGGCCAGCGCCTGGTCGCCGGTGGTGCCCTGGTCCGAGCGCAGCGTGAAGCCCTCCGGGACCAAGGCTCGCGCAGCAGCCGGGGCCACGGCGTAGTGCGCTTCCACCCCACTGCATCCGGTGAACTGGAACAGGCTCAACAACACGACGCGCGGCGACGCGGGCGGCGGGGGTGGAGGGGAGGTCGTCGGCGTGGACGTAGGCTCGGGCCGGGGGTCGTTCTTGGGGTTCGTGTCCGCCCCGCCGAGGCAGCCAGACGCGATGATCATCAATGCCAAGAGAACGGCGGCCCGCATGCTAGGATATCCTGCTTACTCGCTCTTAGTCCCTTCGCGGGCTTCCTTCTCTTCGAACAACTGGTCGACGACCTCCCACACGGTGCGGATGTGCGGGATGGTGATGCTGCCGCCGACGACGAGTGCGACGTTGAGCGCATCGAGGATCTCGTCGCGCTCCCAGCCGACCTGGACCGCTTGATCGCAATGGTATGCGATGCAGTCGTTGCAGCGAAGCACCGTGCTCGCCACCAGTCCAAGAAGTTCCTTGGTCTTGCCATCGAGGGCCCCGTCACGGTACGCGGCGGAGTCCAGTGCGAAGAATCGCTTCATGTCGCGGTGTGGCTCGCTCAGCAGATTGTCGGTCTTGCGCTGGCGCTCGGCCCGGTAGTCATGCAGGTCCATGCGACGATCAAGACGGCACCCCGCTATGACCCCGTCGGCCCTTATCTGTCAGAAACGATGGCCGGTCATGCGCAAGCCCCTGTGGCGCCACGACGTGCTCGTGCTCGTGCTCGGCATCCTCAGCCTAGGCCTCGTCTATTGGTACGAGTCAGGGGCGCTTGATGCAGGGCAGCAACGCATCCTCCTCGCCATCGACGCAGCCTTGGTCGTGTATTTCCTGGCCGACTGGGCCATGATGTGGCGCGACGAAGGCTGGACCCGCCGCTGGTTCCTGCGCAATTCCTGGCGCCTGCTGGGCATGGTGCC
Organism: Thermoplasmatota archaeon; assembly: GCA_041618195.1. GTDB lineage: Archaea > Thermoplasmatota > E2 > JACPAO01 > JAHFTW01 > JBFGSX01. Next base: position 18,410 of record JBFJNL010000028.1, on the reverse strand, counting down.
CTTGCTGGTCGCCAGTTTTGCCTTCCTGCGCCTCCTCCGGTTGGCGCGTGTCGTCGCGGTGCTCGACCACATCCCCCCGGTGCGCCGTGGCCTGGCCGGGCTCAAGCGCGCCCTCGACTGGCGGACGCTTGGCCCCTTGGCCGTCGCCGCGTCGAGCGTCACCATCGTCGGTGCCTTGCTCGTCTGGCTTGCCGAACGCAGCGCCAACGAGGCCCTCCATGAGTTCAGCGAGGCCCTTTGGTGGGCCATCGTGACGGTGACGACGGTGGGCTACGGCGACATCACGCCCGTGACACCCATGGGGCGCTTCGTCGCGGTCCTCTTGATGGTGACCGGAATCGGCACCATCGGTATGTTGGCCTCCCAGGTCAGTGCCGCCATCATCCGCGGCAAGGAACAGGAGATCGAGGAAGAAGTCGTGGCGGCGGCTGCCCCCACCAGCGTCGCGGGGCAATTGTCTCAGCTGGCTGCCCTGCGCGATGCCGGCAGACTCGACGAGGCTGAGTTCGCTGCGGCCAAGGGCCACGTACTCGGTGGTGTCCGGCCATAGAATTCCCGGTCATGCTCCCTGTCGGAGCTTGGGAGGTGCACCCGCACGTCGTCTTCGAGGCGCTCGGGTACGGCATCGGTTTCCAGGTCTTCCGCCGCATGCGGCGTGGCGACTTCCTGAGCCGGGACCGCCGCCTTCTGGTCATCGTGGCGGCTGTCGTAGGGGCCCTGTTGGGTGCCAAGATCCTCGCCTGGGCCATGGACCCCGTCGCCCTGTGGCACGGTCGCCATGATCCCCGCGTGTGGATCGAAGGCAAGACCATCGTCGGTGGCCTGCTTGGCGGGCTCATCGCCACGGAGTGGACGAAGAAAGCGTTGGGCATCCATCAATCCACGGGCGACCTGTACGCCATCCCGCTGACCATCGGTATCGCCATCGGGCGCATCGGTTGCTTCCTCACCGGGCTGGCAGACAGGACGTATGGCGAGCTGACCAGCCTGCCGTGGGGCGTCGACTTCGGCGACGGCCTCCGCCACCCCACGCAACTCTACGAGATCATCTTCCTGGCGGGCCTGCTCGGGGTGCTACTGCGCCAGCGTCGCGCTGGCTTCGAGGACGGCGACCAGTTCCGCTTGTTCATGATCGCTTACCTGGCCTGGCGGCTGCTGGTCGGCTTCATCCAGCCCGCCGAGACGCTGCTGGGGCTGGCGGCCATCCAATGGGCGTGCCTGGGCGGCCTGTTTTACTACGGGCGACACGTGGCAGGCAGCATGACAATCCGGGGGGATGCACCTGTCTGAACGCGTCCGACCCTACATTTTCTACGACACGGCGACCTCCGTGTGCAGCACATGCCTGCGCAAGGTCGATGCCAAGATCGTCTTCGAGGACGACCTGGTCCTGATGCTCAAGACCTGCCCCGAGCACGGCCCCGAACGTATCCTGGTGGCCGACGACATCGAGTACTACCGCCGGTCCCGTGAGGTCTTCATCAAAACCCCCGAGATGCCGATGGCGTACAACACGCCGACCAAGTGGGGCTGCCCGTATGACTGCGGCCTCTGTGTCGACCATGAGCAACACTCCTGCCTGACCCTTATCGAAGTGACCGACGCCTGCAACCTGCGCTGCCCGGTCTGCTACGCTGGTTCCGGCCCAGAACGCACCGACTTCCGCAGCCTCGCCGACATCGAGGGCATGATGGACGCCGTGGTGCGCAGTGAAGGTGAACCTGACGTCGTCCAGATCAGTGGTGGCGAGCCGACCATCCACCCTGACTTCTTCGCCATCCTCGACGCCGCCAAGGCGCGCCCCATCAAGCACCTGATGGTCAACACCAATGGTGTGCGCATCAGCCAAGATGAAGCGTTCTGCAAGCGGCTGGCCGAGTACATGCCGGGCTTCGAGGTCTACCTGCAGTTCGACTCCCTGAACGAAGCCCCGTTGATGGATCTACGCGGTGCCGACCTGCGCTCCGTGCGCCGCAAAGCCCTCGAGAACCTCAACAAATACGACATCAGCACGAACCTGGTCGTCGTGGTCAAGAAGGGCCTCAACGACCACGAACTGGGGGACATCATCGACTTCGCTCTCACCCAACCGTGTGTGCGCGGGGTCACCTTCCAACCCATCCAGCACGCCGGTCGCGTCGAGGACTACGACATGGCCCGTGACCGATTGACGCTCACCGAGGTGCGCCGGCGCATCCTGGAGCAATCCGATGTCTTCGGGCCCGCCGATGTCATCCCCGTGCCCTGTCACCCGGACGCGCTGGCGATGGCCTATGCGCTCAAACTCGGCGACCAAGTCGTTCCCCTGACCGGCCTCATCGACCCGGCGGTGCTCATCGAAGGGCGCCGCAACACCATCGTCTACGAGCACGACGACGAGGTCCGTGCTGCCATCTTCAAACTGTTCTCCACCAGCCATTCTCCAGACAGCGGCATCCAGAGCCTCAAGGACCTGTTGTGCTGCTTGCCGTCCACCGTGGCGCCGGAGGGATTGGGTTACGCCAACCTGTTCCGTGTCATCATCATGCAGTTCATGGACGCCCACGCCTTCGATGTCCGGTCGGTAAAGAAGGCGTGCGTGACCATTGTCCACCCGGACGGGCGATTGATCCCCTTCGACACCTACAACATGTTCTACCGCGACGATCTGGAAGAACGGGTCCTGGGTCCGCTACGGCGGCTTGAGGATGCGTATCGGGCGCCGCTTGCGAGCGGGCTCCCGGCGTTGCCGATGGCCATCGCGAGGACCCCATGACGTCGGATGCCACGGGGATCGCCGAAGCCGTCGTGGACCCCGCGCCTCGCCCCGGCCGCACCGCCCTCATCGTGGCCGCCGTCGTCACCGGCATCGTGTTCGTGGTGCCTGCCACCATCTTCGTGGCAGCCCTCGCGATGATCGTCATCCAGCTCAGCATCAGCACGCCCGACCGAGGGCTGATGGAGGCGCTCGTCATCGCCATCTTCTCGCTGGTGCCGATCGGCTACGGCATCTGGGCGTGGCGATACATCCGCCACCGTGAGGCCAACCTAAACGAGGAGCCGATTACCGGCGTCACGGTCTTCCTGACCATCATCCTGACCGTTCTGATCACCGGGTCCATCCTCATCGCCACGTGCTTCGGCGTGCTCGGTCTGCTGACGCTCTAGGCGGCGCGACCAAGAACCCCCCGCCACTGGCACACCCATGGAGCCCTTCTGCCCCTTCGACCGGCCCCTCGTCGAAGGCACCTTGGTGCAGCGCTACAAGCGGTTCCTGGCCGACATCGAGCTCGCCGACGGGACGCTCGTCACCGCGCACTGTCCCAACTCTGGTAGCATGTTGGGTATGAAGGAACCCGGCAGCGCCGTCCAGCTGCTGCACGTGCCGGACCCCAAGCGGAAACTCAAGTGGACCTTGGAGATGATCCGCGTCCAAGATACGTGGGTCGGGGTCAACACCATGCGTCCCAACCACATCGTGGAATGGGCGATCCGTCAAGGCCGCGTCCCCGGCCTCAGCGACGCCGATGGTCTACGCCGGGAGGTCAAGTACGGCACCAACAGCCGCATCGACATCCTGCTTGGAGACCACCACGTCGAGGTCAAGAACACGACCTTGGCCAGGGGCCCCGGTGCCGAGCACCTGCCTGCCGGCCTGGCGTTGTTCCCCGACGCTGTGACGAGTCGCGGGGCCAAGCACATGGACGAACTCGCCCAAGTGGTCGACGATGGTCAGCAGGCCAGTGTGGTGTTCTGTGTCAACCGGGCCGACTGTGATCGCTTCGCCGTGGCCGACATCGATGCGACCTACGCCGCCGCGTTCACCCGAGCCGTCGATGCCGGCGTGGCGATGATCCCGCTCGGCGTGGACGTCTCACCCACGGGCTGGCAGGTGCGCGGCGTGCTTCCCATCGCGGACTAGCCTTTCGAGGTCCGCGACGACCTGTTGGGCGTGGGATAGTGGATTGACCCGGCCATAGACCTTGGCCACGCGGCCGCTGGGATCAATGATGAACGTGCAGCGCCTAGCCTCCAGTACGCGGCGCCGCAGAGCAGGGACCTTCCACGCACCGTATAGGTCGTGTGCGTCGTTGTGCAGGTCGCTCAGCAGTTCGAACGGCAGGTCATGCTTGTCCCGGAAGCTGCAATGGTTGCCCGCGTTGTCGCGGCTGACGCCGACGATGGCGGCGCGGTGCAGGGCGATGGATTCGAAATATGTCCGGAAGCGCTTTGCCTCGATGGTGCAGCCCAACGTGTGGTCTTCCGGGTAGAAGTACAGCACGACCCATTGGCCGCGCAGATCAGACAATGCCACTGGTTTGCCATCCGCGTTGTCGAGGCCGAACTCAGGGGCGAGGTCCCCCTCATTGACCCGGATGTGCGCCGACCGGCCGTCGGCAGGTACGTAGCGCGGGGCGTGGGCAGCGGGCTCGGGGGGCATGGCTGCCCCTGCATCGAGGTACGGGAAGTGAAAGGATTGCGGTCTCGGCACCTGCGGCGCGTGGCTCACGTCATGGCATGAGGTCGCGGGGCCGGGCGTCCTTCTTGCCCCAACTGCGTTGGGCCTTCAGGCGTTCGACGTCCTTGACCAACCGCGCAGCATGCGTGACGACGTTCGGCGTCCCGTACGAGCGGCGCAGGATGCCGTCCTCATCGATGAGGTACGTGCAGCGGCGCACGGCCGCCGGGCGGCGACCGAGCAACGTGGTGTGCCAAGCGTCGTACAGGTCGTGCACGCGGCCCTCGGGGTCGCTGAGCAAGGGGAACGGGATGTTGTGCTTGGCACGCCAATCGGCGTGCGAGATCACGCTGCCCAGACTGACCCCGACGACGACGGCTCCTTTCTCCAGCAGCCGCTCGTGCACGGCGCGTAGACGCAGCAGGTGCAGGTTGTCTAGGCGGTTCGTGTCGCGCTTGAAAAAGCACAGCACGATGATCTTGCCAGTGTGGTTGGACAAGCGTTGGTCCCGGCCTTCGCTATCCTTCAAGACGAAGTCCGCGGCCGCATCACCAGGCTTCAGCACATGGGTCGATGGGCCTCGTGAATGATAATCCATCCCCTGCTTATGCACGTGGCCCAGACGGTCGCACGACCGGGTGCCGGCCTACTGTAGGGCGGCAAAATCGGCCAGCAGTTCGGCCGCGTGGGCCGCGGGCTTGACCTTGGGGTAGTGCTTGACGACCACGCCGTCAACGACCAGGAACGTCTCGCGGGCGATGCCCATGTAGGTGCGGCCGTACATCGACTTCTCCTTGTAGATGCCCCATGCCGTGAGGTCCTTCTCGTCGGCGACCAGAAGGTCGAACGGCAGGTCGTACTTGGCGATGAATTTCTGGTGCTTCGCCTCGCTGTCGAGGCTGACACCGTAGACCTTGAGCCCAGCCGCTTTGTAGTCGCTCCACGCGTCGCGGATGCCGCACGCTTCGGTGGTGCAGCCAGGTGTGTCGTCCTTCGGGTAGAAGTACAGCACGTACGGCTCGGCGGCCAGATCATCGGCGGACACGGTGTTGCCGTCTTGGTCCTTCCACGCGAACGCCAGCTTCTTTCCTTCCATGCAGCGCCGAGTCGCGGCCGGCTACTTCACGGTTGGCGCTTCAACAGATGGTGGGGTGGGTCGTCCTCGTGCCCGGGGGAGCCAGGACGGGGGAACAACCTGTACCACAGCACGACGCCCCAGACGCCGAGGTTGGCGACGAAGCCGCCCCAGATCTTGGGGTGCTCGCCGTGCAGGAGCCAGTACAGCAACGTGGCGCCGGAGGCAAGGATGACCAACAGCACAAACGGGATGCTGAAGTCGTCGGCGCGGCCGGTGCGGATGGTCCTGACCGCCTGTGGCACCAGTGCCAGGGTGAACAACGTGGTGCCCAGGATGATGAGCCATTCGCCAGAGCCTAGGTGGGCCACAGCGGCGCGAGTCGGGGGTCCCACTTGAGCCCTCGCTCCTGCCGCCGTCCTTAAGGCCAGGCCCGAGAGTCGGGACACGTGGATGTCTCCGCACCAGGCCCCTCCCGCGCCGCTGATGGCGCCGGACGCCGGTACCAACTGCACGTGTTCGTCTGCACCAGTGACAGTGCGTGCGCCATCGATGGCCCCGCCGAAGCCATCCAGAAGCGCTTGAAGACGAAGCTGCGAGACGCCGGCGCCAAGCACGACCTACGGGTCAACAAGGCCGGCTGCTTGGGCCAGTGCGGCCACGGCCCCATGCTCGTGATCTACCCGGAAGGCGTCTGGTACGCTCACCTCACCGAAGCCGATGCGGACCGCATCTGGGACGAGCACATCATCGGCGGCAAGGTCGTCGAGGACCTACAGTTCGTCACCGCCGACAAGGGCAGCAATGTCGTGCCGTTCAAGTCCGTGGAGGACCGCACACCCGACACCAGCAGCGCGTACTGGTCGCCCTGCAGCCGCTGCGTCCGTTAGAGCGCACGGCGCACGGCTTCCTTCTTGGGACCATCCTGCATGTAGCCGAGCGCCAGCGCTGCGTGGGCGCGCAGCCGTGGCGTCAACAGATCCTGCCAAGGCTGGTCGTCCCGCATGGCCGCGATGAGCGCCTGCAGGTCTGCCAGGAACGCGGGGATCTCGTCCTTGGGGATGGCCTGTTTGAGCCGTTCGCTCCAACCCGGTTCAGGGGTCACGCCGGCCACGAGGCGGGCAGGACCGTCAGTGTTACGGTGCTCACAGCGACGGAGTCGACCTCGGCGGGTGTCAGCGGGAACGGTTTGTTCTGGCCGGACCAGTACAGGTCCAGCTCGAGGGTCAATCGGGCGGGTTCGGTGCCATCGGCGATCCACCGGGCCACCTCTTGGCTGTTGATGCGTCCGATGTTGCCGGGCGGCATGGCGCTGGTGGCGCCTTCGAGCCCTTGCCCCATGGCGACGACCTGCACCCACGAGCCACGGTTGACCATCGGGCGCTCGTCCGGCGTGGAGGCGCCCATGGAGGTGAAGCCGCTGTAGTGCAGCGGTTCGTTCCACGTGGCCGGGCTGTCACCGAACGTGGCGCGCAGATCGGCGGCGACCGCAGTGGCGGCCACGGCAAGGGCGCCATCGCAGGCGCGGATGCCGGTCGAATCCGTGGCAGGCACGGCGGCCGAGGCACACCAGTCATGGCCGGCTGTGCCGCGCAGCGCCTTCAGCATGGTCGAGAGCGGGTTGTTGTGTTCGCCATGGTCGCCCGCATGGGGGTCCCCGGCGGTGCGCGGGTCGAAATTCAGTTCGTGGTTGTACGAGCCAAGTTCATCGGCCTGCATGTCGAGGATCTTGGCGTAGAATCGATCCCACACCGCGTGGCCGGCATCATCGTACTTGCCGTCGCCATCGGCATCACGCCACGGGTATCCGGCGTCGCGCCAGTCACGCATCGCTTGGGCCATGGCGGGCTCCCCTGCGGCGTCGGCGGCTTGGATGATGAAGGGAGTGAACGGTGCTACGAGGCTATCGGTCGTGGCAGCGCGCCAATTGGCGGCTTCCACGTCGCTGTGGCTCATGCGCCCCTTGACGGCCAAGATCTCCTGGATGGCGCGGTCTTCGGCCTGTACGCGGTGCACTGGGCCCCAAAGGCCCCGTTGGTCGCCCGCCCGCCAGCCGTAGGCCGGGCCGTTGTTCCAGTTGGCGAAGTAGCCGGTGCTGGGGTTCTTCGCCCAAGTGCCCATCTCGGCGGTGTACACTTCGCCGCGCCATTCGTAGGCGCTACCCGCCGGTGTAGGCAGACGTGGATCGTAGCCGGGGGCGCGCAGAGGGATGTTGCCGGTGTGGATGTAGTAGACGTCGTTCATGTCGGCGACGTGGAAGTTGAACGTGAACGGGAAATCGCCGACCATGTCATGGAACTCCTCGGCACTCGTCGCCTTGGCCAGCCCTAGCCAAATGAGTGCGCCGACCAGCTCTTCGTTCCGAGTCGTCCAGCGCTTGGCCCACGCGATGCCGGCGTCTTCATTGATGGCGATGACGTTCATGTCGCCCGCGCGGCAGACTTCCTGCTCGTACGTCATTGGCGGTGCCACATCTGGGAAGGTCGGCAGGTCGGCGGGCGCCGGCGCGGTGGAATGCGCCACGGTGTGGCACGTCATGGCGATCGTCTCGCCGTCCCATTCGTAGGCACGCGGGCCGCTGAGTCTGAGTTCGACGATGTCGGTCATGTCCTCCATACCGCTCGTCGCCGACCACGCGATGTCGTTGTTGCGGCCGATGACGATGCCGGGTGCCGAGGCGACGCCGATGCCGACGGCGTCGAAGCCAGCTCCGTGCAGACCGATCTGGTATGGTACTGGAGGTTTGTAGTAGCCCATCTGGGGAGCGCCCCACATGATGGGGTCGCCGGTGGATGAATGGGAAGCGTTGAGCAGGAATGCGTTGCTGCCCCAGTGGAAGTTCTCGAAGAGACCAGAGCCCTTCTTCTCGCCCGTCGCGGCGTAGAGCGGAGGCCGTAGGCCGACTTGGCCTTGGGGCGATCCGCCGAACACGACGGCATCCTCGGCGGCGCCCATGTTGGCCAACTGGTGGTCGACCTGGTCACGGGGCAACACGTCTTCGCAGCCGTTCACGACCTTGTCTTGGATCGGGATGGTCGTGTAGGTGTCGTTGATGCGGAGCCATGAGATGTCGGCGAAGGCCGCCCACTCCTCGTCAGCATCACCGATCGTCTGGTTGAGCTGCGCCATGCGTTGTAGGTTGCCTAGTTCTTGGCCGCCTTCAACACCGAAGTAGCCGATGAGGTAGATGACGCTCGCCACGGAATCAAGGGGTTCCCATGGCTCTGGCACGTGCCCAAGCGCCGGGAACTCGCCGGGCAACTCATCGCGGGCCGTGGCTTCCGCGATGTATCGGTTGACGCCGTCGGCGTAGGCTTGGAAGATCTCTTTGGCGTAGGTCGGCGCTGCGGCATACTGGGCCTCGATCTCGGCATGCGAGTATAGCTCGCGGTGGACCTCGAAGTCAGACTCCAGTTGGGCCGCTCCGGCCATCGACGCGGAGTCGCCCCAGCCGACGTGGCGCAGCAGGTCGAGCTCGAACAAGCGATCCTGCGCCTGGACGTAGCCGTTGCCATACATCAAGCCGTACAGGTCGTCGGCGTAGACGTGGGGCACGCCGTATGCATCGCGCTTGATGGTGACGTCGACGGGCCCGCTGGGCTTGGGCGCACCATCCCAGGAAGGCCAGGCGATGTCCCCCTCCTTCAGGGCACAGGGCGGGATGGCCGGCAGTTTGACGGTGGGCGCCTTCGTTTCGTTGGCTCCCGTGAAGTTGGGGTCGACGACGACGTTCGGGTCTTCCCTGTCTTTCCCGAAGCAGCCCGATGTGGCGACCATGACGACGACAGCCACGGCCAGCAAAGCCCGAACACGCATGCGGTGTCACCCGGCGGCCTGTTCTTGGATGCTTCGCCCGGCCGTCGCCACAACGCGGTCGGCTATTCGATGTAGCGCAGGGCCTCCGCGGGCGCGACCTTGCCGACCTTGATGATAGGTGCCAGGGTGGCCATCATGGCCACCAGGTAGCTCACCAGGAACAGCCAACCGATCTCGATCCAAGGGATGGTGTATGGATACTGCAGTTCACGGATGACCGCGAACCATAGCCCGAAAGTCACAATGATGGAGCACAGCAGGCCGATGATGAATCCCATGAGGATGATCAGCGTCACTTCGATGAGGAAGATACGCCTGGTCTGACGTGCTGTGAAGCCCAGGGCACGCAGCATGCCGATCTCTTGCCGGCGTTCGAGCACGGAACGGCTGGTCACGATGCCAAGGCTGAGCACGCCGACGATGAGGCCGAGGCCCAAGAACAACTTCATCGCCGACAGGATCTGGCGGAACCCTTCCTGTTCCTTCTCCACTTCATCGATACTGGATTCGGCGTTCATCCCGATGCTGCGGTAGCTGCGCTCTAGATCCAGCGCCACGTCCTTGGCCCGCGCCGGTTCATCGACCTGGAACAAATACAATGAACCTGCCTGCGGGAACATGTCTTCCACGAGCTTGGTCGGCAGGAAGATGCCGGGGAAGTGCCACTGCTCCTGGATGCCGATGATGGTGAACTCAGGGCAGGTGCCAGCTCGGACGCTGCAGTCCCCGATGTGCAGTTGCAGCAGGTCGCCGACCTCATTGGCCAGGTCCTGGTTGCGCTCGTCGGTGGAATATGGGTACGACACGATGACCGTGCCGGGTTCGTCCATGAGGCGCTGGTACGTGGTCTCGTCATCAAGGTCGCCGAGCGACCACAACAGATCGAAGCGTTGGGCATCGATGAAGGCCTGATCGACGCCATAGACCCGGTGTCCGGGCGGCCCGAACGACCCGACGTTCTCGCCATTGACGGTGATGAAGTCCTGGTCGAAGGTGAACTCGTCGAGCAAGCGGTGCTGGCTGGCGATGCCCTCGACCGCGAACGCTGCATGCCCCTCGAGACCGGGCACAGCCAACGTCGTCGTCGCCTCGATGTGGAAGCCTCCGGTCTGGCGCTCGGCGGGCAGGTCGAACAAGGCACCGAAGATGCTGAAGAACCCGATGCTGAGAATGACGATGCTGAACATCGCGAGGGTCATGCCGGTGCGGAAGCGCTTGTGCTGGGGGTAGCTCATGGCAGGCACGGCGACCGCACGCAGCCGGGGGATGCGTGCCAGCAGCCGGCCGAGGGTGCGCGGCCCCCATCGCCAGTACGTGGCGACGAGCACCACGCTGAGGGTGAGCAGCACGCCGCGGATGGGGCCGACGATGTTGGCTTCGCGGACATCGGGGAACGACGTGATCGTGAACATGGTCACGATGAAGTACACGGCCAGCGCCCCGGCGGCCGATGTGTCCACCACGACGCGGCGCCAGCGGTTTCGCAGCGGCAACGCGATGCCGATGGCCACGCCCACGGGACCGAAGATCAACAACGACAGGGATGGGACGGCGGGCAGCGTCGGATCGGCGTTCTGCAAGCTCAGCATGATCCAACCGAAGACCGTGCAGCCCAACCCGATGATGGCCAGGGGCCATCCGATGTAGGGCGTCCAGCGGGGTCCGACGTTCTCCGGCTCGTCGATCAGCCGGATGGCCCGGACGATGTTGAGACGCGATTGGCGGAGGCTGGCCACAAGGATGGTGGCGAAGGTCAGGACGAGGCCGGCCGAGAACGCCACCGGGATGGCACCGGCCGGGATGTTGAACGGGATTGGGGGGAATGCCGACTCGAGTCGGACCAAGATGCTGTTCAGCAGGGCGATGAGTGAGTATGCCAGGCCGAGGCCCAGGATGGCGCCGGCGAACGCTGCGGCGACGGCGTACAGGCTGCCTTCGAAAAGGAAGATGCGCACCAGGTCTCTGCGGCGTAGCCCGACGGCCCGCGCCATGCCCAGTTCCGAGCGCCGTTCCTCGGCCAACATCGTGAAGATGTTGATGATGAGCAACAAGCCCGTGGTGATGGTCAGGCTGCCGGCGAAGATGAGCAGGTTGGTCATCAACTGGCCCGCTTGGTCCGCGATGGCCAGGAAGTCCTGCTTGACTGGATTGACCTCCAAATGGTCCAGGACGACCAGCCCAGGGTGCCGTGCGCGGGCATCTTGGAGCGTGGCATTGATGAGCAGCACCGCTTCGTCGGTCTGCAGGTAGCCCTCGGTGGCGCTGCCGGGGTTGCTGAACTTGAGGAAGTTGATCTCGCCTTCCCGTTCCAAGAACGTCTGGACGGTGGGTAATGGGGCGAACAAAGCGGCGCCCAACCCGAACAGGTTGGCCCGCCCGCCGTCGGCGATGGCGACGATGGTCACCGTCCGTTGCTTCTGGTCCCCGAATAGGTCGAGGTCGAGTTGGTCGCCGAGCAGGTCTGCGGCTTGTTCCTGCAGGGCAGCCGCCCGTTGCGCCAATTCGTCCAGGTCATAGACCGGGCGGAGCACCGCGCTGACGACGAGGTATGGCGTCTGGATGGCCGCCCGCCCGGTGACCGTCACGGTCCACGTGCCCTCTTCGAGTGTGGTGCCCGTGGCGGCCGTGATGTTCGTCCAGTACGCCTCCGGGGGGCAGGCGCCGGCCTGGCATGGCTGATCGGTCTGCGGGAACGGCTGGTCGATGCGCGATTCCTGACCCGATGGGGATGTGATGGTGGCGCTGAGACTCGTCCCTTGCGGGCAAGGCGTCGCCGTCAAAGGGTTGCCACAGACCAGCACGATGGTGGCGGATTGGCTGCCGCGGTCGACCTCGAACGGATGAAGGTCTTCCTCCTGCGTCGCGGGGGGCAGCACAGGCAGCCCGGGGTCGAGGCTGGCTTGGATGGTGCCCGAGCGTAGCTGGAACGTCGGGAGCAAGGGATCCACGGGCACCGTGGTCCTGATGCTGATGTCGTCGCCGACCTTGAGGTCCAATGCGTGGGCCAACTCGACGGTCGCGATGGCGTCGCCCGGCCCCAGGCCGCTGCCCGAGATGCGTGACCCGTCCATCAGATGGAAGTCGCCGAACTCACGGTCCCGTTGCAGGTCATAGCCGACCAATGAGACGGATGGCTCGAAGGTCCCGCTGGGGTGCTCTGTGGCGACGTTCCACAACACGAAGGGCGCGACACCATCGAAGAACGCCATGCGGGGGTCGTCGGCGATCTCCAAGGCGACGTCTTCCGGCCAGAAGAAGAAACCGTCCGTGCGCACCGTCTCATCGGTGTCGCCGAGGGCGTCGAAGACGGCACCGCGGATGGCAGACCCGGCGGACGAGCCGGCCACCAAGGCGGCGCTGATGATGGCGGTGCCGACCATCAGGCCGGCGATGACCGTCGCCGTCTGGCGGGGCCGACGCCCGGCGTTGCGGGCCGCCATGCGCCACAGGATCGGGTGCCGGATGGCCTCGATGACGACGAGTAGGGCGGCCGCAAGGGCGAGGACAACGAAGACGGTGGACGTCGCCGTCACAGGCGCCGGGCCTTGGCCAGCGGCATCGGGCGACCTTCGCCGTTCTCGATTGCGACGATGACGCCGGATTCCATGTGCACGATGCGATGGCAGCTACGAGCGATGGCCGGGTCGTGGGTCACGATCACGTAGGTCTGCTGCTTCTCGGCGTTCAGCCGGTGTAGCAGGTCGAGGATCTCTTGACCGGTCTCGGTGTCGAGGTTGCCCGTCGGTTCGTCGGCCCAGACGATGGCCGGGTCGTTGACGAGGCTACGGGCGATGGTGACGCGCTGCTGTTGGCCCCCGGACAGTTCCTTGGGTCGATGGTCGGCTTTGTCGCCGAGGCCGACGGCCTCCAGTGCCTCCCGGGCGCGGCGCTTGGCACCTCGTGGGTCGACGCCTGCCACCAGCAAGGGCAGCTCGACGTTCTCCTGTGCCGTCAAGACGGGTAGCAGGTTGAAGGATTGGAAGACGAAGCCCATGCGCCGGCTGCGCAGCTTGGTCCGTTGCAGGTCGCTCATACCGGCGAGGTCGCGGCCTTCGAGCATGACGCGGCCAGAGGTGACATCATCTAGGCCGCTGAGGCAATTCAGCAGCGTGGTCTTTCCGCAACCACTGGGGCCCATGACGGCGAGCATTTCGCCGCGCTGCACTTCGAGGTCCAGGCCTTTCAAGGCCTCGACGCGGAGGCGGCCGCTCTGGTACACCTTGCGGACCTGCTGGGCATGGATGATCGGCCGTTCCACGATGGTGCGAGCGCCCTGTGAGGCAAAAGGAGTGTGGTCGCTTTAGGGGCGTCTCAGGACGAAGGCCGCGGCCAAGGCGAGCGGGGCCAGCCATAGGCCGGCCGGCGTATCTTCGCTCGGAGCTGTGCTGGTGGAGGTTGCGGTGGCCGTCTCGCTTGGGGCCGGGGTGGGCTCCCTGACCCCGCAGCAAAGTGGCTCTGTCACCCTCATCGCCACCTCCGATCTTGGCGGTGCCGTGGCGGCCGCCTTCCAGGTTGCTCTACCCGTCAAATCCACTGGCCTCAATGTGATGGGCCCCGACATCGCACCGGGCGGCAACTTCAGCCACACCTTTGGGCAGATGGGCACGGTCGAGTACCACGATCACCACAACGCTGTCGTCGGCGGCAAGATCCTGGTCGGCGCCCCGAACGCCAACAAGACCACGCACACCATCACCTACGATGGCAGCGCGTTCACCCCCGCCGAGCTGACCATCGGCATGGGTGACACGGTTGTCTGGCAAAATAACGGCGCCAACCACATGATGATCATGGGCGCCGGCACGCCTGGCGATGGTCGCGACCACGACCACGAAGACGGGCACCACGGCGACAAGGACACTCCCGGCGTCCCCTGGATGCTGCTGGTGCTCGGCCTCCTCGGCGCCGTGCTCGTGGCTCGCCGCCGTTAGGCGGTCAAGGCGGTCGCGGCCTGACGGGCTGCGGCCATGACGGACCCCACGTCCATCGTCTCCACCTTTCTTCCTTCCATCAACACTTTGCCATGCACGACCGTCGTGCTGACGTCTCGGCTGCTCGTTGCGTACACCAGTTGGCTGATGGCGTCGTGGCGCGGCACCAGTTGCGGGCGCTCGAAGTCGACCATGCACAAGTCGGCAGTGGCACCAGGCACCAGGCGGCCCAGGTCCGGTCGCATCAATGCGTCGGCGCCGGCCCGCGTCGCCATGTCCAGCACCGTTTGGGCGGGCATGACTGTGGCGTCCCAGCGGTGCTGCTTCTGGACCAATGCGGCGAACTTCATCGACTCGAACATGTCGGTGCCGTTGTTGCTGGCGGCGCCGTCTGTGCCGATGCCGACGCACGCGCCGCAGGCATGCAGCTCAGGAATGGGTGCAACGCCGCCGGTGGCGAGTTTGAGGTTGCTGACCGGGCAGTGGGCGACCGAGGCGCCGGCCTGGGAGATGTGTTCGGCTTCTGCTTTGGTGATCCATCCACAGTGCGCCAGGACCGCATTGGCATCCAGGGCGCCGGTGTCTTTTAGCAACTGCACCGGGCGCTTGCCGTGGGCCTTCTCCACATCGTAGACCTCGGTGCGGGTCTCCGAGCAGTGGGTGTGCAGCGGGACCTCGTATTCGGTGGCGATGCGCGCCGCCTCCATGTATGTCTCGGGGTTGCAGGTGTAGGTCCCATGCGGGCTTGGGCAATGGGTGATGAGGGGGTCGTCTCGGGTGAGCTTGATGCTGGTCTCGATGGCGCCGAGCTTCTTGTTGGCGTCGCCGGGATCGGTCTGGCCGATGTCCACCATGCCTTCGCCGCACCAGCCGCGCATGCCGGCTTCGCGGCAACTGTCGGAGATGGGTCCGGCCTCCATGAAGTACATGTCAAGGTAGCTGGTGGTGCCGCCCATCAACATCTCCAGGTGGCCCAAGTCGGCGCCGGCACGCATGGTCTCGGCGGTGAGTTTTGCTTCGGCCGGCCAGATGCGTTCCTGCAACCAGGCTTCGAGCAGCATGTCATCGCCGTAGCCGCGGAACAAGCCCATGGGCACGTGGGTGTGGAGATTGATGAGGCCGGGCATCACGACCTGGCCGCGGCCGTCGATGGTCCGGTCTGCCTCCGGGGCCTTGGGGCCGACGCTGACGATGCGGTGGTCTTCGATGTACAGGTCGCCTTCGACGACGCGTCGCTCGTCGTCTTGGGTGACGATGGTCGTGTTCCGGATGGCGAGCGAGCCCATGGCGGTGCCACTGGCGGCGGGTGCAAGACGGCTTCGTTTGCGACAGCCTTGTTTAGTCACGGCTAAACTTATGTCTGTGGACGACTCCGCGTCGCCATGGAGGAAGTCTGGGAAGCCTGGTCGCCGCAGCCGCTCGACGTCTACGCCGGCAGCCCCGTGCGGCCAACGGCCCACCAAGATCGGCGGCTCTTCTGGTTCAAAGCGGGCCTGCTGCTTGCGACCACGGTCGCCTTGGTGCCCATCCTAGCATGGCAACACGTCCTGGGCGCCACCATCTACGTTGGCTTCCTCGTCGTCGTCCACGTCGTGGGGTTGGTCATTTTCGCCGTCGGATTGCGACGCGCCCATTTCGGCACCTCGTTGCGCGGCATCCTCATCCGCATCGGGGGCCTTGCCATGTTGATCGGCCTCCTATACATCGCGTCCAAAGGCCTCAGCCACAACTTCGGCTCCATGGTGTTCTGGGTCAGCCTCGTGGCCATATGGGCCCTACACACCGCCGGCGTCGCCATGCTTCACCTGATGCCCGAACGACGGACCGGTTCGTTCTGCCCGTTCGTGTGAATTTCAGCCTTCTTGGTCGATCTGCCACGCAGCCTGGACGCCCTGGAACAATGGGCCCAGGTCGTCGCCGGGCTTGAGGCGCAACTGACGCGTCTGGCCGCGACCTTCCCATGCTTCGTGCAGATCCAGCAAATGGCCGTGCAGAAGAGTGACCGTGACGTCGGGCATGCCGCGCTTGACTGTGAGGAGCTCATACACTCCCTCGAAGAGCATGACGTCCCCACGCCGATAGCGCTCGGCCCCCGGCGCGCCGGCCTCGATGACCGAGTCCACGGCCTTCGCCCAATCGTCCATGCTGCGCCGAGGAATCCGTCGGCCATAAGCCCTGACCCCTGGAGAAACCCCGGTTTGTGGCCCGCATGCGGGGCCACGGCGGTCTCGGAACGTTCGAACAATGCCCTATGCTCGTTATGTAGGGTCGGAGGGCAGCTGGGATTGAGGACCTATGTCCAACGCACGAATTGCCCTCCTGACCATCGCCATGGCCTCCGTGGCCCTTGCCGGTTGCATGTCGGGAGCCGCACAAAGCACGCTGTACGTGAAAGATGCCTTGACCGACGACGTCGCCGAGGTGCACGTCACATTCACCAAAGCCCAAGTCAAGCCCCTCGACGGCGCCTGGGTCACCGTCTTCGACGGCAAAGAATCCATTGAACTCCTGAGCCTGAGCAGCGCCGACGCCAAGGCCAGCCTCGCCGCCTTCGACCTAGCGCCCGGCCAATACGAAGGCCTGCGCATCGCCGTCAGCGAAGTCATGGTCGTCGGCCTCGACGGCAATGAGACGCTGCTGAACGTCTTTGGCAACATCGTCAGCATCGCGGACGACTTCACCGTCGGCGCCGACGGCATCGACATCCTCGTCGACTTCGACCTGGAGCAAGGCGTCGACCTGGACGCCGGCACCTACACGCCGGTCGTGAAGGACATCCAGACCAGCGACGACGACCACGATGGCGACGGCCAGAACGACGTCGATGACGTCGATGACGATGGTGACGGCCTGCAAGACAACGAGGACGACGACAGCGACGGCGACGGCGAAGACGACGCACCCCGCCAGCACCATGGCAAGGACGACGCTGAACTCTGCGCCGCCGAGGCCGACGAAGAGATCGCCGAGGCTGACGAAGAGCGCAACGAGTCCATCGCCGAGGCCACCAAGGAGCGCGATGAAGCGTACGCCGAGGCCGAAGAGCGCCGCGACGGCACCCTGACCTCCACCAACGCCACGCCGGAAGAGAAGCTCGCCGCCCAAGAGACCTACGAGGCCGACATCGCTGAGGCGGACGCCGAGTACGACGCCGCGGTGGCGGAGGCTGACGCCGAGTACGCCGAAGAGGTCGAAGAAGCCAAGGACGAACAGGCCGAGTGCCTGGCCGAAGGCGATGACGACGACCAGGACGACGAGCACGAGTCCGACGACGCCGACGACCACGAGTGATCACCTCGTCCGCAGCGCAGCTGTGACCCTTCTACCCCTCTTTCTTTTTGCCTGACCTGCATGCCTACCCATGGCGTGGCATGATGGACCCAAGGAGCGGACCAACCCATT
Source organism: Thermoplasmatota archaeon (assembly GCA_041618195.1). Classification (GTDB taxonomy): domain Archaea; phylum Thermoplasmatota; class E2; order JACPAO01; family JAHFTW01; genus JBFGSX01. Next base: position 748 of record JBFJNL010000028.1, on the reverse strand, counting down.
GGTCGACGCCTACATCGCGGACCAAGACGAACCCCAGCGCATCATTTTGGAACGCATCCGGGCCATCGTCAAGGAAGACCCGGATGTGGTCGAAGGCATCGCCTGGGGTATCCCGTGCTACTTCCGCAAAGGGCCCTACTGTTACACTTCCAGCGCCCAGCGCCACATCACGTTCGGGCTGTTTCGCGGCATCGAGATCCACGACCCATCCGGCCTGCTGAGCGGCACCGGCAAATCGCCGGTGGCCAAATGCGTCATCAAGCTCAAGGATGGCGTGCCGGAGGAAGCGCTACGCGCTTGGCTCGAGCAGGCCGTGATGTTGGACGAGCGCGGCGATTAGGACTTCTCCATCGCCCTGCGGCTCGCCTTGACGACGAGGCTGCGCGGCATCATGGGTGCCACTTTTTGCAGCAATGGCCCAAAGGATTTTGGGACGACGACCATGTCTTTTCCTTTCAGCATCGCCTTGTAGCCGGCCTTGGCGGTGCGTTCGGCGGTGATGGCGCCGCGTTTGAACGCCGACACGCCTTCCATCGCAGCGACCGACACGAACTCCGTCTCGACGGGGCCCGGGCAGAGCACCGTGCAGGTCACGCCGGTGCGGCGCAGTTCTTCGTGCAGGGCGCGGCTGAAGCTGTTGACGAATGCCTTGCTGGCGTAGTACGTTGCTTGCAGGGGGCCTGGGATGAAGCCGGCGGTGGAGCCGACTTGCAATACGTGGCCGTGGCCGCGTTCGATCATGCCTGGG
>JBFJNL010000027.1:0-21199 GCA_041618195.1 Thermoplasmatota archaeon | reverse complement strand
GCTGGCCTTCGAGCAACTCGCCCAGTCGACACACGGCGCGCACTACTGCCATGGTTGCCCCGAACCCCCGGCGCCATGGATTTTCCGGCTGGCCAACGCCACCAGCGCGGACGGCACATACCCCATCGAGATCACCGTGCAGAACCTCCAAGGCACCATGTCGGTCAACCAGACCCTCGTGCTCGAGGTCAAGGGCGGCGCCTGGACGGCCTGTCAGGCCGACGGCTGCATCTCCAGCAGCCATAGCAGCAAAGGCGCACCCGGACTCCCCGCCGTGGCCCTCATCGGCTTGCTCGCCCTCCTGGCACGCCGCCAGGGGTGACCATCCCCCAGGGGACAATCGGGACTCAGCCCCGACTAAGGGGCTTTGTAGCCGGCGAAGCCCGATGCAGTGCTGATGAGTCTGAAGATGTTCATGGCGACCAGCGTCCTGTGCCTTGTGTCCTTGGCCGGCTGCGCCGACGATACGCCACCCGAGCCCGAAGACGACTTCGGCCTCGGCGACGAACTGGACGCGACCTCCACGACCGGCGTCATCCGCGGAGTCATCGTCAGTTCCTCGATCGTACCGATCGAAGGCGTCAAGGTCACGATCCGCAGCACCGGTGCCGAGGCCATCTCCAGCGCCAACGGTGAATTCGGCTTCGCCGACCTGGAACCAGGCACCTACTTCCTGCGGGCCTCCAAGCTCGGCTACAACAGCACCGATTCCTCCGTCGAGGTCGTCGCCGACGTCGATCGCCCGCCCATCGTCCGTATCCTTATGGAATCCAACGCCGCAGCACTGCCGAGCGTCGAGATCCTTGAGTTCGAAGGCTTCCTGCAGTGCTCCGTCACCGCAGTGGTCGTGGGCGGCAACATATGCGGCCTGGTCGACATCGTCACCGGAGAAGCCCTCGACAGCCCGCTCATCAGCTACGAGCTGGAGATCCAACCCACCTACATCCAATCCGAGATGGTGTGGGAGAGCACCCAGCCCGCCGGCAATGCGCTCAACCTCATGTACTCATGGCCGGACGATGCTTGCGAGCCGTTCCTGTGCGACCACGAGATCTCCGGCGGCTCGCCGCTGATCTTGAAGCTCGACGAGGAGGGCGTCGATGCCATCGGCTTCGGCCGCGACCACGAGCTGATGATCCGGGTCTTCAACACCGGCCTCGAGGAGACCGGTGGCAGCGTCGGCCTGACCTTCGAGCAGCGCTTCACCGTGTTCACCACAGTGTTCTACGGCTTCACACCCAGCGAAGGCTACCTGTACATCAACGACGGCCAGCCGACCCCGCCGTCGTAGTCCTGCACCCCATCGTCCCTTCCCCGGCAGCCCGGGTTCACCCAGTGCCAAGAACGGTTAAGTCCCCGATTGCCGCTCAAGGCGCATGAAGGTCGCTTTGACGATTCTGATCTTGCTCGCCGTTGGCCTGGCCGGCTGTGCGGACGGCACGCCCGGCGATGCCGGCCTGGATGAATTCGACGGCGACGACGGCGACCTCAAGGCCACGAAGACCACCGGCGTCATCCGCGGCGTGGTCGTCGACGACACCATCACGCCGGTGGCCGACGCCATCATCCGGATCAAGAGCCTGAGCCTCGAGACCGCCACCAACGCCGACGGCCGCTTCGGCTTCGAGGACCTCCAACCCGGCACCTACTTCGTCGAGGCGACCAAAGCCCGCTACGATACCAAGCAGACCAGCGTGGTCGTGGAGGCCGCGGTCGACAAGCCCGACATCGTGCGCCTGCAGATCGCCATCATCCCGGGCACCGAACCCCTCGTCGAGCCCCTCAAGTTCAACGGCCACCTGACCTGCGGTGCCGCCATCTTCGCCACCAGCGTCGGCTGCACCACGCTACCTCTGGTGGCTTCGCAGATCGGCGACCAGAGCGTCTTCGACCACAGTTTCACCGATGAGCCGACCCACGTCCAGGCCGAACTGATGTGGGAGAACACCCAGGCGGCGGCAGGCATGTTCATCTGGGAGATCACCCCCGGCGGCAACACGCACATCGGCTACCGCGAGACCACCTACTCGCCGGCGCTGGCCTACTTGAACAACGCGACCATCGAGGCCAACCGCGACTCCATCATGGACGAAGGCGGCATCGCTTTGCGCTTCTTCGGCGGCCCGCACGAACTGTGCGGCGGCATCTACGGCTTCGGCTGCGGCGTGACCATCGACCAGAGCGCGACGGCCTACGTCCACGTGTTCTACAACATGGCCGTCATGGAAGGCTGGCGCTTCACCACGAACGGCGACCACCCATAAGCGGCGCTTTGCGGTCGCTGGGCAGACCAGCATACACGAACGTCTGACACTAGCGTGAGCTGGCTCAGTTGAACTTGCCCAGACCGACCTGACCCGTGCGGCGCATGCGCTCCACTTGGGGCAGGATGGTCTCCCAATCCAGTTCCTTCCATTCCATGTCGTGGTCGCGCAGGAAGGCACGCGCCTTGTCGGCCACGCGGGGGGCGATGAGCATACCACGCAGCTTGCCGTCGGGGTTCTGTTGGCGCAGCGGATCGACGTAGCGCCAGAGTTGCTGGGCTTCCTTGATGCCGGCCGTCGCCCGCTTGATCTCGATGACCACGCGGCGTCCGTCTGCATCATCGCCGTCGATGTCGTAGAAGCCGCGCTTGGAGTCACGCTCCCGGCGGCGGGGCACGAACCCGGGCTCGACGAGCTCTGGCGTGGCGAACAGCAGCGCCTGGAGGTCGTCTTCGGAGCCGACGAGATCCAGTTGTTCACGGTCTTCCAACGGGGACGACAGGAGCAGGCTGATCTCGTAGAAGATGACCTTCACGATCTCTTCAGGCTTGGCACGGTAAGCGGTCAGGACGACCTGGCCGTCCTCGATGCCGACGTTGAAGCTGGCACCGGGAGGCTGCCAGTTGACCGGCTTGGCCTTGGTGGCCGCATGGACCAAGAAGGTGCCATCGGGCTTCAGGAGCAGCACGCGCTGGCCACGGTGCAGCATCGAGCGGGCGCGGCCCTGGTATTGGACCATGCATTCGGCGATGACCTGGACGAAACGGCCGCGCTCCTCAGCGAGGCTCAGTAGTTCGTCACTGAGGAACTGCCGCGCAACATCGGGCTCCGGTGAGCGGACGATCTGCATCAGGTCGCTCCGCGACCCGGAGCGGTCAGCATCCCTGCGCTCAGCACTCCCTGCATCAGGCGAGGGCTTCCTCGATCTCCTTGCGCATGTCCGTCTCGGAGATGCCCCCATCAGGGTCGAACTCCTCTTCGATCTCGCCGAGCAGGTCCGCGAACTGGGCGCGGTACTCGGGGTCGTCGCGGATGTCCGTGACCAATTTCTTGGGTAGGAGTAGCTCGAAGATGTCCTTGTACGCCGGCCGGGGGTTGTTGGCGTTGAACTGCTTCTGGCGGACCGTCGCGACGACGGCTGCCTCGACGTTCTTGGTACCAAAACCGGGGGTGGCGAAGCTGCGCACGATGTCATCTTCGTCGACGTCGGGGCACTCGGACTTCAGCTGGGCGAAGAGGGCACGACTCTGGGCATCGTTAGCGATGACCTTGCGGCCAGCCGCCAGCTGCTTTTCCAGGTGTTCCTCAACGGGGATTTCCCGAGCCATGGGGCGCGCCAGCCCAGGCCTTGATATAAGGCGTAGGGCGCCGGACCGGCCCCGTCAGGCCTCGACCTGCAGGATGGTGCCACATTCATGGCACTGGCGCAGGCCGAACGCCTCGGCCGCCTGCTCATCTTCGACGCCGACGTCGTCCGGGCGGACGTCACCGACGCGCGGACTGCCGCATTGTGGACACGCCTCGACGGGGTGCTCGCGGAGCGTGATGCGTGGTTCGGCCATGCGCTTGGTTCGGCCGGGGCCGCCATAGCGCTGGCGCGCGGGCCGCATGCCACGATGGGCGCAGGGCCTTGTGGCCGCTCAGTGCACGCTGGAGGTCACCTGAGCACCGACCACGCCTCGCGCCGCGCTACTGGCCTTCGGCCAGCATCTCGGCCAGCTCGCCGTTCTCCGCATCCGGCACTCCACGCCGGAGCACCGACCACGCCTCGCGCCGCGCTACTGGCCTTCGGCCAGCATCTCGGCCAGCTCGCCGTTCTCGAACATCTCCAGAGCGATGTCGGAGCCGCCGATCAGTTCGCCCTTGACCCAGACCTGGGGCATGGTAGGGAACTGGGCGTACTCAGCCATCTCCTGGATGTTCTGCATCGGGTCGCCTTCGAAGATGTTGACGGCGTGGAACGGGTGGCCCAGCGCGGTCAGGACCTGCGCGGCACGGTTGGAGAAGCCACATTGGGGGGCGTCGGGAGTGCCCTTCATGAAGAGCACCAGGTCATGAGCGGCAAGAAGTGCGTCGATCTCGGCCTTGCGTTCGGGCGTCAAAGCGCCGGCGGTGGCGGCCGGCGGGGCGCCTGCCATCGGGATGTCCATAGGTCTGAGTGGGCGCTCCTGGCCTTGAGCCTTGCCACAAGGGCTTTGCCAGAGGGCAGGCAGTCCTCGCTGATGCGATTGGTTGCCTCCTTGGCTGTCCTGCTGATGATTCTGGCCGGCTGTGCGTCCAGCACCGCCTTGGACTCCGACGGCGACGGTTTGACCGACGCCGAGGAAAGGGTACGCGGCACTGACCCGTACCGGGTGGACACCGACGGCGATGGCATCCCGGACGGTGCCGAGGTGCCCCCGGCCCTGGCTGCCGCCGTGGGTTTCCTGCCCTCAGTGGACCTGATCTGCCCGGACTACCCGAACTACCGCCAAAACTGCGGCGGCTTCGGCGAGCCGCAACTGGAAGTCGCCGGCGACGGCACCATCTGGTACTCATCGGTGTGCTGCGTCGGCCAATCGCCACCCATCTGGCTCAGCCACGACGGCGGCCTGACGTTCCAGGCACTGCCCTTCGCTGACGGCACCGGCGTGGTGCGCGACGCCGCGGGCGTCGAGGGTGATTTCGCCATCGATGACGCAGGCAACGTCTACTTCTTCGACATCACCGCCGCGACAGCGTACTTCACCAAGTACGAAGCCGACGGCAGCCACGTCCACACCAAACCGGACGCCTTCCCGCCGCTGGTGGATCGCCCCTGGGTCCGTGCCGGCGCCGAGGATGAGGTGTTCATCCTGTACAACACTGCCAGCAGCAGCCGATTCTACGGCAGCGACGACGGCGGCCTCACCTGGGACCTCGCCGGCGGCACCGAGTTCCCGTGCGCTCTGATGACGCTTGGACAAGGCGCTGAACGCGACCACCTGATCGCCACCGGCTGCGCGGGGCGTCCATCGGCGTGGCTCTCCAGCGACGGCGGAAGGACGTGGGGTGACCGCATCGTGCTCTCCGAGGAAGGTTCGCAAGAATCCTACATGCAGCCCGCCGGCGACGCGGCCGGCATCATGTACGTCCCCGTGACCGCGGGCGGCAACGAAACGAAGTCGGCGATCGATGTCTACGCCATCCACCCCGACGGCACGGTGAAAGGGCCGTTCGAGGCGCTCGCGCCCAACACGGCCTCCGACAAGCCATGGCTCGTGGCAGGCAAGGAAGGCGTCGTCGCCATGGCTCATTACGTCGCGCGCGACACGACCTGGGCTGCGCAGGATGGGGCGGTCTGGGACCTCGCCATCACCTACAGCCTGGACGCCCACACGGACGCCCCGAGCTGGACGACACTCATCGCCGAGGAGCACTTGTTCGAAGGGGTCCTGGGCCGGCAGCCGGGCGATTTCCTCGAGCTACGCCAGACGCCCGACGGCGACCTGGTCGTCGCCTACACGGCACGCCCCGATGGCGGCCCGCTCGTCAACCGGTTCATCCGCACGGACACCGCCGTGGACTTCGGTCCCGAGGTCTTCCGCAACGGCCCGGCTCAGTAACGCGCCAGCACGGCGACGCACAGCAGCGTCGTCCAGATGGTGAAGTAGATGCCGCGGCGGACGACGGCCTGTGCTCGCGCGTCGGCGCTCAAAACATCATCACACCCAAGACCGTGAGCACAAAGGCACCCATGGTGAAGACGATCATCCTGATCAGTCCCCGGTCGCCGGCGACGGCGGTCATGCGACGCCTCCTGGAGCGCGGGTGCTCGGCGGACGGCGTTGGGGGTGGACTCGGACCATAGGTAGGCTTGCGCCACCACAGGCCTATACGTCACCCTCGAGCGGCCGGAACTATTCCCAGTCGCCGGGGTGGTCGCCCTCGCCACGCTGGTGCGGCACGAAGGGCGCCGGGACGACGCCATCGTGCTTGTCGCGCAGTTCGGCGGGGGTCAGGCACTTGATGTCGAAGGCATGGATGACGCCGGTCTGCATGTGCGGCGTGACCGCCGCCAGGATGGGGCGCTGGCGTTGGAAGCTGCGCGTCCCTTCGAAACTCTCGGAGACGATGGCGACGAACCAGTGGTCGCCGCCGCCGGTGAGGTCGACGGCATGGACATCGGCGTCGGGGACGACGGCGTGTACGAGTTCCTGGATCCAAGCTGCGTTCGTCATGGTGATCGGTCTTCCTCGGCATCGCCGGCCTGGGCCGGTTCGCCTTGCGGGGTGCTGGCAGCCACACCATTTGCATCCTCCGCTTCGGGCGCGGCCGATGCCTGGGCCGCCCACGTGCCGCCGCGACGCAGCAGGCGCAGGCTCAACAGCAGCTCTTTGCGACCACCCCGGGCGGCGTCCACGAAGCCCCACACTCCCTGGACCGCTTGGATGGTCAAGGCGATGAGGGCCACCCATTGGGCGAGCGAAGCGACCACCAGGTTCACCGGTTCGAGCATTCGCCCGACGAAGAACAGCACGCCTGCTGCCAACGCGGTGAGCGCCAGGTCGAGTGCCTGGCGACCGTGCCAGTCGACGAAGGGTTCGTCGCGGCGCAGGCGCCAGATGAGCAGGGTGGCGAAGGGGCCAGGAAGCAGGCCGATCCCGAACACTAGGCAGAAGCCGTACAGTGCGGCACCGGTGGCACGGGGCAGCCCTTCGTCGGCGACATCGTCGACCGCTTCGGCAGGTCGGGGCACATCGCGGGCGACCAAGGTGGCCGGATCCTCGATCATGCCAGCGCCCCACGGATGTCTGCCAACAGATCATCGAAGTCTTCGACGCCGACGCTGATGCGCAGCAAGCCGTCCCCGATACCTGACCTGGCACGCTCTTCGGCGCTGGCGTAGGAATGACTGGTCTCGAAGGGCAGGCTCACGAGACTCTCCACGCCACCGAGGCTGGCTGCGGGCTGGATGATGCGGACCTTGCGACGGAAGGCGATGGCGCGGTCGCGGCTGCCGACGTCCAGGGTCAGCATGGCTCCGGGGCCGTCAAGCAGGTGGGTGTTGGCGACGTCCGGATGGTCTGGGCGGCCGGGGTAGTGGACGGCGACCTGGTCAGCCAGCGCGTCCGCCAAGGCGGCGGCCGTGCGGGTCTGGGCCAGGACGCGCAGGGGCAGGGTCTTGACACCGCGGCTGACGAGGTTGGCAGCGTACGGGTCGAGGGTGGCGCCAAGGTTGCGGCGCGCTTCCCACAGGCGCTTGCCATCGTCTTTGACGGTGGCGACGCCGGCGGTCACGTCGGCATGGCCGCCCAGGAACTTGGTGGCGCTGTGGATGACGACGTCCGCGCCATGCTCGAGCGGGCGTTGCAGGACGGGGGTGGCGAAGGTGGCATCGACGACGAGCCGGGCACCGGCCCCCTGCGCCTTGGCAGCCCAGGCGGCGATGTCGGGGACGCGCAGCAGGGGGTTGGTGATCGACTCGAGCCAGACCATCTTGGTGCCGGCGGGCAGCTCGGCTTCGGTGAACGCGTCGAATACGTGGACCTTGACGCCCATGGGCTCGAGCTCGCGACTCAGGTAACTCATGGTGCCGCCGTAGACGCCCTCCATGACGGCCAACACGTCGCCGGGCCGTAGCCAGGCCTGACACACGCCCGCGATGGCACCCATGCCACTGGCGAAGGCGAACGTGGCCGCACCACCCTCCAAGGCAGCCACCTTGGCCTCAAGCGCCTGGACGGTGGGGTTGTCGTAGCGACTGTAGATGTGACTGGCCGGCGAGCCGTCTGGCATCTCGGGGTACCGGTACGTGGTCGATGCGATGATCGGCGTATTGACCGCTCCCGAGGGATCCGGGCGTTCTCCAGCGTGGACGGCGCGCGTTGCGAGGCCTGGCACGATGCGGCGATGGGGGGCCCGGTTCTTGTATCCCGTTGCCGCACGCCAGGCCCCCAGCGACGGCCGCGGTTGTGGCGCTGTTTGCCGTTTGCAGGTGGCAAGCTTTAGGTCACGTCCGGACTATGCGGCGCAATGAGCGGTTCGAAGGAGATCGGGGCGGCTCTTGTCGTGGCCCTCGTCGTGATGGCCGGTTGCGCCGGCACGACCCCGATTCCGGAGATCGAGACCCCGCCCGCCCGCGTCCTCACCGTGACCCCTACCCCTGAGCCCGCGCCTCCGGCCGTCATGGCCCTGGAAGGCCAGGATTGCAGTGCCATGACGTTCGTCCTGCTGACCACGCCCGACCAGGCCAACGACCTGCTGCCCGCAGGCTTCTATGCTCGCGACGCGAGCGGCCTGCTTGACGTGCCCGTCGCTTCCGGCAAGGCTGCCTTCGTCCTGACCTGGCTGTCGTGCCAGGCCGCGACGGACGAACCAGGTGCCGTGATATTGGGCACGTTCGCCATCTTCATCGAGCACCCGCGGGCGACACCCGACACGGCCGACAGGGATCTCTTCGTCGTCGAGCATTGGGACGCATGGCCCAGCTTGGCCTCCTGGTTGGCCTCATGGGGCACCCAATCGGCCGGCAATGCTTCAGCTGATTTCACGGTGTACGCCGATCGACGCATGCCGCTGCCGCCGAGCCTAGCCCGCCCAGACCCCGGCCCGTCGGCGATGACGTTGGCCGTTGAGAGCGAGCACGGCGCGGGCTTCGAGGGGGGCCTCACGGGGACCACGGGATACAGCATGGACGGCGCCGTGTTCCGGTTCTGGTTCACGGCCCCGGCGGTGACGCTCTGGGTCGACCTCACACCAGGACGCAATGCCACCGGTAGCAGCGGGTTCTGCCAGTACGGTCCTGATTCCAAGTACGCCGAGTGGACCCAAGAGACCGCTTGCGGCGAGAACGGCTTGCTGGGCCTGGTCCTGCCATCGGCGGACGTGGTGGCCTCCGGGGTCGTCAAGAAGGAGGCCTGAACCGATCCGACGGTCACGACTATGGTGGGCCATCGCACTGATGCTGGTGTCTGCACCCGGCGTGCAGGCCGAAGAGGCGCCTGTCCTCGCCGTCGAGTTCGACCTCATCGTCACCCTGCCCACGCTGCCGGACCGCGTGACCTACCCGAAATCCGACAACGGAACGGACGGCTGCACGGCCGAGGGCAGGATCACGGCAGTGGTGGGCGGCGGCTTCCGCTTCCGTGAGCCGTCGGAAGAAGCTGGCTGTGCACGGGCCTGGTTCGATGTCGCCGTGCCCGCCGGGGCGACGACGGCGGAGGTGCACTTCACAGCAGACCGCCAGATCACCAAGAGCGTCGAGAACGGCATCCAGCCCCGCATGCAGCAAGAGCTCCTCATCGGCAGCGACGCAGCCCGACCCATCTTCGACCCTTACGCCGGCTCGCAGGCACCGACCGACCATGTGGCGACCCATGCGCTCGGTAAAGCCGCCTCGCTGCTGGTCGGCTGGCACTTCTCCGACGAGGCGAAGACCGAGCGTGCCCCCATCGAGATGCCCTCCACCGGCAACCAGTTCCATGCCATCGTCTCGGATGCCACCGTCCATTTCCCGCACATCCCGGCCCGCACCAGCGCCACGGCTGAGGCATTCGCCCTTGACCAGATGTCCACGCTGACGCGGCACCGGGTGCGCTTCGACGTCTCTGAGGGTGCCGACGCCATCAATGTCTTGTTCACCCTGAACGGTGCCAACGTCGCGGCCGTGTTCGGGCCCGACGGTGCCGTCACCGAACGCCTGGCCGTCGGCCTGTCGGCCGGCCAGCTGATGCTGCAGGACGCCACGCCAGGAAGTTACGAGGTGGTACTCGAATCCATCACGCCGCGTCCGGCGATCTACCTGTCCGCACTGCCCGCCATGGCCGTGGCAGCTCCGGCCCTGGCCGCGGCTGCGGCCACCGCGTCGCACCTTACGTGGGCCCGCGGCGCCCACCCCAGCCAAGCGACATTGCTGCGCAGCTCGGGGGTGATCCTCGGAGTCCTCGGTGCCGGCGTGATGGCCTTCGCCATCTACACCATGGGCGGCGGAGCGGCCCAGATGGGCCGCGCCCCGACGCCCCTGCAGGGCTGGGCGGGTTTCGGCGTCGCCATCCTGCTCACCATCGGCATGGCCGTCGTCACGGCCCAAGGCCTGATCCAGCGGCGCCACGCACTGGAACGGGCGCACGCCGACATCCTCACTGAGGCCAACAGGCAGCTGCATCGTTCCAACCGCGACCTGGGCAATTTCGCCACCGTCGCGAGCCATGATCTGAAGGCACCATTGCGGCGGGTCGTCAGCCTGACCCAGTTGTTGCAGCGGCGACTGGGGCCCCGGACCGACGCCGATGTGGAGGAACTACTGCAGATGGCGGTCGAGAACGGTCTGCACATGCAGCACCTGATCGACGACATGCTCGCGTTCAGCCGATTGGAGCAGCGCACCGAGCACCGACCCATCCCGCTGAAGGAGGTCCTCGACGGCGTGTGCCTCGATGCGGAGGTCGATCTCCAGGCGGCGGGCGCCACGTTGACGCTGCGCGTTGAAGGCGCTGTCATGGGCACCAAGACGTTGCTGCGGGAGTTGTTCTCCAACCTGTTGGGGAACGCCATCCGCTACCGCCGACCAGAGGTGCCCTTGGAAGTGCTGGTCAGCGCGCGCGTCGTCGGCACCGACGTCGTCGTGTCCGTGCGGGACAACGGCCGCGGCATCCCGGAGCGCCAGCAGGAGCGCATCTTCGAGATGTTCGCACGGGCGCACCAGCAGGTGGCGGGCGATCCAGGCACTGGCATCGGCCTGGCCACGTGCCGACGCATCGTCGAGCTGCACCGGGGATCCATCGTGGTGCAGTCGGCCCCTGACGAGGGCTCCACCTTCACCGTACGGTTGCCGGCGGCCCCTTGAGGCCCGGCGCGACGACCCCGGTGGTTTCATCGACCCCAACGAACGGACGATGACCCTCTTATGCTTCGCTTGGCCTCCGTGCCGATGATGAGCCTTGTCGAGGAGGAGCTGGGTGGCCCTACGGTCTTCAAAGACCTGGCCAAACTGGACTTCGACTATGTCCCCGACGAACTCCCCCACCGGGACGACGCGATCCGTTTCCTGGCCCGCACCTACCGCGGGCTGACCCAAGGCGGCACCCGGGAACACGCTCTGCTCTGGGGCCCGGTCGGCACCGGCAAGACGGTCGTCGCCAAGCGTTTCTGTCGCGACTTCGCCGCGGTCCTCAGCAAGAAGGGCAAGCGCTTGGAGACCGTCCACGTCAACTGCCGGCGACGCAAATCCGCATCCTTGGCGATGCTGGGCATCCTGAACCACTTCGAACCACATTACCCCGAACGCGGCTTCAGTGTCGGCGAGATGATGAGCGACCTGCGCAAGCATCTGGAGCGCCGCGACTGCCACCTCGTCGTCATCCTTGACGAGGTCGACGCCCTGCTGCGCGCCGATGGCAGCAACCTGGTGTACGACCTGACGCGCTTCAACGACGAGGTCGGCCAGCGCTGGGTCGGCATCAGCCTCGTGCTCATCAGCCAGCAGTTCGTCCTTGACCAACTGGACGATGCGGCCTTGTCCACGTTCAAGCGCAGCAACGTCCACGAGATCACCCCCTACGGTCGCCAGGAAATGGAGGACATCATCGCCGACCGCGCCAAGATGGCCTTCCTGACCGGCACCGTCGATCCAGAATCCGTCTCCCTCATCGCCGATATCGCCGGCGAAGCCCCCGGCGGCGCCCGCAGCGGCCCCGGCGACGCCCGCCTCGGCATCGAACTGCTATGGAAGTCCGGCGTGCTGGCCGACGACGAGAGCGTCGACCTGGTGACGCCAGAACACGTGCGCGCCGCCAAGGCGGAGACCTACAGCATCGTCACCGAGAGCAAGCTGCGCAACCAGGCCAAGCACCCACTACTGGTGTTGCTGGCCCTCGCCCGCCGCCTGCAGCGGGACGGCGGCGCCTACTGCACCACCGGCAACCTCGAAGACACCTACAAGGTGCTGTGCGAGGAATTCGAGGAAGACCCGCGCGGCCACACGCAGTTCTGGAAGTACCTCAAACAGCTCGAGGACGCGGGTTTCATGTACGCCCGCATGTCGGGCAAAGGCCAGGCCGGCACCACCCAGTACCTCTCCCTCCCGGACGTCCCGGCCAAGGTCCTTGAGGCAAAGGTCACCACCATTCTGAACGGCGGATGACACAGGCCCAAAAGGCCACGGGAACCACACTTCAAGTAAGTGGAACACAGCCAAATCGACCACTTGCCAAACCGACTTAAGGGCCGGCTGACGACACTCGTTCATGAACACGGTGAACGCGGAGAGGCTGCCCGAGCGGGAGGCGCTTCTGGAGCAGCTGGAGGTCGGCGGCTACCTCAACGATGCACGCCTAGAGGAGGCGATGCTCTCGGTGCCCCGCCACGTGTTCCTGCCCGATGAACTCCGCGCCGAGGCCTACGAAGACAAGCCGCTGCCCGTAGGATTCGGGCAGACCATCAGCGCACCGCACATGGTGGCGATGATGACGACGGCCCTACAACTCAGCGAAGGTCAACGCGTCCTCGAGATCGGCACCGGCGTCGGCTACCATGCCGCCGTCGTCAAAGCCATGGTCGGCAACGGCCAGGTGGTCTCCGTCGAATACCTACCCGAACTGGCCGAACTGGCGCGCCACAACCTCAAGAAGGCCGCCTCCGACGTCACCGTCATCCAAGGCGACGGCATCGACGGCGCCCCGGCGTTCGCACCCTTCGACGCCATCTACATCACATGCGCCATCCCGACGATCCCCAGCTCCCTCATGGACCAGCTCAAGGAAGGCGGCCATTTTGTCGCCCCCATCGGCGTCACCCGATGCCAGTTGCTGGCCGGCCGCCGCGTCGGCGACGACCTAGAACTGGACGACCTGGGCCCTTGCCTTTTCGTCAACAGCCAAGGCCGCCTCGGCGAAGGCGACGACGATTCCTGGGAGATGGGTGAAGACGACGACGAAGACGACGACGACGAAGGCGGCGGCATCGTGGCGGCAGCGCCGTAGGCCGAACCCTAAAACCCACCCATGGGTCCCCAAGCGATGACGGCGCCCCTCCTGAACGTCTCGAACACCCACCTGTTCTGGCAAGGCAAGGATCCCGTCGAACTGGAACCCATCCATCGGCCGAGCCTGCTGGCGTTCCCACAGGACCCGAGCGAAGGTATCCATGATGCCCGCCAGCGGCTGCTCGACGTGCTGGATGGCCTCGGGGCGGTCAACCCGGACGAGAACGACATGGGCAAGATCCAGGACGTCCAGGAACCGGTCAACTACAGCTCCTTCTGGGACCACGGCCGCACCCGCGACGTCATCCCCGTCGTCGGCAAGCGCCCGTACTGGATGCCCGACATCAGCGACCGCCTGTTCTTCGACCACGGCTTCTACACATGCGAGCACGATATCCCCTACCAGGAACGCGTCCTCGCCGATATGTCGGCCGAAAAGGACCTCTGGCTCTTTGATACCAAAGGCCACCCGGCCAAGCTCAACGTCCTGACATACGACATCGAGACGACGCAGTACGGCCAGCGCAGCAAGGACATCCCGATCGACATCATCGGGTACACCGACTTCGCCGTCGAGTACGAGGCCTCCAAGGATCTCGACACAGAGGAGTTCCATTTCCGCTTCCGCGACCTCCCCACCGACTGGGAGACCCGCGAGGTCACGCAACTCGTCAGCCACAACCTGGACGAGGAACTCGACCACCTGATGGAGTTCACACAGCACGCCGTGCGCTACGACATGATCGCCGGCCACAACGTGCTGGGCTTCGACAACCTGCAGATCCGCAACCGCATCTACGACATGCTGCAGCGCGACCAGAAGAACGAGTCGCTCAGCCCCGGCATGCGGCAGTGGTTCCAGGAGTTCACCAGCGTGTGGAGCAGCCGCGACCGCAGCTTCCACTTCGGCACCAGCAGCGACATCGCCGTGTTCCATCCGGTCACGCTGGACACCTTCCACGCGGCGCGCAAGTTCTACTTCTTCCACGACGACTTCAGCCTCAAAGGGCTGGCGCCATGGCTCGGCGTCGACGTCAAGGACCGCGTCTACATGCAGCCCGATGACATGGGGCTCGACGCCAAGACCCTGGAATACAACAAGCACGACATCCATGAGCAGGTGGGCATCACGCAGATCCTGCTCGCCCAGGCACTGCCCCTGGCGTTCACGGTCAACCTACCCATGGATAGCCTGCTCACCGGCGGCAACACGAAGATGTGGGACCACATGGCCCTCATGCGGGCCCGCCGCCAGCGCAAGATCATGCCGGCGACGAGCCGCGCCCAGGGCATCGCCCGCAGCATCCACCGACTGGTGCGCAAGCCGTTCCCGACCCGCGAAGAGGTCGCCGAAGCCGCCCTCGACCTGCCCGAAGACGAGCGCAGCGCCGGCGGCAACAAGGAGTTCGTCCGCGTCGCAAAGCAAGGCCCG
Source organism: Thermoplasmatota archaeon (assembly GCA_041618195.1). Classification (GTDB taxonomy): domain Archaea; phylum Thermoplasmatota; class E2; order JACPAO01; family JAHFTW01; genus JBFGSX01. The sequence goes on along the minus strand of JBFJNL010000027.1, from coordinate 6,561 downwards.
GAGATGCCGTTCTGGTGCGAGCACCCGGGCGTCATCTACCGCAACGACGGCCGCGAAGGCAACGGGTATGAGATCGCCGGCGGCCTGACACTGAAACCCGACAGCGACCTGAAGAGCCACTTCACGCCGTGGTTCCACGTCGTCGAAGCCGATGTCGGTGCCATGTACCCCACCCTGCTCAAGGCGCGCAATCTGACGGCCGACACCGTGCAACCGGCGCGCAAGGGCGAGACGGTCGATGATTGGCTGTGGCTCAAGGACCTCGACGACAAGTTCGTGCAATCGGACAAGTTCGAAGTGCGCCGACCGACCGACAAGGAATCCTACGCCAAGGGCAAAGGCTGGATGATCGGCGTCAAGCACGACCCGAACCCCGGCCTCGTCAACCTCGCCATGACGGGCATCATGGACACCATCCAGAAGGTCAAGGACGCCCGCGCCATCGCCAAGAAGGACGGCGCGCCCAAGGACCAGGTGCGCATCCTGGACATGACCTACGCCAGCCTCAAGGCGGCACGCAACGCCGGCACCCACGGCATCATGGTCGCCGTGAACGTCAGTTGCCGCCAGTTCAACGTCTGGGGTGGCGCCAACATCACCACCATCGGGCAAGAAGTACTGCACGAGACGCAGAAGGAGTTCGAGGACAAGGGCATCCGCGTTGTGTACGGCGACACGGACGGTATCTACCTGGGGTGCAGCAAGTCGGCCGGCAACCTGCCCCACTTCGCGGCGGCCATCGACGCGGACGTCGAACCAGAGACCGACAAATGGATCACCATGCCCAACGACGCCTTGGCCGCCATCGCGGCGGCGAACAAGCGCTGGCGGGAATGGCTCGATTACCCCGACTTCGAACTCGAGGCCGAGCAATACGACGCCATGGTCTTCGTCGTCCACAAGAATTACCTGAAGTTCAAGGCGGGTGCCGATGGCAAGTTCATCATGGAGACCAAGGGCAACAACTTCAAGGGCAGCGACAAGCCGCCACTGGCCCAGATCGTGCTCCAGCCCATCATGCAGCAAGCGCTGCACGACGTCGCCAAATGGGACGACGAAGACGATGGCCGAGAACGCATGAAGACCGCCATCAAGCGGGCCACGCGTGAGGTCATGGCCGGCGTCGACATCAACGCCACGCCATGGGAGCAGCTCGTCGTGCGGCAACAGGTCCAGCCCATCCGCTCGTACAAGCCGAACCCCGATGGCAGCCTCAGCACCTTCGCCGTCCGCACCGCCGCCATGGAGCAGGTGCTCGGCGAACCCATCACCGCCGCCAAGAAGTTCCATTTCGTGGTGTGCAAGGAACCCCTGCCGCTGTACCAGGACGTGCAGGCCCAGATGGAAGCCAAGGAGCGCCTGGCACGGCAAGGCTACAACCTGGTCGTCAAGAAGACCAAGAAATCCGGTATCAAGCCCATCGAGTACATGTGGCCCGCGGAGCACGTCAAGGCCAACCCGCACATGATCGACTGGGTCTGGTACAAGGAGGTCGTCGAGAACTACGTCAAAGGCGCGTTCGGTTTCGATAGCCTCGAACTGGCGGTCCAACGCGACCTGTCGAGCTGGTTCTAGGACGGTTGCGCCCCACCGGGCACCTGCGCGCTTGGCGTGCCGGCCCGGCCCAGACCACGCGACGCGCTCCGTCGCGCTTAAGAGCGCCACGGCGAGTGGTCACTCGATGAGCGCCCAAAAGGTGCAGCGCACCCTTGCTTCGGTCGGCTTGATCGTCCTGACCGTCATGTTCGCCGTCGTCTGGCTCCTTGGCTGGTTCGTCTTCGAAGACCCCGGCATGACCGAGCAGGGCTTCTACATGGGCGGCGTCTTCCTGGCCGCCACCCTCGTGTACTGGGGCATCCGCGCCTCGATCTACGAATAGCCCGACCCGCGACCGCGGACGATGGCCCGTTCCGGCCGGCACACAGGGCAAGCTTGATGGGGACCCCCTCCTGAGGCAGCTCGTGCGTTACTGGTTGATGAAATCGGAGCCCGAGGTCTACGGTATCGAGGCCCTTGAACGGGACGGCACCACCCATTGGGACGGCGTCCGCAACTACCAGGCACGCAACTTCATGCGCGACGACATGCAGATCGGCGACCTGGTGCTGTTCTACCATAGCAATGCCAGCCCGCCAGGCATCGCCGGCATCGCCCGTGTGGCGCGCCCGGGCTACCCGGACCACACCTCATGGGACCCCGCCGACAAGCACTTTGACCCCAAGACCGACCCGGAGACGCCGCGCTGGATCATGGTGGACATCGAGCATGTGGAGACACTGCCTCGGCTGGTAGCACTGGACGAGCTGCGCCAGAACGCCCTGCTGGACGGCATGCCGTTGCTGCAGCGCGGCCAGCGCCTGTCGGTGCAGCCGGTGGAGGAGCGCCACTTCCACGAAGTGCTGCGCCTCGCCCGTTCCTAGGCCCTTTGGCCCTTGGGCCGACTTCGATAACGTTCTTGTGCAATGGCGGGAGTCGTCACGCAATGCGAGCGCTCTTGCTGCTTGGCCTAGTCCTGCTCATCATCCCTGCCGCCCAGGCCTGCCAACAGGTCACGCCGGTGGTCAGCCTCGAGTTCGACGGCAAGCAGCCTTGTGCATTCACCTACGATGGCACGTACGAAGGCTGCGAGACCTTGCCCGCTCTGGGTGAGAGCCGCACCTATGACGGCGTGGTGCGCTGGACCTGGGACGCTGACCAATGCAGCACCACCGGCGGCTACCTGCAAGGGGACATGGTGTTCGCATTCTCCGCCTCCGACCTGAGCCCCAAGTGGATGCCGGCCACCTTCGAGCCGACCAGCATCTCCGTGCCGCTCGTCGAGTACTACGGCCCCACCGAGATGCAGTTCGACGCCGAGCAGAACCGATTGTACTCGGAGCAGACCCGCCCGGTCAGCGTCACTTTCACCTTCGAACGCATGCCCGAGGGGGCAGAACTCCAGCAGCTTGAGGACCGTGACGGCGCGGCCCGAGCATTCCTGAAGGTCCTGGCCAGCGGCACCGGCACGGGCGATGCGTTCGGCATCACCCAGTTCATCTTCAACGCCGACGAATTGCCGGCATCGACGGACGGCATCGAGCCCGAAGACCAGAAGATCCCGGCCTTGCCGGTTTCGTTGCTGCTGGTCGGCATCGCCGCCGTCGCCCTTCGGCGCCGCATCTGAACCGACCCACTGGCCGCCACATGGACATGGCCGTTCAGCCGAGGATCTTGCGATAGGTGGCCACGTTGACGGCGCCCAGTACCACGGCGATCAATGAAGCGAAGCCGAGACCGATGAGCAGATCGGGCGCGGCATCGGCCCAGCCTTCGAACATCAAGCCACGGAAGCCTTCGATGACGTAGTTGACGGGGTTGAACTTGACCACGGTCTGCAACCAGTCAGGCAGCAGCGGCTCCGGCATGAACGCGGTGCTCAGGAACAGCAGGACGAAGAACAACGGGAACACCGATTGGGTCGCCTGGTCGCTGCGCGTCTTCATGGCGAGGATCATCACCGCCATCCCGGTGGTCATGGCCCCGAACAGGACGGCGGCGAGCAGCATCACCAGGGCACCGATGAGGCCGGTCTCGACCCGCGCGCCGAGGACGACCGCCAGCCCGAGGATCAAGGCACCTTGCAGGGCGACGCGTGTCATTTCGGCCAAGAGACGCGCGAAGACCACGCCGCTTGGGCTGGCGGGCGTGGTGCGGAGTTTATCGAAGTAGCCGGTGCGCAGGTCGACGATGAACGCGGCGCTACTGTTGGCCATGCCAAGGACGGCCGTCAGCAGGATGATGGCCGGGGCGATGAACTCGTAGTAACTGTCGGCGATGTCCTTGTACGGATGGCCGGGGGTGTCGAGTGTATTGCTGAACACGGAGCCGAACAGCAGCAGCTGGATGATCGGCATGGCGACACCGAACACCAGCACCGCGGGGATGCGGGGCATCTGGCGCATGTTGCGCAGGTAGAGCGTCCAGAAGATCATGCGGCGGGACCTCCATCGGCGGCGAGCCTGGCCCCGGTGTACTTCAGGAACACATCGTCCAGCGTCGGGGTCACCACCTTGGTGCCTTCAACGTGCAAGCCGGCCTTGTCGAGGATGCGCATGGCCGGTAGCAGGCTACGAGCGCCGTCTTTGACCGCGATGCTGAGCGTGTGGTCGGTGAAAGTGAGGTGGCGCTGGCCGAACGTGCGGATCAGGCCTTGGTGCTGGGCCGCCGTGGGTGGCCGTGCGAGGCGCACTTGGATATGGTCGGCGCCGACGCCGCGTTTGAGGTTCTCAGGCGTGTCGATGGCCGCGATGCGACCTTCGTGCATGACGGCGATGCGATCGCACAGTGCATCGGCCTCGTCCATGTAGTGGGTGGACATGAAGATCGTCAGGCCCTGTTCTTTGCGCAACTTGCGCAGCATTGCCCACAGCTCGCTGCGGCTGGTCGGGTCGAGACCCGTGGTCGGCTCGTCCAGGAACAGGACTTCGGGCTGGTGGAGCAGGCTGACGATCAGGTCCAGGCGCCGCTGCATGCCACCGCTGAACGCCATGACGCGGCGCTTGCGGTCGTTCCATAGGCCGAAGGCGTGCAGGAGCTCCGTGCTGCGGGCGACGGCGTCGCGCGCCGGGATCTTGTACAGGCGTGCATGGAACATCAGCATCTCCCACGCCGTGGCTAGGTCATCCATGCCGACCTCCTGCATGGCGAAGCCGATGCGGCGCCGCACCGCAGCGCCCTCTTGGCGCACGTCCAGCCCGAGCACTCGGGCTCGGCCACTGGTGCTGCGGTGCAATGTGCCGAGGATCTTCATGGTGGAGGTCTTGCCGGCGCCGTTGGGCCCAAGGATGCCGAAGATCTCGCCTTTCTGTACTTCGAAATCGATGCCCCGCACGGCATATGTCCCGTCGTTGTAGCGCTTCTCGAGCGCCCTGACGGAGATGACCGGATTCACAAGGGGCCTCACACCGAGCGGCGGCTATCATGGCTTCGGAGCGGCCGGCTGCATCGACATGACGAATCGGTCTCGTTTCGCAACCAATATACTTGTGAGCCACTACTGTCGGTCATGGCGCGCAAGCGGCTGCACGAATGCCCGGACGAGGAATGCTGGGTGGGCCATGCCTTCCAGTTGCTCGGCCAGGCAGACATCCTCAACCTGTTGTTCGTTCTGGTCCACGAAGACCGCCGACCGTGGCGCTTCGGCGAGCTCAAGCAACGCCTGGGGCTCGCCGCGAACATCTTGACCGACCGGCTTCGTGCGCTCGCCGACGCCGGGCTCGTCACACGTACCGAGTACGCGGAGATGCCGCCCCGCGTCGAATATGCGGCGACCCCCGATGCCATCGAGATGGACGCGGCATTCCGGGAATTCGACCGTTGGGCCGCCAAACGGCACAAACTGCGCGCCCCGACATGAGCAGATGGAACCTTGTCGTCCATGCGATCGTGGATGAAGGCGGCCCACCAAGCATGTTAATTGCTCGAAGCGCCCCTGCTCGCAACATGCGCTTGCTATCATTCCCCATCGTCATCGCATTGATGACCATCGGACTCTCCGGCTGTTTCGGCTCCGGCGACACGCCCCCCACAGACCCCGTGGAGACCTGTGACGACGAGGCCCGGATGAACGTCACCAACGAGGAGTGCTACGAAGCCCCAGCCCTCCCCAACGTGTTGCCCAATGCCACGTTGACCATCACGGACGACGCCGGCCGTGAGTTGAACGCCTCTGCATACGTGCTCGTCGGCAGCAACATGACCTTCAGCGCCAACGGCAGCGTCGACCCGGATGGCGAGATCTCGCTCATCGGCATCAGCGTCACCGATGCCAACGGTACGCGCACCGCCCAACTGTTCGACAATGGTACCTTCGTCGACGTGAAGTTGCGCTTCGACGTGGCCGGCCCGGTCAACATCACCATGAACGTCCTCGACGATGATGGCGAGGGCGTCACCCGCGTGGCCCGCACCGCCGTCAACGAGATGCTGAGCGAGACCTTCACGTTCGATGCCAACGCACCGTCCGGCAGCGCCGACGCCTGCCAGGCCCCCGGCGCCTCCTCTGGCGCCCCCGGCCTCATCACCGATTCCTACGCCCTGAAAGGTAGCTTCTCCGTCGCCAAGGGCGCGCAATGGATCAGCGCCAAGGTGACGTCGGGCAGCGGCGAGATCGCCATCTGCAGCCCCGGCGACCCCGGCACCGCTCTGTCGGCCGCCGGCACCGAGGTCAATACCGAGGACGACGGCAACAGCACGTTGACCGTCAACCCGCAATACTACGTCATGGTCCTGAAGAAGGGTGCCGGCGGTGGCACCGTCACTGTTGAGACGATGGTCCACTTCGAGACCAAGACGGCCGCTTAGGGTCGCAGAACCCGTCCTATGACGGGCACAACAGCATAAGCGGGAGCCAGGTCCCACACCTATGAGCTACGACGCGGACGCCATCAGGGCCCAGTTCCCCATCCTCAAACGGATGGTCCCCGGACCGCAAGGCGACATGCCGCTGACCTTCATGGACCACGGCGCCAGCACCCACGCGCCGCAGCCCGTGCTCGACGCCGTCATGGACCTGCACACCCG
>JBFJNL010000026.1:0-21566 GCA_041618195.1 Thermoplasmatota archaeon | reverse complement strand
GGAACCGGTCCCGTTGCGCCACGATGAGGCCGTCGTGGGCAGCGATGGTCGAGCGGATGCGGTTGACCACGACGCGGCCGGTCGCGGGGAAGGTGTAGGTCGCGGTCCAGGTGCCGGTTGCGACGGCACCGTCGAAGGTGAGCTCGCCGGCGGCGATGGCCAGGTCGCCTTTGCCGTTCATCAGGTTGCGCCACATGGCGCCGATGTCGTCCCCTTCAAGGCGGAAGATGGGGTCCTGGAACGTCGCCGTTTCAGCGTAGCAAGCCGCCATGGCGGCACCATCTGCGTTCCCCAGGGCCTGCCAGTACTGTTCGATGACGGCGCGGTCGTCCATGGCCCGGCCACGGGGAGACCCGGAAAAGCGCTTGCTGCCGCTTGGCGGGCGTCGCTATCACCACCCCCACCCCTTTATGAGCGTCAAAAATCAATATCCCGTGCTTCGATGACGAACCACACCGTCGACCTGACCCCTCTGCCGTCTTGGTTCAGCACCAAGGGCCTGGAGGACATCCTGTGGAATGTGCTGTTGTTCGCGGTCATCGTCGTGGTCGGCTACCTCATCGGACGAGGTGGCCGAGCGATCTATAGCCGCGCCTTGCGCAGTGCCCCCACCAGTGGCCAGCTGTTGATGGGGAAATTGATGGTGCTGACAGCGGCCACGGTGTCACTGTTCATGGCACTGCGGTTGGTGTACAACATCGAACCACTGTCGTTGCTGGCCACTTTGGGTGTCGTCTCGTTGGCCCTAGGTTTTGGTCTGCAGAACACCGTGGCCAACCTGGCGGCCGGTGTCGGCCTGACATTGGACAAGCCGTTCGAGGTCGGCGACCGCATCCGCATCGGCGAAACCTGGGGCGATGTGGTGACCATCGGCCTGCGCTCGACCCGCATCCTCACCGTCAACGGCGACCTCGTCGTCGTCCCCAACAGCCTGCTAGACACCCGCGAGTTATGGAACTACACTTACCAGCAACACCCCAAGTTCCGTCTTGACATCCCCATCGGCATCAGCTACACCTCCTCCATCCCCCTTGCCGAGTCGCTGATGTTGGAGACAGCCCGCGGCGACGACCGCGTGCTGGCCTATCCGGAGCCCCATGTCCGCGCCAAGGAATTGGCGGACAGCGGCATCATGCTCGAGCTGCGGGTGTGGATCAGCCGAGCCCAATTGCGCCCGGCCGTGCGCGATCGCATGATCCGCGGCATCAAGGAACGCTTCGATGCCCAGGGCGTGCATTTCCCGTACCCGCAGCGCACCATCAGTTACGAGAAGGACATCCCGAAAGCGGCAGAGACGCCGGCGTTCCTGAAAGGCAATGCCAGCGACAAGCCGGTCGTGCTCGTCTGCACCCGCAGCCGCCAATCGGCGCAGGCCATGGCCGATGGCGTCATCCACTTCGTCGAGAGGCTGGGCGCCCGCATGGTGGTCTTGCATGCCCGGCCGGCCACCCAGACAATGAACCCGTACGATGCCCAGGCTGCGTTGAACGTGTACTTGGACCGCGCCCAGAAGGTCGGTATCCCGGCGCGCGCTGTCAGCGAGATCGGCGACCTGCCGAGCGTCCTGCGTCGAGTCGTGCGCGAGAGCGGTGCCAAACTGGTGTTGTTCGGCCGCCCGCAGACCCGTTGGCATGGTGTCGGCTGGGTCCGTTCCGAAGTCGGCGGTGCCCAAGCCGCCAGTCCGGTCCCGGTGGTCATCGTGGACACGGATGGTGCCATCCCTGACGAAGTGCTCGAGCGCTGGAAGGCCCATCTGTACCCGCCGGACGAAGACGACCTCGATGCGCATGATGAGCGTCGAGACGAGCAGCTGGTGCCGGAAGACTAGGCGACTGCCAGGCCCACATCCCGCAAGCAGCCGTGCCCGTTCCCGTCGGCACTAAAGCGCGGTACCGGTTGCGTGGCACCATGGCCAAGATCCTGATGATCGCCACCGTGGGGGACGACATCGACCCCGTGCTCATCGGCGTCCGCGACTACCCCGTCCGCCGACTCGTGTTGCTGCACCCGCCGCAGTACGAGGCCGAGGCGCGAGAGATCGAGGCGAAGCTGGTGCCGATCCACATCCAGGTCGAACTCATTCAGGTCAGTGCAGAGGACATGTTGATGGATACGTTGCGCACCGTCGCCGAACTACAGGCCGACAACCTGGCGTTCTCCGACATCATCGTCAACGTCAGCAGCGGTGAGAAGATGCAGACGTGCAGTGCCCTGAGCGCCGCCTTCGTCAACGGCATCCCGGCCATCGGCATCGCCGCGGACGGCCCGTTCAGTCTGCCCGTCCTCAAGTTCAGCTACGCCGAGCTCATTTCGGAAGCCAAGTACCGCATCCTTGAGGCCCTGGCAGCGACGGACGGCAACGCCGCGTCATTGGCAGCGCTTTCCGAGTCGAGTGGTGTCGAGAAGAGCCTGCTCAGCTACCATCTGCGGACGACCCGCGAAGGCAAGGGCCTCGAAGACATGGGCCTCGTGAGCATCGATCGCGGCACCTTCGGGCGGCTCAACATCACCCTGAGCGAAATGGGACGCCTCATGCTCGTCGGTCGCCGCCCAAGCAAGCGCTGAATCGCTCGCAGCACCCCGTTGGGCAGCCGGCGCGACCACCTGCCCGGTCTGCGACGGCAACGGCTAATTATCGCGACGGGCACCCTCGGCCATGCGCGCATGGCCCGTCCTTTTGCTGTTGTTGGCGACGCTCGCTGGTTGTTCGAGCGCCGATGAGGCCGCCCGCGAACCGGTGCAGGCGTTGCCCGGTATCGGCAACCTTCGCGGATTGGTCGTCGACGATGCGATCACGCCCCTGGCCGGCGTCAAGGTCGTCGTGAAAGAGCTTGGGCTCGAGACCGTCACCGGCACCGATGGCATGTTCGGCGTCAACAACCTCGAGGAGGGCCCACACCGCATACGGGCCACGCTGGCGGACCACGCCCCGGTTGAACTGACGGTCCACATCGTGGCGGGTGTCACCGAACCGGAGGCCGTGCGCCTCCAGATGGCCCGCACGCCGGGCACCATCCCATTGGCGGTCCCCGCCATCCACTCGGGGTGGATCGGCTGCGAAGTGCTCATCCTGTATGCCTTGCAGAACTGCGACGCGGGCACATCGACGTTCGGGCCACCGGACAACCACGTGCTGATGAACCAGCCCGATGACGTTCCGGATGCCGTCCATGTGGAGGTCGCCTGGGAGGCCGCCCAGGATTTCGCCAGCGACCTGACATTGACCTACGGGACCTGCACCGGCATCGAATACTGCGACCCGCAGCCCCCCAGCAAGTCTTTCCTCTGCAGCGCCTGGAGCGCCAGTCCGTTGTGGTGCCGGGTCAGCCAGACGAGCGTCGAACGCAGCGGCGGCGGCCCCGGCCACCAGAACCTCCGGGACACGGCCCACGGCACGATGCCCCTGACGGGCCTTGCGATCCATGTCGGTGCCTCGGGGGGCAATTGCATGCCATCGCCGTACCACAGCTACTGCCTCGGTGCGGTGGTGCAGCAGGAGATCGCCATCTTCACCTGGTCCTTCTACAATTTCGAGCCCGCTGAAGGCTGGAGTTTCGTCGCCGACGGCGCGCCCGGCCAGTAGTCGGAGAACGCCGGCAGGCGGCAGACCTCTCCTTGGCACCAAAACCATCACCCCACCCCCCCGGCCGACGGCAAAAGTTATGGTCGTGCTGGCCAGGTGGCGGATATGCGTGCCTACCTCCTGGCCTTGACGATCCTGGCCGTCTCCTTCGCCGGCTGCAGTGAAGAACCTGCGGCCGCCGCCGGGGAAGACGACCTGTTCAATGATTTCGACGCCCCTGCCGACGATGGCAAGGGCTTGATCCGCGGCATCGTCATCGACAACAGTGTGACGCCTCTGGCCGATGCCAAGGTGACCCTGAAGGCGAGTGGCGCCGAGACCGTGACCAACGCCAATGGCGCGTTCCAGTTCACGGGCCTCGAACCGGGCACGTACTTCCTCGAGGTCAGCAAGACCGGCTACAGCAAGGTGCAGGCTTCGACCCCGGTCGTGGCCAATGTCGCGAGCCCGGAGATCGTCCGCGTCCAACTGGAACTCATCCCGGGTGCCGTGCCCGCCTTCGTGCCGTTACAGTATGACCTGTTCATGAGCTGCGGTTTCAAGCTCGCCAACTACGTCTTCGACGCATTCTACTGTGACCCGACCGGTGCCGCCGGCCTACAGGGTCAAGACGACAGTGCACACGTGTTCGAGCTGGACCGTGACGACACGCCCAGCCACTACCAGTCCGAGATCATCTGGGAAGCCAACCAGCCCCTGTCCCAGGGCCTGGTGACCATCCAGTGCGACCGCGAGAACACCGCCTGCAGCAGCGGCGTCGGTAGTGACCGCATCTGCAACGTGCGCGGCGCCAGCCCCTTGGTGTGCCGCGTCAACAACGACATCGCTTCGGCGGATGTTCCGGGGGGCGGCAACAATTTCACGACGATCCGCGACAACAGCGGCTGGAGCCCTGTGTTCGCCGTCGGCCTGTACAGCAACTGTGCCGGCCAATGTGTCTTGGGCGCCGTCGGTATCGGCGCGGCGATCGACCAGGAAGTGAAGGCGTACATCAGCATCTTCTACAACTTCAAGCCGTCCGAGGAATGGATGTTCATCACCGACGGCGAGCACCCACTGCCGAGCTGAACCACGGGCCGCTCAGCGCCGCCGGTAACGGTAGGCGAGAGCCCCGGCAACGAGGAATGCCGCGACGATGGGGATGGTGAAGCCGGGGAGCTTGCCATTGTCCTTCTGCAGCGGTTGTCCGGCGTCGGCGCTCGGTTGCCACAACTCGCTGTCCGGATAGTGCTCCGCCCAGGCGAACCAGAACAGCCGTAGGCTGTCGACCTCCGGCATGGAGGCTCCTGCGTCATTCAGGTTGGCCACTAGGTCCCAGGTGTGGCCTTCGCTGTCGAGCCATCGGCCGGTCGCGTTGTCGAGGCCCAGTCCGGTGGCGTCGAGGACGCGGTGGCCGCCGGCGGGCGCAGCCGTGGCCAGCAACGTGCGGCCGGCGACCTCGACCTGCGCCACAGCACCAGGGGCATCGAGTCCGAAGAGGGGGAACGCGATGGGTGCCGGGTCTGCGACACCGATCACCAGTTCCTTCGGGTGCAGGCGTCCATCAGCGCCGCGGCAACTGCCAAGGCCGCAGCGGTCGCCGTCTTCGTCGTAGCTGCCGTACGGGTTGCCGTAGGACAGCCGCACTTTCTGCAGCATCACGGATTCCGGGTGCGCATCGGACCAGGCCGCAGAGTTCGTGACGACCATGGGTACCGTCTCGAGCCGGACATCCTCGTGCCCGCGATCCACCGACTCGCCGACAAGCGTACCAATGGGCGTGCCACTGATCTGGTTCCACAAGGTGCCGGTCTGCGGATCCCACATGACCAGGTCGCTTTGGTAAAGGAAGCCGCTGGCGGCGAAGGTCAGGGTCTGCGTCTCGCCAGCGATGGCGACCTCGCGGCGGAAGGCGACACCACTGCCACACAACGGGCAATACGTGACGGCGATGGGCTGGCCGGCCACTTCGATGTTGGCGATCTCGTGGCTGTCCAGCATGATGACCGGGATGGCGCGGGCGTCGCCATCCATGACGATACCCAAGACGGGTTGGTCCGGACGAGTCCAGGATTCGCCCCAACTTGCAGGACCTTCGGCGCCGACCTCGAAACCGCCGCCGACCGGATTGATGCCGCAGTTGGACGGGTGGCCCGTCGAGCCCGAGCCGCCGAAGCCGCAGGCCCAATCGATGTCGCGGGTCGGAACATGGTCTGCCGCGACAGGGAGGGCACTGGCCAGCAAGGCCGCAATGATCAGCTGGGTCGCAAGACGTACCATGATTGCCTGGTGTCGTGGAGGTTCGGTAGTTCCTGGACGAGCCCCATCGAGCGTAGGCGGCGGATCGCCCCGTACACGGTTCGGCGGGCCAGGCCTGAGTCGGCCTGGACCTCCTTCATCGTCATTCGCTCATGCTCGCACAAGGCGTCGACGACCCGGTGCACGGAGGCGGGCACGTCGCGTCCAGATAGGACCGATTCGCAGGACATGGTGGTACATGGGCCGCCGACGCATATGGCTTGCATCCTGTAACGTTGAACTCCATGTTCAACCCTCGAGCGGCGTCGGGGCCTCCGGGCAAGAGGGAAACGGTCTTCGCGGACCCCCGGCTGGCCCACCAAAGCATGGCGCTGCGCTTCGAGAGCCGAGCCATCCCGCCCCCCGATGTGCCGACCCTGCTCAAGCAGGCCACGGCCGCGTATATCGGCCCCGACGCCATCATCCTGCACGCTGGCGCGGTGGCGGACGTCCAGGCATCCGACATGCGGGAGGTCGCAGCGTTGCGCGACGAAGCCCGCCACATGACCTGGGAACACGCCGGCCCCGGCGGACCGCTGTGGCTGGGTGGCCTGGCGTTCCATCGCTCGGGCGAAGGACCGTGGTCTGGCTTCCCGGCTGCACGTTTTGCGTTGCCCAAACTGCAATGGGCTTGCATCGACGGCCAATGGACCGAGACATCCTGCGACGCCCCGGTCATGGCCGAGCTGCGTCCCGGGACCGGCGCCTGCCACGTCGCCGACCCGCAAGCCTGGAGCCACATGGTGGCGGAAGCATTGGACGCCATCCAGAGCGGTGAGGTCACCAAGGTGGTGCTCGCCCGCTGCCACCCAGCGCCCTCCAGCGATCCCGCCGCAGGGCTGGCGCGCCTGCTTGACAACGCAGACGGCACAGGATTCTTGTTCCGCGCCGGAGCGACGTTCTTCGGCTGCACCCCAGAGCGGCTCGTGCGCCTCCAGGCAGGGGCCGTGACCACCCATGCCCTCGCAGGCTCGACGCGGCGCGCCGACGGCGACGAAGATGTGGCCCTCGCCCGAGCCCTGCAAGGCAGTGGCAAGGACGTGCTCGAGCACGAACTGGTCGTCGCCTTCCTGCGCGAACGGCTCGTGGAAGCCGGCGTCACGGGCGTGCATCAAGCGTCGCGCCGCCTGCGCAGACTGCGCCACGTCCAGCACCTGGAGACCCCCATCCAGGGGACGGCCCCCACGGGCAGCCACATCCTCGACCTTGCCCAGGCCCTGCATCCGTCTCCAGCGGTCTGCGGGACGCCCCGCCAGAAGAGCTTGGCCCTCATCCGCCGCCTTGAAGCGTTCCCGCGCGGCTGGTATGCCGGCGCCGTCGGTTGGTTCGATGCCGCAGGTGAGGGCGAACTCTCTGTTGCCCTGCGCTGCGCCCTCGACACCGGCGCCCAGCGATACTTGTTCGCCGGCGCTGGCATCGTCGCTGGTTCGCGGGCAGACGATGAATGGGCCGAGACCGAATCCAAACTCGCCGCCATGCTGGAGGTCTCATGAACCAAGCTTGGGCCATCGCCCTCATCGACCGCCTCGCACACCATGGCATCCGCGACGCTGTCATCTGCCCCGGCAGCCGCAGCACGCCGCTGGCGCTGGCCGCGGAGCACCACCCCGACATCCACACCCATGTACAGATCGATGAGCGTGGTGCAGCGTACTTCGCACTCGGCGTGGCCAAGGCCACCCGTCGACCCACGGTGGTCATCACGACCTCCGGCACCGCTGTCGCCAATCTGTTGCCCGCTTGCATCGAGGCGCACCAAGCCAACGTCCCACTCCTGCTGTTGACCGCGGATCGCCCGAGCGAACTGCGCGACACCGGGTCGAACCAGACCATGCACCAGGTCGGCCTGTTCGATGCCTACACCCGCCACGCCGTGGACGCCCCCCATCCGGGCGAAGGCGACATCGAGGCCGTGGTCGACGAGGCGCTCAAGGCCATGACCGCATGGCCGCCCGGCCCAGCGCACATCAACCAGCCACTGCGTGAACCCCTGTCGCCGTCTGCCAGCGAGCAGGCCGCACTCGAGGTGCTGAACAAGCAAGCGCCCCGCGACGACGCGGCCCCACTGGACGTCGCCAGTGCCGGGCCCGTACCCATCATCGACCCACGCAGCGCCGGACCCCGAGGCCTGATCGTCTGTGGCCCCGAGTCGGGGGACATCGCAGAACACCTGACCCGGTTGGCCGGCAGCTTGGGCGCGGTGGTCCTCGCCGACGCCCTCAGTGGCGTGCGCTTCGAACTGGCCGACGCCATCACCGGCTACGACGCTTACATCGACCACCATGCCGTGGCCGCGCTCAAACCCGACTGGATCCTCCAGTTCGGACACAGCCCCACCTCCAAATCCCTGCGCGGCTACCTCGGCCTGCAGACGGCGCCGCGCTGGAAGGTCGACGCCTCCGGGCGACGCTGGAACGACATCAAGGGCAACGTCAAACTCGTCGATTGTGACCCCCGGAAGTTCCTTGCCCAGATGGAGCAGGCCAACGCCCCTGCGCCGACGGCCGCCGGCACGTCCTGGGCGGCGACGTGGAAGGCCCTCGATACGGCAGCCCGCCAAAGCCACCGTGTGGCGGTGCTCGAAGAGCCCGACATGGAGTCTGCCTGGGTGCCCCACGTCGTGGCGGCCGCCGAGCGCCTGTTCGTCGGCAACAGCATGCCGGTGCGGGACCTTGATCGCTTCGCCCGTCGCAGCAAGCCGCTGCAGGTGTTTGCCAATCGTGGGGTCAGCGGTATCGACGGCACCATCGCCACGGCTGCGGGAATCGCCCAGAGCGGCCCACTGATCGCCGTCATCGGCGACGTGGCGTTCCAGCACGACGTCGGCAGCCTGGCCATCATCCCCCCTGCACTGCGCTTGGTCATCATCGACAACGGCGGCGGCCGCATCTTCCACCAACTGCCCGTCAGCCAGGCCACCGCGCACTTCGACAAGTTGTTCCTGACCAAGCCCCCGATGGACCTGGAGGCCGCCTGCGCCGCCTTTGGCCGGACGTGCGAGACCACGACGCCGGAAGACTTGGATGAGGCGTTGGCCGGCGACGCGCAGGCCATCATCGTCGTCACAGACGGTGAAGCGAGCGCCACCACACGCAGACAGACGCGCCTGGACCTGCACGAACAGGTGCCCGGCATCCTCGCCCAACATTCTTGAGTCGCACCCACGTGGCCGGCCTCGTGCCAGAGACGAAGTTCCTCCCCAGCCCAGCCGAGTGGGAGACGGTGAAGGAGTACGAGGACATCACGTACCACAAGTGGAACAACATCGCCCGCATCGCGTTCAACCGGCCGGAGATCCGCAACGCGTTCCGGCCGGAGACCACGGACGAGCTCATCGAAGCGTTCGAACACGCATGGCATGACACCGATGTCGGCGTCGTCCTGTTCACCGGCAACGGCCCCAGCCCCAAGGACGGCAAGTGGGCGTTCTGCAGCGGCGGCGACCAGACCGTGCGCGGCGAAGCCGGCTACGTCGGCAAAGACGGCGTACCGCGCCTCAACGTCCTGCGCCTGCAACGCATCATCCGCAGCATGCCCAAGCCCGTCGTGGCTCTCGTCGCTGGCTTCGCCGTCGGCGGCGGCCATGTCCTGCACGTCATCTGCGACCTCACGATCGCCGCCGAGAACGCGGTGTTCCAACAGACCGGCCCCCGCGTCGGTAGCTTCGATGGCGGCTTCGGCAGCAGCCACTTGAGCCGCCTGGTCGGCCCCAAGAAGGCCAAGGAGATCTGGTACCTGTGCCGCCAATACGACGCGCAGGAAGCCGTCGACATGGGCCTGGTCAACAAGGTCGTCCCCCTCGAGCGACTGGAGGCCGAAGGCGTGCAGTGGGCTGAAGAGATGCTCAATCACAGCCCGCTGGCCATCCGCACCCTCAAGTCGGCGTTCAACGCAGACGAAGACGGCGCCGCAGGCATCCAGGAACTGGCGGGCAATGCGACGCTGCTGTTCTACATGACCCAAGAAGGCCAGGAAGGCAAGAACGCGTACCTGGAGAAGCGCAAGCCCGACTTCCGCAACAAGCCGAGGTTCCCATAATGGACTTCGAAGATGAGTTCCCGCGCGCCATCTGCCACATGGATGAGGTGGACGAGAAGATCCAGGCGTTCGAACAGAAGTACTCGACGCCGCTCAACGAGGAAGACATGCGCGCCGTCTGGGCCGAGGTCCACTCGGACCACGAAGACTGCGAGTGCTCCTGCTGCCTGACCGCCTGAACCCGCGACGCGGTCACGCCACCCGCCAGCCCGCATGCCCACCTTCAAGTCCGCAGACCCATGCCGCTGCGCATGGACATCGCCATCTCGGCTACCAGCCCGCGAGACTTCGACGCGACGATCGCCAAAGCCCGTGACGAGCTGCAGAAGGTCGGCTTCGGAGTGCTCACCGAGATCGACCTGCAAGCCAAGATGCAGGAGAAGTTGGGCCGTGCAATGGGACGATACGTCATCCTGGGCGCCTGCAACCCCGCGTTGGCCTGGGATGCGGTCCATGCCGTCATGGACCTAGGCGTGCTACTACCATGCAACGTCTGCGTCTATGAGAACGGCGACGACATCATCGTCTCGGCGATGCAGCCCCGCGCAGCGCTCAGCCTCATCCCGGACGAAACGGTCCACCGGGTCGGTGCCGAGGCGGCCGAGCGCCTCGAGCGCGCGGTCGCGGCCATCGTCGCCTAAGCACCCCTGGCCCAGACCACCCCGCCCGTGCGTCGTGCGACACGCCCTTTTTGTGCCACGCCCAGGTCGGCACCCCGTGGCCTCCCCGTGGATCGGTACCCTGCGCCTGCGAACCCTGCCTGCAGCAGCCAGTCCTGTGCTGCTCGGCACCGCGCTGGCGTGGTCGTGGGACGTCTTTTCGCTCCTGCCCGCATTGGCCGCGCTCACCGGGGCATTGCTATTGCAGATCGGCACCAACCTGGCCAACGACTACTACGACCACGTCCAAGGCGCCGACACCGCCGATCGCGCTGGACCGGTGCGTGCATCGGCGGCCGGGCTCTTGGCGCCACGCACCGTGCGCAACGCCGCATTCTCCACCTTCGGCCTCGCCGCGCTGGTCGGCCTGTACCTCGTCTGGGTCGGCGGCTGGCCCATCCTGGCCATCGGCGCGACAGGCATCCTGAGCGGCATCTTCTACACCGCGAGCAAGAAGAGCATCGCCTACATCGGCCTGGGTGAGCTGTTCGTCTTCGTGTTCTTCGGACCCATCGCGGTCGCTGGCACGGTGTATGTGCAGAGTCTGACCTGGGAGCCGTTCGCCTGGTCTTGGGGCGTTCCGCTCGGCCTGCTCGCCGCCGCCATCCTGGTCGTCAACAACCTGCGCGACATCCCGACGGACGCCGCGGCGGGCAAGAAGACCGTCGCCGTGCGTATCGGTGAACGCATGACGCGTCGATTGTACTTCGCCCTCATCGGCGCCGCATTGTTGGCACCGCTGGCCATCGCCCACTTGGCCGACGAACTGTGGTGGCTGTTGCCGGTCGCCACGCTGTTCTTCGCCGCCGGCCCGACGCGGATCATCGCGACGCCGCAACCGGTGCGTCAGGCCTACAACCCCGCGCTTGGCGGCACGGCGCGCCTGCTGCTCGTGTACTCGGTGCTCGCCAGCGTCGGCGTCGTCCTGGGCCACGTGCTCTGAGCCGGCAAGCAACCCCTTTTTGCCCGACGGCCATCGCAGCGCATGGATGCCTCTCCCGGCGTGCCGCTATGGTCGTTGCAGGGCCGCCGCCTGCCGCTGCGTACGCCGTACGAGTGGGCACGAGGCACGCAGACCGAACGCCACATCGGACTCGTATGCCACAACGGCACAGGGTGGGGTGAAATGGCACCCCCACCACACCAGCAATGGTCCGAATCCGATGCTCGCGAAGCGCTTTTCGCCGTCCACAAGGCACCCGACCTGGCGGCACTCGATGGATTGCCTGCCCGTCTTCGTTGCGGTGCTAGCACCGCATGGATGGACTCCGCCGCGCACGCAGCCGGCCTTTCGTTGGCGGCGTGGCTCGGAGAGCGCATCGACCGGACGCCTGCCAGGCACGTACCGGTCAACATGCTACTGACCAGCCGCGACCCGGACCAGCTTCGCCTCGAGGCCATGGCCGCCTTTTCATCCGGCTTCGCCACGCTCAAGCTCAAAGTGGGCATGGGTGACGACGTCGCACGGGTCGCAGCCGTCCGGGAAGGCGCACCGAAGGCGGAACTACGCCTTGACGCCAACGCCGCGTGGGCGCCCGACGATGCGGCCACCATGCTCGAGGCGCTGGCCGCGTACGACATCGCCTACATCGAACAACCTGTCGCCCCGGCCCAACGGGAGTGCTTGCGTGCGCTGACCGGCGGCGACGTGCCCATCGCGTTGGACGAGTCGGCCACAGACCCGACCACCATCCGCGGGCTACGCGACGCGGGCATCGGCGATGTGTTCATCCTCAAGCCCCAGCGCCTGGGGGGCCTCGACCGGACCCTCGAAGCCATCGAGGCCGCCGGCGAGATCCCGGTGACCATCACCAACAGCCTCGAGTCCGCCATCGGCGTCACCGCGACCCTGCACGTGGCGGCGCTCCTGCCGACCCCGACGGCGTGCGGCCTCGCCACCAGCCGGTACTTCGCCAAGGACGTCGCGACGCCTCCGACCATCAGCCACGGCCACATGACCGTCCCGACGAGGCCCGGTCTGGGTGTCGTGCCCCGCGAGGTGTCGCCATGATGATCCAGGCCGGCCACCGGCTCGGCGTCTTGGACGGCAACACCCGAGTGCACTTCGGACTCCATTCGGCAGCCGCCAACCAAGGCTTCGTGCTGGTGCCCATCCCCATGCGGGACACCCCTGCGGCGATGGCCGCCCACCTGGACGCCACCGACGTGGATGTCCTCGTGACCTCGACGAGTCACGCCGAAGTGGCCCAGCAGATCCATGGCGACCGACCGGCGTTGATGCTCAACGAAGACAGCGAACCGGTGTCGCACCTCGAGGGTTCCCTGCGCGCCCCGCACAGCGACGGGGACCTGTACGCGGTCTTGCGCACCAGCGGCACCAGCCAGGCCCCCAAACTCATCGACGTGTCGCGTCGCGCCCTGGCCGCGCACCGCAAGGCGGCCATGCGACGACTCGGGTGCGACGAAGACAGCGTCTGGCTTGCCTCGTTGCCCCTGTGGCACATCGGCGGCATCACCATGGTGGACCGTTGCCTGAACGGCGGCGGCCAACTGGTCCTGCAGGATGTCTTCGATGTGTCTGCCACGGCGCAGGCCTTCCAGGCGCACGCCATCACCCACGTCAGCCTGGTGCCCACCATGCTGCACCGGCTCATCGACGCGGGCGTCCAGCCACCGCCGAGCCTGCGTTGCGCGCTCATCGGCGGCGACCGCCTCGACCCAGCGCTGGCCGACCGCGCCTTGGAAGCCGGCTGGCCTATCTACGCCTCGTATGGGCTCACAGAAGCATGCGGGCAGGTCACGACGGCGACGCCCGACGAACTACGGGCGCATCCGGGTACCAGTGGCCGACCGTTGCGCGGCGTCACCGTCGCCATCCTCGACGGCGACCGTGCGGCAGCCGATGGCACCGTCGCAGAGATCGTGGTGTCGGGGCCGACGCTGAACGTGCCCGGCCCATTGCGGACCGGCGACCTCGGCCGCATCGACGACGACGGGCGCCTGTACGTGGTCGGCCGCATCGACGACCGCATCATCACGGGCGGCGAGAACGTCGACCCGGTGGCGGTGGAAAGCGCGCTCCTCGAGCATCCCGATGTCCTGGAGGCGGCCGTGGTCGGTGTGCCGGACGCGGAATGGGGCCAGCGGGTCGTCGCCGCCGCCGTGGCGCGGGACCGGCCAGACCTCAAGGACTTCCTGGCCGAGCGCCTTGCCGCCCATGAGCGCCCCAAGCAAATCCGCTTCGTCGATGCCCTGCCGCGCACCAGTGGTGGCAAGATCCGCCGCAGTGCTGTCAGGGACGAGTGGCCAGGGCACTCAAGAGCCTGAAAAACATGCAGAAAACGCCCACAAGGGCTATCTTCTGCAGCCATGCTGGGAAACTCATGCACCGCATGTACCTATCCATGCTTGTCCTGCTTTTCGTCGGATTCGCTGGCTGCGCCGACGAGACCGCCCCCGTCGTTCCCGACGATCCCTTCGCCGACACCCCATCCACCGTCGCGACGGGCAAGGGCGTCATCCGGGGCCTGGTCATCGACACCACCATCACGCCCGTCGCGGGTGCGCTCGTCACGGTGACCAACACCAAGCTCGAAGCCACGACTGGTGAAGACGGCCTGTTCCGCTTCGCCGACGTCGCGCCCGGCACGTACTTCCTGAAGATCAGCAAATCCGGTTGGTCGCCGATGCAGCAGAGCGTCAACGTCGTCGCCGACGTCGCCAAGCCAGATATCATCCGCGTCCAGATCGAACGCGTCCCCGGCAGCGAAGCCCGCGCCGAGACCTTCCAGGACATCGGTTTCATCGCCTGCGGCTGGGGCGTCCCCATCACGTATGGCTACTGCGGCGACGAACTCGGGCAAGAGGACGACTACCGCCTGCAGTACATGGTCGACGGCACCCCCGACTTCATCCAGGTCGAGATCATCTGGGAAAGCACCCAGCCGCTCTCCGACAACCTGTACCTGATCAACTCCATGTGCCCGCCGCAGAACAAGGACTCCTGCCCGGGCAGCATCCCGGCCGGCAAGCGTTGGGACGAAGGCACGTGGTCGAGCCCGGCCATCATGCGCACCCCGGCCGGCTTCGTGCAGGGTGCCATGGACCAGTTCAGCAGCGACAACACCAACGAATGGTGGGTCGGTGTCGATGTCTCGGCCGACGGCCCGGCTTTGGCATCGGGCGTGACCATTGACCAAGAGTTCCGTGGCTACGTCACGATGTTCTGGAACATCGAACCGAGCGCCGACTGGACCTTCGTCAACGACGGCGCATACCCATACTAAGCCTGCCAACGGCGAACGCCGCAGGCCGAGCATGGCAGATCGTCTCCAGCTTAGCCGACCGGCCACTCAGCGTCAGTCGCGGGGCGACTGCTTGACGCCCGTGTAGCACCACACCATACCACCCATGAGCGGCTTCTTGACGACGTCTTCGAACCCGGCCTCACGCATGAGGGCAAGGAATGCGTCGCCCGCCGGGAACGCCGCAGCGGTCCGAGGCAGGTACTCGTAGGCTTCGCGGTCGCCGGTGAGCCAGCCGCCGATGACGGGCATGATGCGGCGGCTGTAGAACCGGTAGCCGGCCCCGACGGGGCCTTTGGGTTGCCCGAACTCCAAGACCACGACGCGGCCACCCGCGCGCACCACTCGGCGCATCTCGGACAACCCCTTGACCGGGTCGTCGACGTTGCGGATCCCGAACGCGATGGTCGCGGCGTCGAACGTGCCGTCCGTGAAAGGCAGGTCCTGGGCATCGGCCTGCTCGTAAGAGATGCTGCCCCCGTCCGTGGGCGCATCGTGCTTGCGGGCGACGTCCAGCATCTCTGGCGTGAAATCTGATCCGATGACGCGGCCACTCGAACCCACTCGGCGGGCGAGCATACGGGTCAGGGGCCCGGTGCCGCATGCCACGTCCAAGGCATGGTCACCCGCACCGAGGGCGGTCTGTTTGACGGCCACGCGGCGCCAGCGCCTGTCCTGGCCAAACGACAACACCGTGTTGGTGCGGTCGTAGCGGCGGGCGATACGCCCGAACATGTCCTGGACCTCTTTGGACACAGGCAGTGCTCAGTCTCGCCGACGGATGGGCGTTGCGGTCAGGCGCGCATCAGCGCGTGCCCGGCCGCCGTGGTCTGCTGGAGGGGTAGTCGGATGACGACGGCACCGGGCCGGGTCTCAAGGCGCCCCCCGTGGCGGTCGACGATTCCGTGGACGTTGAACAGCCCGATGGCCAGGCCATCCCGTTGCGCGGCGGCCACCGGATCGCCGAACATCTCGAAGTCCTTCTCGGTCAATGGCGCGCCTTGGTAGGACACGGTGAGCGTGACGGCCGTACCTTCATCTTCCACGGACAAGACGACAGGAGCCCCACCCCCGGAAGCCACGTGGCGCGCCAACGTCTGGAGGGCATGGCGGATGCGCTCGGCATCGACCTGGACCTGCACATCATCGATGCGCCCTGCTTCAGCGCCTGGGACGGCGGCGACCACCTTGGTGACGATGCCCTCCAGACCTTGCATCTGCGGGCTGACCGCCAGGCGGCCGCTCTGCAGGGAGCTCGCCATGAGGACCTGCTCGACGAGTTCTCCCAGGCGATCGAGGTTGCGTTCAATACGCGCCATGGCAGCCTTCTGCTTGTCCGTCAGGGGCCCCAACAATTCGCGCCTCAACACGGACACCTGCATGCGGAGCGGCGTCATGGGCGTGTTGAGTTCGTGAGCGACGTGGTTGATGAAGCCGCTCTTCATGCGCTCCATGCGCTCGATCTCACCATAGTAGGTGTCGAGGACCTGGGATTCCTCACCCCAGCGGTAAACGACCCATGCCACCGTGATGAGACTGCCAGCCCACAGTACGAAGATCGGCAACACTGCAGGACCTGCCTGCGCCGGCGCACGACCCAGATACATCGTCATGACGAAGGCTGCACCGGCCAGGGTGCTGACCCATCCGATGATGGTCAACAACACGAGCAAACCTGGGGCGCTGTGCCGTAGCCGACGGTAGAAGCCGACGGCGCGCCATACGGAGTAACCGCTGACGATGCCGAAGCCGGGCCACCCCACATAGAGGAGCGACAGGTACAATGCTTCCCAGCCGGAGGCCACGAGCAGACATGCCGACACGGACTCATGAAGGAGCCGGTCACGTCTGGCGAACGTCGCCCGTCGCGGGGTCAAGACGCTGCACCGCCCTGCTCACGCTCGGGGTGCCGGCACGTCGGCAGCGGGGCCGAGGGAGGCCTCGCTGACGCTCGGCGTCAAAGGTCGCAATGACATGGCCGACGCGAACCTTGCTCACGCTCGGCTAATGTTCGGCGCGATGGTTTGGCCGACGAAAACCTCGCTCACGCTCGGCTTTCGTCGAACCCCATCGCGGGGTGCAAGCACCCCGCGAAGGTCCGGGCGGTGCTGGGCACCTCCCTGTGCAACGGATCTTCGGCCCGCGGCCTCAGATCACTTGCACTTCGTCTATCTCGTGGTGGCGCTTGGCGATGTGACGGATGGAACTGATGTTCCGGCCGCCCTTGCCAATGGCCTTGCCCTTGTCCTTCGCCTCGACCTCGACGATGGCGCGGATGCGGATACGCTCCTCACCGTCATCACTGGTCTTGGCACCGGTCTCCATGCGAATGGTCGCAACGTCGAACGGCTTGAACAAGTTACGGACGAAGACCTGTTTGTCTTCGTCGTACTCGACAAATTTGACATCCTTCTTGAGAAGTTGTCGCATCATCTCGAGGTTCTTGGCTTCCTTGCCAAGTGCTTGTCCCAAGTGCCCCTTCTCGGTGATGAAGACCACGCGTTCGCCTTCGTCGATCGCATCCATGATACGGGCGCGCAGGCGCTTCTCTGCCTCGTTGATGAGGCCAATGGTCTCCATGCTGAGTTCGAGGTCTCGCATGACAATCACTTGGTCAATTGCAGGATGTCAGATTCGCCGGCATCCACCACGGCTAGGGCAGAGATCGCGAACGGCTTACCGCAAGCGGGGCCCAATTGGGTCCCGATGCCGGCAAAATCGTACACGGGTACACGCTTCTCCTTGGCGGAGACGCGGATGCTCTCGTGGGCTGGGCAGTTTGCAGCGAGGATGACCAATTTGGCCTCCCCGCGTCCGATGGCTTTCGTGGCTTGGTCGGCGCCAATCAGCACCTTGCCACTCTGCACTGCGGTTCTCAGGCTTCGCTGTACGTCCATTTTCAGACCTCCTCGGTTTCAGGTTCAGTGGGTGCGGCTACGACTTCCGCAAAGGCATCCTCGTACTCCTCTTCTTCAGGCTCGGGGATGGTGTTCTTCGGCTCCGGCATCGTCTTCCGGAGTTCGTTCAGCTTGACAGCATCGACCGCGAGGCGCACAGCGCCCGTGCCGAGGTTGACCGGCTGGCCGACAATGATGTTCTCGGCCACACCGTTGAGGGGGTCGATCTCACCGATCATGCCGGCTTGTAGTAGGTGGTCGACGGTGATCTCGAAGGCAGCACGGGCCAGGATACTGGACTTCTGTCCAGAGACACCCTGGCGGCCGATGGCCTTCACTTCACCGTCTGCGGTCATGACATCGGCGACGAGCATCAAGTGGCGCTTGTCCACTTGAAGACCCTGGCCGCGCATGGTGTCGTCGGCTTCGCGGACGATAGCGACACGGGCCGCTTCGATACCAAGGACTTCCTGGATCTGCAGGATGTCGTTGGTCTTGACGCGGCGGCGGTCGATGCCTTCGATCTCGAGGATCTCGCGCAGGTTGCTACCTTCCGAGTAGAGGATGTAGCCGCCTTCCTTCTCATCCTTGCGGATGACCAGGCGCACGATGCCGTCGATGCCCTTGACCTTGATCTTGCGAAGGTCTTCAACGGCCTTCTGCAAGTGCTTGTAGTTCGGCTCACCGAGGGTGATGAGGACGTCCTTGTCGCCCTCTTCCCACTTGGCCGTGACCTTGCGGACGCGGCGGCAGGCGTCGTAGATCTCCTCCATCGTGACGTCCTTCTGGGCCATGTATTCCTTGTTAGGGACGACGTGGATCTCCAGTTTTCCAAGGTCGCTCTCGATGTCGGCGATGTCCGCCAGCTTCGTGGTCTCGATCAGGTTCGCGATGGCGGTGGCCTTCTTGCGATCCGCCTTGACCTCGGGTTCGAGGAAGATCGTCATGGTGGGCGTCGACGGCTGGCGTCGAGCGTCCACGATCTCGATGAGACGCGGTAGACCTAGGGTCACGTTGATCTCAGCGACACCCGCAAAGTGGAAGGTACGCATGGTCATCTGCGTGCCGGGCTCACCGATGCTCTGGGCACTGACGATACCGGCCGCTTCCGTGGTATCCACGCTGCTGCGGTTGTAGTCGATGAGCGCGAGGTCCGCGGCCTGCTTGAGCTGAGCGTCGGTGAAATCGCGCTCGTTGCACTTGCTGACCAGCATGCGGACGACGCCGTTGGGCATCCAGCCATCCTTGGCCGCCAGGTGCTTCTCGACCATGGCGTCCTTGGCGAGCAGGAACTCGTCACGATCCTCGACGATCTCGTCGGTGATCTCGAAGGCCCGGTCATCCTGGACTGCGGTGCGGCGCGTGCTGCGGCGAGCCGCGGCGTCACGCTTTCCCTTCTGCAGCTTCAGGAGGATCTCTTCGACTTCGTTGCCGGTGAAGCCGGCTTCCATGAACGTCTTCTTGTCGGCCGCCTTGGCCTGGGTCACGGTGAAGTGCTCGGCGAGACGGTCAGCGGTGTCCTTGTCGAAGCCGTACGTGGTGATGTACGACTTGATGGTCTGTGGGCTGGCCATGTTAGTTGCCTCCCTTCTTGATGAGCTTGGCAGCCTTTCCGGATTCGACCAGGTTCAGGATCTGGCCGAAGTCGATGGGCTGACCACCGGCACTGCGGGTCGGGTCGATGCCATCCTCACCGTAGGTGAACTGGATGACCGTGCCTGCAGTGTTGCGGACGGTGCCGTCCTGGGCGACCTTGAGGTCTTCCAGGGCGTTGATCAAGCGGCGCTGCATGTAGCCGGAGCGGCTCGTACGGACAGCCGTGTCCACGAGACCTTCACGTCCACCCATGGAGTGGAAGAAGTATTCCGTGGCGGTGAGGCCGGTCTTGTACGAGTTGCCCACGAAGCCCTTGGCGTTTGCACCGAGGTCTCCCCAGCGGAAGTGAGGCAGGGTACGCTTGGCGTAACCACGCTTGATACGTTCACCGCGGACAGCCTGCTGACCGACCATGCCGGCCATCTGTGACAGGTTCAGCATGGAACCACGTGCACCGCAGCGGGCCATCAGGACAGCCGAGTTGGTCATACCGACCTGGTTGGCCACGACTTCACCAGCTGCGTCACGGGCTTGGCCCGTCTCGCGCATGATCTCCATCTCGAGGGTCTCTTCAGCGGTGCGGCCAGGCAGCGACTGCAGGTCACCGTCTTCGTACTGCTGAACCAGTTCAGCGACACGGGTGCGGGTGTCTGCGGCCTTCTTGTCGATGTCGACACGGGCGTGCGCCGGGATGTCCTCATCGTCGATCGAGGTCGAGAAACCGCGGAGGGTCAGGAAACCGTTGCCGATCTTCGTGACCTTGTCTAGGAACTCACGGGCGCGGGCAGCGCCGTAGGTCCGGCTGATCGAGTCAAGGATGACACCCTTGAAGGAAGCGATCGATTTTTCGTCGACGCCGCCAGCGATGAGTTGACCGTCTTCAATGACGACCCAGGTGTCGTTCTCGGGCAGGCGGGCTTCCTCTTCCGACATTCCGGGAGTGCAGGCTGCACTGCGGAAGCTGAGGTTGAGGTCGTCCGGCAGGAGCGTGGAGAACAGGTCCTTGCCCCAGACGTACTTGCGCATCTCGCCGCTCTTGGCGTGCTTCTCTTCGAACACCTTGGGCGATTGGCCCTTGAAACCGACGCGGGCCAAGACCTGCGTGGCGTCTTCGAGAGCCAACTTGGCGCCGCGGGCGTCCTTGTTGTAGAAGTTCCAGGTCAGGAGGAAGTTACCGGAGATGTGATCGTGGATGGCGCCGATGATGGGGCCACCGAAACGAGGACTTCGGATGTTCTGTTCCACCTTCATGAGGATCTGCGCTTCTGCGCGGGCTTCCTCACCCTGGATGATGTGCATGTTCATTTCATCGCCGTCAAAGTCCGCGTTGTAGGGCGGACAGTTCGGGAGGTTGAAACGGAACGTCTTGCCAGGCATGACGCGCACGGTGTGCGCCATCATGCTCATGCGGTGCAGCGTGGGCTGACGGTTGAACAGGACCACGTCGCCGTCGTCAAGCTGGCGCTCGACCTTGGCACCGACTTCGATGCGCTTGGCGACCTCTTCCTTGTTCTTGTCCGTGACCTTGACGCGGCGACCGTCGGCGCGGTTGACGTAGTTGACACCGGGGATGTACAACTTGCCGATCGGCGGTTCGGGTTCGGGACCGCGCAGGATGAGATCCTGGCAGAATGCGAAGTTGGCGGCCGTCACGCGGACCGGAACGGTGAGTTCGCGGGCGCACTGGATGGGGCAACCGACTTCGTTGATGCTCAGGTTGGGGTCAGGACTGATGACCGTACGCGCCGAGAAGTTGACACGCTTACCCGACAGGTTGGACCGGAAGCGGCCTTCCTTGCCCTTCAGGCGCTGGCTGATCGTCTTGAGGGGACGACCGGAGCGGTGACGGGCCGGAGGGATACCAGCGGTCTGGTTGTCGAAGTAGGTCGTGATGTGGTACTGCAAGAGTTCCCACAGATCCTCGACGATGAGCTGAGGCGCACCGGCGTCACGGTTTTCTTGGAGACGCTGGTTGATACGGATGACGTCCACGAGCTTGTGGGTCAAGTCGTCTTCCGAGCGCTCGCCGGAGTCCAGCGTGATGCTGGGGCGCATGGTGACCGGGGGCACCGGCAGGACGGTCAAGACCATCCATTCGGGGCGGCACACGTTGGGGTTGATACCCAGCAGAGGCAGGTCTTCATCGGGGACCTTCTCGAGCCACTCGCGGACCTCACTGGGGGTCATCTTGTGGCCGTTCTCGCGGAAGGTGGTGGGCTTGTCGACGTCGATGGCGCCGTGTTCGCGGCCG
>JBFJNL010000025.1:0-21667 GCA_041618195.1 Thermoplasmatota archaeon | reverse complement strand
GCCCTGGGCCAGGTGTTGGCGGATGGGGGCGGCAGCCGGCTCCATGTCGGCGGTCTCGGCGCCGGCGGCGATGACGCCGCGCAGCCGTGCCACTTCCTTTGCGAGCATCGCCGACACCGGCAGTTGTTGGCCGCTCCACTGGGGGATGGCCCCCAGGTCTTTGCTGGGGGCCACTCGCACGCGACGAGCCTCGTTCTCGACCTCCAACACCCGCCAACTGCGGCCGGCCATGACGAGGGGGTCGCCGGGGTGCAAGGCTGCCGCGACGAAGGCGTCGTCGACGGTGCCGATGGAGCGCTTCGTCGCCTCGTCGATGATGCGGAACGTCTTGGTGTCGGGGATGAGCGAGACGTGCTCGAGGAAGTGCTTGCGGGCGCGTCCGCTACGACCGTAGCGGCCCGGGGCGTCCTCGGATTCGAAGACCGTCTTGACGTCGATGAGCGTGTCCCAGCATGCATGGAACATGCCTTCGTCGAGCTCCAGGAACGGCCCGGCGCGGCCGAGCACCTGGCGACACCATTCCGGGTCGAGCTGCGCGTACTCGTTGGTCAAGGCGACGAGCTGGTTGGCGAGCACGACCAGTGGGCTTTCACGGACCCGCAGGGGTTCCAGCTGGCCTTTCTCGGCCATGCGGGCGACGGCGACGCATTCGAGGTGATCCTCCGCGCCGGCCGAAACCAGGGTGCCTTCGCTGACGGCACCGATGCGGTGGCCGGCGCGACCCAGGCGTTGCACAAGACGGGCCACGCTGCGTGGGGATTGGACCTGGACCACGTGGTCGATGGCTCCGACGTCGATGCCGAGTTCCAGGCTGCTGGTGGCGACGAGGCCTTTCAGTCGCCCGTCGCGGAACTGCGTCTCGGTCTCGATGCGGTGTTCCGCGGACAGGCTGCCGTGATGCAGCCCCAGCAACGGCCCGCCCTCCATCAAGGCGCTACGGCTGGTCAGTAGTTCGGCACTGTCGCGGGTGTTCAGGAAGACCAGCACCCGTGCGTGCGTCTCGACCAGGGTGCGCACGGCGGCGAGTTGGGCTGCGGCCGCGGCGGGCAACGACAGTTCACCTGCCAGGTCCGGAGCTTCGTCCGGAGCGAGCACGCTCAAACGGCTCTCCTTGGTCCCTTCGGCGACGAGGATGTCGACCTCCCGGGGGCCACCCATGAACCGGGCGACGGCGTCGGGGTCTGCGACGGTGGCGCTCAGGCCGATGCGCTGGAAGGCCGAGCCACCGGAGGCCTTGGCCGGGCAGACCCGGTCGCGTGCCTTGACTTCGCGCAGCATCGCGGGCTGGGCGACGACCTCCTCGATGCGTTCGAGGGCGACCATGAGTTGTGCACCGCGCTCGGACGCGGCCAGGTCGTGCACCTCGTCGATGATGACGAAACGCACCATGCCCAGGTGCCGGCGCAAGGTGTCGCCATACAGCAGCAGCTGCACGGTCTCGGGCGTCGTGATGAGGATGTCCGGCGGCTTGCGGGACTGCTTGGAGCGCTCGGCTTGGCTGGTGTCACCGTGCCGGACGCCGACCGTGACCCCCAGGGCCTCGGCCCAATGCTCGAGGCGACGCATCAGGTCGCGGTTGAGGGCCCGCAGGGGCGTCACGTACAGCACCTTGAACCCGGGCGGCCACGGCTTGTCAGCGGCGACGAGCCGGTCGCGCTCGACCAAGAGATGATGCAGCACCGGCAACAACGCGGCCTCGGTCTTGCCGTAGCCCGTCGGCGCCAACAACAGCGCATGGCGGCGTGCCAGCAAAGCATCCATGCCGACTTCCTGTGCCGGGCTCAGGCCTGTCCAACCATCGGCGCGCAGGACGGCGTCGAGGGCCGGATGCAGGCGCGCGTCAAGATGGGAGATTCGCGATCACCGTCGCGATGAAGAGCTCCATGTACGCCAGCATGAGGGTCGCGCCGAGCAGGTAGGCGAAGAGCAGACTGAGTGGTTTGCCGAGCCCCATGAACGTGCCTTGTTTGCCAAGGAGCAGGCCGTTCTTGACGATCATCGAGATGGGCCACGACACGGCACCCATGACGAACGCCATGGTGGCGAGTTGCAGGCCCAACGTGATCCAGAATGCCGTCCCGACAGTCTCGGTGGTCAGGACACTGGTGCCCCAGACCGCCCGCATCTCCATGTCCCACAGCAGGAAGACCGCGACGAACATGACCGCGCCAGCGACCCATCCGACCCAGCGGTAGCGGTCCCAGCGTTCGTGACGTTTTTCGGGGCGCACCGCGACCCGGGCCACGAACAGGCCGATGGCGCCGACCCACAAGAGCCAGCCCCACCAGGGCAGCTTGAACAGCCAGACGCCATAGAGCGACTGCGCGCCGGCGACCTGGGAGCCCTGCATCTGGAACGCCGCATCGCCGTCCCAGGCCAGTTGGCCGCCTTGGTTGGAGACGGCCATCGACTTGAACAGCACGAGGGCGAAGCCCTCACTGGACGCGTTGGTGCCGGGAGTGGGGAAGCGGAGCAGCGCGCCATCGAGGACTTCGGCGAGCGCTTCTTCGATGGGGCTGTCGGCGACGCCGTCGCGGGCGGCCTGCCCGGCATCGGCGGAGGCATCGTCGAGCTTCTGGAACACGGCCTGCAGGCGTTGGAAATCAAGCCCTTGCTGGGCGGCTTCCGCATCGGCCGGCGTGAAACGGGCTACGCTGCCTTCCTTGAAGGGCAGGACGACGAAGTCGCTGGCGAACGGCTGGATCTCGATGTCGCCGTGCAGGAACAACAAGCGATCTTTGCCCGACCACGTGGCCACCTGGACGCCACCGTCAAGCAGCACCAGCGTCGTGTTGGATGCCGTGGACGACATGATGGCGTCAGCTCGATCGCGCAGCGGGCCGATCTTGGGCAACACGGGGATGTCGACGAAATCCATGCGCCCGTTCACGGCAGGCACGAGCAGGCTCTGGTTGAGGTCCAGGGAGTTGAGGTCGTCGCCGCGCACATCCAGGAAGAGGCCGAGTGCGTGGTCGGCGGTATAGGTGGCTTCAGGGCGGCCCAGGAATTGGATGCCCGCACTACCGCCATCGCGGACGATGATGCTCAGATCGCCGCTCTCACACGCCGTGTGCCGAGGTGCCAGACAGACCTCGTCGAGGCCGTCGATGCGCAGTCCGACGGCGTCGAAGAAGCCGTAGGGCCCCGTCGAACCCGAAGGGGTGGCTTCGAGCCGCCCCGACAGGATGGTGGTGAACTCTGCGGTCGCCGGGTCGGCGAACTCGTAATCGGCCGCGTACGCCTGGGGCCCGTTGATCTGGGCCGTGGCGGCCGGGAGCATGAGCACGAGGGCGACCACGAGCATCCAGCGCGTCATCACTGATGTGTGGGGCCGCCAGCCCAAAAGCCTTGCCGCCTTAGGCCGCCATCATCGCCAGGACCTCATCGGGAGATGTCGGCAATGCACGGTTCAGGTCATGGCGGCCGTCGGCCGTGACCATGACATCGTTCTCGATGCGGATGCCGATGCCGACCGCATCCGGCGGGCATGTGGCGAAATCCGGGTTGAAGTAGAGGCCCGGTTCGACGGTCAGGCACATGCCCTCTTGCAGCTTGAGACTGTTGCCTTCGGCGTCCTTGTACGCGCCGACATCGTGCACGTCAAGGCCAAGGAAATGGCTCGTCCCGTGCATGAAGAAGGGGCGGTGCAACTGGTCCTTGATGAGCTGGTCCTTGTCGCCTTCCAGGATGCCAAGGTCGACGAGGCCATCGACCAGCGTCTCGACCGCCGCTTCGTGCGGGGCCTTGAACTCCGAGCCGGGCAGGACCTTGGCCAGCGCGGCCTCCTGCGCCCGCCATACCACTTCGTATAGGTCGGCCTGGAGCGAGGTGAATCCCCCGGCTGCCGGCACGGTGCGGGTGATGTCGGAATTGTAGTACCCCCACTCGCAGCCGGCATCCACCAGCACCAGGTCCTCTGCTCCGATCTTGGCACGGTTCTCGATGTAATGCAGGATCGCGGCATTGGCCCCGGTGCCGACGATGGGTGGGTAGCCCGGGCCGGTGCTGCCGACGGACTTGTAATGATGCAGCAACGCCGCCTCGACTTCGTATTCGTGGCGACCCGGCCGGGCCAAGGGCAGCGCCGTGCGCATGGCCTCCATGCCGACGTCGGCGGCCTTCTGCAGCATGGCGATCTCTTGGCTGTCCTTGATCATCCTGAACGACGACAAGAGTGGCGTGGCGTCCTCGCGGGTGTACTTGAGCAGGATCTCGCGCGCTTCCAGGTTGTGCTCGGTCTTGGCCACGACGCCGGCGCCGTGCAGGCGCTGGTGCAGCGCCTCGGTGTCCTTGATGTCGTGGGCGTGGTCGATGCCCAGCAGGCCGGCGCGTTCGAGCCCTAGCCTACGGCCGTTCCAGACCTCTGCCGTCGGTTCACGCGGCCGCATCCAGATGTCGCTGCGCCCATCGCTACCGAGGGTCAGGATGGCGCCGGGTTCGCTGAACCCTGTCAGGTACCAGAAGTCGCTGTGCGGCCTGAACGGGTGGTGGACGTCGTTGGAGTACGTCGTCTCGCTGTGCGTGGCCACGACGAGGATGTCTTCGTCGTCGAGCGCCGCGGCGACGCGTTCACGCCGAGCGGCGAATGCCTCCATGGGCAATTGCGGGGCGGGCCCCGGTGCTAGGTCGACTGACTCCACGCCCGGAGAAACGCGCATGGGCCAAAAGCAGGTGGGGCCGGGGCGGCGAGGGCGGCTATGCTCGGGCGTTGCCGCGGACCACGAACCATAGTCCAAGGGCTGCGGTCAGGACCTGGAACTCGGCGCCGCCTTGCATGAAGTGCCAGGTGGGCAGGTGGACCGTGACCGCCGCCCCCGCCATGACCACGAAGATGGCCGCGCCTGCGGCACGGGTCACGAGGTCGGCTGCACCGAACGTGAAACCGCCGGCGACGATGGCCAGGCCCGCGATGGTCTCGGTGATGGCGACGAGCCAGAACACCGCGGCGCTGCCGAAGAACATCATGTCGAGCATGCCCTGGGGAGGCGTGCCGCCGCGCAACTTCTCGACGCCGTGGTAGGCGAAGATGGCGGCGAGCGCCGCGCGCAGGACCCAGTGGAGCTTGGGGACGAACGGTTCGAATGTCGATTGGACGCGGGCGGAGAATGCTTCAGCCATGGCGGGCACGATACGCGCCAGAGGATACCTGTTGCCTTGGGGGGTTGAAGGTCGGTTTCAACCCGTGCCGCCATGCCCGCGACGGCGACGGCGAGGTTTCACGGAAGCGACTACGTTGGTTAAATCGCGTTCAGCGGGATGGAGCCGGTGATGCGTGCCTTCACAATCGCCGTCTGCTTGCTTACCATGACCTTCGCGGGTTGCCTTGACCCGGCCACGCCGCTGGCTCCGGACAACGTGGAATCTGGACAGATGTCCGATCAGGGCAACGCCTCTCCTGAGGAGGTCATAGAGGCGACGCCAGTGAAGCCGTTGGCGGAGCACTTGGAGGGTGACTCGCCGCCCGGCCCCGCGGTGCGCGCGGCCCCGCTCATCACCCAGATCGCCACCGCCCGCTTCACTGCCCCCGAGCCCATCACCCTTGCCACCGTGGACGAAGGGGGCATCGCCATCGATCTCGTCGCCGACCAACATGGCGTGTCGTGCGTCCCCCGCCTCACATTGGACGTGATGGCAGCGCCACCCGGCTACCGGGTCGACCGCGCCGAATACACGTGCTCGCTGCAGGCGGCCAACAAGACGTTCACCACAGCCACTTCGTCCGGCGTGACCGAAACGCTGCCCCTGATGCTGGATGTCCCCGTCGACCACTTCACGTGGCTTGTCGAGGTCGTCCGCACGCTCGTCAACAACGAGGGCGAACACCGCCAGTCCCTTCTGGAACATGTCGAGGACATCCTGGCCGCCCCCCTGGCGTTCCTTGCCCTCGACTGGCGGTCCGACGAGCCCATCTGCGACACCGACAACGACACGCCGGAAGACCCCAAGGGCGTCGCCACCATCACGTGGACCGGCACCGCCCTGCGAGGCCGCCCGTCGGTGACGGTCAATGTGGCGGGGCTCCAAGTGCTCGAAGCAAGCAGCCCGGACGGCGCGCTGGTAGAGGACGGCGCCTTGACCACGGCCATCGGAGAATGGGGGGCGGAATCGGTCGCTCTGACACTCACCATCGATTTCGAGGTCGACAATACCTACTCGATGACGAGCGGGCTGAACCGCTGCGGTGCCCTTGTCAACCACCGCGATACCACGTTCATCGCGGCCTCGGCTGACGCACAGGGCATCGCGGCGGGATGGTCCGACTCTGAGGGCTGGACCACCGGCGTCACGGTCTACGAGATCTTGGTGGCGCTGCCGTAAGGCCTAGCCGCGGAAGATCGGGCGCTCGGTCAGGCGGACCGGCAACGGGAGCGGGGCGCGAGGCTCGTCGCCGATGTTGGCCTCCACCAGTTGGAGGATGGTAGACCACGGGCAGGCATAGTTGCCCAGGCTCTGACCGTCGTCCGCGTCGAGGGTGATGCCTGCGCGCTCCAGGTAGTCACCCTTGCGCAGGCGCAGGTTGTAGATGTTGCTCTCGACCTCTTTCTCGCCGACGACCGCGATGATGGGGACCCATTCCTTCTCTGCGCTGCGGATCTTCTTGCCGATACCGGCCGACGCGTCATCGACGTCTGCGCGGCCGCCTGCGGCGTTGACGGCGGCAGCCAGTTCGAGCGCGGCGTCGACGAAGTCATCGCTGACCGGTAGGAAGCGGACCTGGGTCGGGCTGAGCCAGAACGGCAGGGCGGGCTTCTCGCCGCGGTCGCGCTTCATGGCCTCTGATTCGAGGATGGCGGCGACGTTGCGGTCGATGGCGCCGCTGACACTGGTGTGCAGCAGGAGCGGTGTGTGTTCCTTGCCGTCTTCGCCGGCGTAGGTGATGCCGAAGTGCTGCGGGTTCTGCGTGTCGATCTGCACCGTGGACAGGGCGAACGCCTTGCCACTGGTGTCGTTGACGTTGAACTCGAACTTGGTGACGAAGTAGAAGCTCTGGTCTTCCCACATCTCGATCAAGACGGGGCCGCCGACCATCTTGGCGAGGCCTGCGGCGAACTCCTTGTTCTCCTCGTAGAAGCCACGCACGAACCGGATGGCGGTCTGGAAGGGCACTTCGAGGCCGTCCATCCAGCGCTTGCTGGTCATGAACTGGCGACCGAACTCTTCGCGGGCCTGGTGGATGTCCGCGACGAGCGTGTGCATGTCGGGCATCGTGAAGCAGCGCAGGCGCTTGATGCCCGACGTCTCACCGGACTGTTCACGGCGGAACGAGTAGTGGGTCAGTTCGTAGATGCGCGCCGGCAAGTGGCGGTAGCTCAGGACGCTGCGGCCCATGGTCAGGTACATGCCAAAGCATGCGGCGAAGCGCAGGAACAGTTCCTTGTCGTCGGACTTGACGCGGTACTGCCGGGCCGGGAACTTCTGCAGGTACTTGTTGAGCGCCGGGTGGTTGACGTCGTACATGATCGGCGTCTCGATCTGCATGGCGCCAGATTCCTGGCTTACCCGGTTGATCTTGGCCTCAAGCAGGCGCTTGATGAGCTGCCCCTTGGGGAACCAGCGCATGTTGCCGGTGTCCGAGCCGGGCTCGTAGTCCACCAACTCCATGTTCTGCATGAGTTGGATGTGGGCGGGCTCCTTGCCGCCGCTGCGGCTGCCTTTGGCCTCGTACTCGTAGAACTGCTTGAGCGGGGCGTGGCCCTTGAAGTCGAACTCCTCGGCCGGCGTCAATTCGCCGTCTGGGCTCAGGATATGCCAGGCAGACTTGAGGCCCTTCTCGGCCTTCAGCGCCTCGCTCTCTTCGGCGTCTTCGCCTTCCTTGGCCTCCGCCTTCTCCTCAACGTCGCCGGGCTGGATGTGGCGGCTGAGTTCGGCCAGCGGGTGGCCTTTGACCTTGATGTTGAATCCCTTGTACCAGCCGAACGGGCTGCGCTTGACCTCGGCGAAGTCGCCGGAGATCTCGTCCTGCAGCAGCGGTAGGGCCTTGGCGCCGACGCTCGGCTTGGCCAGGTCGTGGCTCAAATGGGCGTACGGATACAGCATGACCTTGTTGACGTTGATCTGCTTGGCGACGTCGCGGATCTCCTTGGCGGCCTTGCGCACGGCGGCGGCCAGGTCTTCTTCGTCGACCGATTCGACGGTGATGAAGACCGCAAGGGCGTCCTCCATGCGGCCGGTCTTCTCATCGTCGGCGAGCTCAGGCGCCGTCTTGAGTGCCTTCTTGGTGGCCTCGTATTCGATGAAGTCGGAATGGAGAAGCAGGAGCTTCATAACAAGCCGGCGACCCCACGGACCCTGATAAGGAGTGCCGCCGGACCCGTTGCGGCCATCGGCCCGGACCGTCCGACCTTCCATCCAGAAAGGCTACAAGGCCAGAGCCCGGCTTGCTGGTGTGCGCATCTGGCTCCTCACCATCCTCCTTCTCCTGAGCGGGTGCTTGACCGCGGGCCGCGACGTGATGCCGGAGACGTGGCCGGAAGACCCCGCCATCCATCCGGGGATGCGCCTGTACGCCTCATACGGAGGCCACTATTCGCAGTGCACGGCGGGCTTCATGTTCGCATCGCCGGACAACGCCACCCTGTATCTGTCGTTGAGCGCCCACTGCCTGCACAGCGAAGGCACGATCAAGCTGGGAGACCCCATCTATGGTGCCGTCCCCAACGGCTTGCGCCGCCCCATCGGCACGGTGGTGTTCGACGGTTGGCAGAAGGGTGACGAAACGATCGTGCGCGATTTCGCTCTGGTGGCCCTGTCGAACCGCGAGGGCGTCCGCGACAACGCCAGCCCGGCCGTCGAGCATTGGGGCGGGCCTCTCGGCGTGGCCAACAGCCAACTGGCGATCCCGGGCACCCGCGTCGCGGCCTATGGCAACTCCATGGGGCGCGCCGACCCCGCGGGCAACCCGAGTCTTGGGCGCATCGTGGAGACTTTGCAGGGGGACGTGCAGGTCAAGCTGGACCGGGACGCCATCCAGGGTGACTCCGGGGGCCCGGTCTTGACATGGGACGGCCGGGCACTTGGCATCCTGAGCCACGAGCGCACCTTGGGGGACCTGCTGGGCGACACCCAGACCCAGTTGTTCACCCCCCTCGACGTCGCCATCCGCATGGTGCGCCAAGAAGGCTCGGCGGACGTCCGTGATGTACGTCTGGTGACCTGGGGCGACTGGCGCGGCCCCGGACTCCCACTCTAGGCCCAGGCCCCAACGTCCCCGCGGGCAGCCGCGGCCGGCGCGCAGCCGCCCCGCTTCGTGCCAGAAACCATACCCTTGCCCGCGCCGACCTTTGCTGGTGCGTTGGGCGCTGTTGCTGCTCACCCTGAGCGGGTGCCTGTCCCAGGCCGCACCCGACCGGTGGGACCCGGACCCCGCCATCCACCCAGGGATGCGGCTGTACATCGATTACCCCGAGCATGTGTCCCAGTGCACCGCCGGCTTCCTCTTCACCACCCCTGACAACGGCACCTTGTTCCTGTCGGTGAGCTCCCATTGCCTGCACGCCAACGGCTCCAAGGACCTCGGCGACCCGGTGTACGGTGCCAGCCCGACGGCGCGCAGCCGCCCCATCGGCACCATCGCGTTCGACGGCTGGGGCGCGGGCGACGACACCCGGGCAAGGGACTTCGCCCTGATCCAGATCGCCGACCGCGCCAGCCTACGGGCCCATGCCACGGCGGCCGTGCCCTTTTGGGGGAGCCCCCATGCCATCGCCACCAGCACGGACGCCTACATCGGCACGCCCATCGTCGCGTACGGCAATTCGACAACGCGCACCAACACATCCCACAACCCGACGCAGGGCTGGCTGACCGCCGTCGATGCGGAATCGTTGCGGGTCCGCTTGGACAGGCCTGCACTGCCCGGCGATTCGGGAGGCCCCCTGCTGACGTTGGACGGCCAGGCCCTCGGCATGCTGCATGCCGGCGAGTCCTACGGCACTGCCACGAGCCGACAGGTCGACATCTTCACCCCCCTGGACACCGCCATCGCCATGGTGCGCGCCGAGGGCGATGCGGGGGTCCGCGCCGTGCGACTCGCCACATGGGGCGTGTGGGTCGGCGTGGCGGAGCCGATCGACGCGGCGAGCGGACCTCCTTCATCAGCGTTGCCCAGCATGCCTTAAGCGTCCATGCCGGGCATCGGGCATTGTGCGCATCGGCCTTGTGCTCGGGGGCGACCCCCCGACCCCACACGATCTGAAACTTCTCGACGCGTGCGAGAAGGTCGTCGCATGTGATGGCGGCGCGCATGGTCTGTTGAAGGCCGAGCGGCCTCCAGACATCATCGTCGGCGACCTGGACAGTCTGACGCCGGACGATTTCAAGTGGGCCGATGCGTTGGACATCCCGGTCGAGCGCCACCCCACCCAGAAGGACGAGACCGACGGCGAACTGGCGCTCGAGCGAGCGCTGCAGATGGGCGCCACACGCATCATGATCCTCGGCGGCCACGGCGGCCGCATGGCGATGTTCCTGGGCAACCTCAAGCTACTGCGCTCATGCCATGAGCGCGGCATCGACGCGGTCATGATCGGCCACGGCGAATCCATCCGGTTCCTGAGCCCAGGCGGCGAACTCAACCTCGCCGGCCGCACGAACTCGACGCTCAACATCCTGCCCATCGAGGGCGACGCCGTCATCAGCGTCGCCGGCACCAAGTGGGAGGCCGTCGAGACGAAACTCGGCCACCTGACCGGCCGTGGCCTGAGCAATCAGATCATGCAGGACGGTGCCCGCGTGCGCTGCCACGAAGGCATGATCGTCGTCATCGTCGAACAACCGGACTCCTGAGAAGGCTCGACCCCCCGGCGTTCAAGCCGGCCGCTCGAAGCGACTGCTCGTCACACCTTGGATGATGTCCGCCGCGTAGACCACGCCGTCGCGCACAGCCACGTCGAACACCATGGGCGCGCCGTCGAGATCGAAACCGATGCAGCAGTCCTCGGGTGGCGTGATCGCCCCCTCCGGCAGCGGCATGATGTAGCCGAACGCCTCGGGTGCGGCGCGGGCTTCAGGGGTGCGCAGATCGACGGCCCAGACCCCGCCGTGATAGTGGCTGATGTAGACAAACCCGGCCTCTTGCCGGAAGAAGTGGACACTCAGCCCTAGGTTGCCTGCGGCGGTCTCGCCGGGATTGCGCCAGGTGCCGAGATGCATCGGCGGCGCGGTCATCGGCGCTGCCGCGACGGTGGCCGTGGCATCGAGGATCCAGATCGGACTGGCGATGGGCTGGTTGTTCGGCTCGAACGTCTCGCTGCCCACCACGACGATGAGTTCCCCGGAGTCGACGCGTTCGGCCGTGATGCTGTGCGTGTAGTGCTTGTGGCTGCTGTCGGCAGGAGGCATGAAGCGGCCGAGAAGCACGGGCGCCGAGGGCTGGCTGATGTCGAGGATCTTGGCCCCGTCGTAAGCGTAGGCGACGAGCAACAACGGCGTGCCGGTCACCGGGTCGGCGTAGAAGTTCATGTCGTGGCCATAGACCGCGCGCACCGCATAGGTCTGTGGACTTCCGGGTTCCTCGCCGACGACGTAGTCGATGGCATCAGCGAAGGCCGCCTCGTCTGCGGTGACGTATTTGCCCACCAGGGTGAACCCGGTGGCGTCGTAACGCAGGATGTTGACGCCGACCGCCAGACTGAACACGTACTGTGTGCCGTCGATGACGCCGGCCGAGATGGTGTGGCTGCCGAAGTCCTGTGGGTCTTCCCAGAACGCCACCGGGACGGGGGCCGTGGGCACGCTGATGTCGAGGGCCTGGACACCTGGTTTGACGCCGCCGCCTTCGAAGCCAAGGAACAGCGTCTTGCCGTCTCCGGAGAAAGCGATGGTGCGGTCGCCGTTGACCGCCACTTGGGCGTCCCAGAAGCTCAGGTGGGTCAGGTTGGCCGGGTCGCTGATGTCGAACAGGTGGACCCCTTGTTGCCCCCCATCGCGGTGGGCCGCGTTGACCGCCACGGCGAGTAGATCGCCACTGATGTCGAGGGCGTGCGCGCCCACCGGCAGCTCTTGGCTCCAGCCAAAGCGCCGCAGGTCGTCGCCGTCCAGTAGCGTAGCATTGCGGGCGAACATGTGCTGCGCCGGGTCGCGGTGATCATGGGAGCCGGTCTCGTCCGGGATGGGGTCGTCCGGGCTGGTGAACCTGGACACTTGCTCGGCCCCGCCCGGGCCAGGGGCCGTACCGGCACAGCCTGCGAAGACGACGAGCAGGACCACGAATCCGACGAAGCGCATGCGATTCACTGCGCCAGCGCGTTATTGGCGGTTGTGGTCTCGCTTTGTTGTCGCAGCGCCGAGAAGATGATGGCCGTGCCCGCGACCAAGGCGGCGGCGGCCAACGCGTAGGACCATGCCAACGGGGCGACGCGCAGCACGAGTGCGGCCAGACTGGAGCCACTCAACACGCCGAGCGCCACGGCCCCATGGTACGTGCCTAGGCCGCGCCCGGTGGAGGTGGGGTGGGCAGCGGCCAGGATGCAGGGCACGGTGGCCTGCACCATCGCGAACGTCAGGCCCATGACGGCACCAAGGGCGAGCAGCGGCCAATAGAACTCAGGGCGCCACAGCAGGATGGTGATGGCCATGGCAGGCACGGTCAGCATGCGGGCCGCCAAACCGATGCGGGCGACGGCCTCCTCACCCCGGCCGCGAAGCATGGGCAAGGTCATGCGGAAGCCGAACGGGATGGCGAGATGGGACGGCACCTGCGCCAGCAGGACCAGAGCGACGGACAGGTGCAGGTCTGCGGCCAGGACGCCCGAGAAGGAGCTGTTGAAGGCGGTCGTTCCCAGGAACGTCACAGCGACGCCCAGCGCCAGTCGACGATGGGGGCCGGCATGACGGGGCCAGTGCAGTTTGACGCGTAGTTTGGCCGGGAACCAGACCGGGCGCTCCATGCGCAACTGTTCCTGTGGCTGTGGAGCCCATGGTGCGACCGGCGCGGCCGTGAACGGCCGAATGGTGCTCCAGGCGACCCACGCAGCCGCGACGCACAAGGAGGCCGAGACGAGGAACACCCATTGTGGGGCCAGCATGCCCGCGAAGGACCAGACGATGACCGCTCCGAGACCGACCATGTAGGCGCTGGACATGACCAGGTTGAGCCGCGACGTCAGGGCCCCCCAATCGGAGCGCCCTTGCCCTTCGATGATGAGCCTCCCTGCGGCGGATGCCGTGGCCCCGCCGAACGCCGTGAACATCGCGGCGGACAACAAGTACAGGGGCCATGCCGGCATCAAGGCAAGGCCGACGAGGGCCGTGCCGGCGACGGCGAAGCCGATGGTGGCGAGGCGACGGCGCCCCTTGCCGTGTTCCATGAGCGTGCCCCACAGGTAGCTGGCAGGCACGCCTGCGAGGTTCATGGCGACGACGACCAGCGCCGCGCCCCAGGCCGGTAGTCCGTACGCGGTCACCGCCATGAGGGGGATCAATGCGGCGGTGGCACCGTCGGCGACGCGAAACAGCGTGTACGCGCGGGTCCACTTCGGCAACGAGGCCACGCCGGCCGATTGGCCTGGCCAACCTGAACCCTCGCATCAATGGTCACCCTGATAGCCGAGCGCCGGTTCGACCGTTTGATGGCCCCGTTGGCGACCGTCGCGCTTGCGCTGCTCTTGATGGCAGCCGCAGGCATGGCAGCGGTCCGCCTGGGCCTTCCCCCCGCCTTGGGCTACCTCGCAGCGGGCCTTGCCGCGGGCCTGTTCTTCCCCGAGGTCTTGTCCCTGCACGAGATCGAGAACTTGGCGGAACTCGGCGTCTTGGCGCTGCTGTTCTTCATCGGCCTCGAGTTGGATCTCAAGCGCCTACGCCGGGCCCTCAAAGCCACGGCATGGAGCATCCCGTTCGACATCGCCATCCCCGGCCTCGCCGTCGCGGCAGTCGTGCGCTTGGCCGGCTGGAGCTTCACGCAGGCACTGGCCATGGGCATGGCGATGTCCATCTCCAGCACCCTGTTCGGGGAGCGCCTCACGTCCCTGCCCGGCGTGGACCGCAAGACCCGCGAACGGGTACTAGGGGTGCTGGTCTCCGAGGACGTCGCGGCGGCCGGCCTGATCGCATTGATCATTGTGCTGGGCGGCGATGGCGGCGGCTGGCTTGGCCCCCTTGCGGCCATCGGCAAACTGCTGTTCTTCCTCGTCCTGCTCGCCGCCGGGGCCCTGTTCGTCATCCCGCGTATCCTCGACGAGGTCGCCCGGCGCCACGTGCCCGAGGTCCTCGCCCTGTGGGCGGCCGGCCTGGTGGTGCTGTCTGGATACCTTGGCTACCTCGCCGGCTCCCCGGAACTGGGCGCCTTGCTGGCCGGTGTCGCGGCCGCCGAGGCCGGCAGCCGATATGTGGTACGCAACACACTCGCCGGTCTGCGCGACCTAGCCGCGGCCGTGTTCTTCCTGTCCAGTGGCCTGGCGGTCGACGCGCTTGGTATCATCGAGGTCTGGCCCATCGTGCTCGCCGTGTCGGTGCTGTTCGCCTTAGGCAAGACCCTCGTCCACCTGCCCGCCGGCATCGCCGGGGGCCTCAACCTCACCGGCGGCATGCGCAGCGCCGTCGCCTTGTCGACCATCGGCGAGTTCAGCCTGATCCTGGCCGCCGTGGCCGAGAACAACGGTGTCGCCCACCCCGCCATGCGTGCGGTGGCCGTCGGCACCATGGTCGTGCTGCTGCCCACGTCGTCCCTCCTCACCCGGGGCATCCCGGCCGCCGAGCGCAAGTTCTGGCGCCTGCCCGGCACCATCCGCCGACCGGCCGTCTGGCTGGGCCAAGGCCTACGCGGCCGGCAGACGCGCAAAGGCGGTCAGCACGAGTGGCAGGCCCATGCCCGCCTGCTCGCGGTCAACGTCCTGCTCATGGCGGCGTGGTTCCTGCTCGCAGCGTGGCTGGCCCCGCGGGTCACGCCGACGTTCTCCGGCCTGCCGTTCTCTGCCCTGGCCATCTGGGCCGGCATCGCCGCCGGCCTGTCCCTGCCCATGGTGCGCGGCGCGTTCCTGGCATACCGCCGCCTCGTCTGGGGCTTGGTCGGCCTGCGCGAGGGTGAGCGCGAAGGCGCCGGCAAGGTCCGTGAGCGCCTGGTCGATGCCCTGGTGACCATCGGTTTCGTGCTCGTACTTCTCCTGGCCAGCCTGCGTTTCCCGCAGACCACTCCGTTCTTGGCCGCCGGTGCCGCCGTCGCCATCATCGTCGCCGCCGTCGCCTGGCGCCAGCTCAGCCGGTTCCACCAGGCGCTGGAAGCGACGCTCGGCCGCGTGCTGGGCCACGACCCGGCCAACGCCCAACTGCTCGACAGCCTCATGGACCGCTACCCGTGGGGCGTCAAGTTCGCCGCCGTCATCGTGCCCCCGGGGTCCCCGGTGGCCAACCGCAGCCTGCGCGAATGCCGCATCTCCGCCCTCTCCGGCGCCACCGTGGCCGTGCTGCAGCGGGGCCGCAAAGAGACAGTCAACCCGCCACCGGATTCGGTCATCCGGCCCGGCGACACCCTCGTCATGCTCGGCGACCTGCACCAGCTGGCACGCGCCGAAGCGCTGGTCGTGGCGCACGGAGAAGCCATCCGCATGACGGCCCAGACCTCGTCCGCGGTCGTCGAAGAACAAGAGATCGACAAGGAGAGCCCATGGGTCGGCAAGAAGCTCGGCGATCTGCGGATCCGCGAGGATACCGGCACCTTGGTCGTCGGCCTGTGGAGTGGCGAACAATCCCACCCGGTGCCGTACCGCCACGAGTTGCCCCTGCAGCCAGGCGACCGGCTCATCCTGCTCGGCACCCCTCTGCAACTACAGCGTGCCCGCATCATGACCCAAGGCATCCCGGAAGCGACGCCGACCGATTGAAGCCTTCAATGACGAGCCCTTCGGCGCCTTGTGGACCCCCTTTGGTGGCTCATCCCCGCGGCGGTGGTCGCGGGCTTCGTCGACAGCATGGTCGGCGGCGGCGGCGTCATCACATTGCCAGCCATCATCGCGGCAGGACTGCCCCCTCATGCGGCCATCGCCACCAACAAGGTGGCCGGCACGGGCGCAAGCGGCATGGCCACGTGGCAATACGCGCGCCACAAACTGCTGCGGCCGGAACTGTACTGGTTGTTCCCCATCGCCGTGGTCACCAGCATGGCCGGCGCCTGGACGGTGCTGCGCCTGCCCGAGGAGTTCATCCTCACCCTCATCGCCATCGTCATCATCGCGATGGTCAGCTACGTCCTGCTGCGGCCGCGCTTCGGCAAAGAGAACCGCTACACCAAGCCGGATTTGTGGACGGCCCTCGGCGCGGCGGGGGCGGTCGGCATCATCGCGTTCTACGACGGCCTGCTGGGCCCCGGCACGGGTAGCTTGTTGCTGTTTGCCTTGGTGAGCCTGCTGGGTATGCGGTTCGTCGATGCCGCCGCGCACGGGCGCCTGTTCAATTTCGGCTCCAACCTCGGCGCCTTGGCATTGTTCGCGTTCGAGG
Organism: Thermoplasmatota archaeon; assembly: GCA_041618195.1. GTDB lineage: Archaea > Thermoplasmatota > E2 > JACPAO01 > JAHFTW01 > JBFGSX01. Next base: position 5,239 of record JBFJNL010000025.1, on the reverse strand, counting down.
ACGTCATCGATTGGCGCATCGGCGTCGGCATGATGGTCGGCACCATGGCCGGCGCCTTCGTCGGCAGCCGCACCAACATCAAGCACGGAGACAAGTGGATCAAACCCCTGTTCGTGCTGATGGCGGTGGGGCTGTTGATCAGGATGCTCACGTCTTGAGGACCATGCGCCAGGCATCCTTGCCTTCGGCGTAGAAGTCCTTGCGACGGGCCTGCTTCACGAACCCTTGGTGTTCGTACCAGGCGACGAGCCGTTCGTCGCTGACGTCGGCCTCCAACAACACCGTCTGGTGCTCGGCGCGGGCCAGGTCGATGGCGTGGCGCATGAGCATACTGCCCAGGCCCTTGCCCTGGACGCGTGGATCCACGGCGACGCCGTAGATGCGCAGCGACAGTCGGCGATGCCACAGGATGAGGCTGCCCACGATGCCGCCGTCCTGCAGGACCCAGGTCGATTGATGGGGGCTGGTGATGGCGCGTCGCAGGCTGCCGGGGCTGCTGCGGCGCCACGGCTGGAAGGCGGCTTCTTCGAGCGCCACGATGCCGGGCAGGTCGTCAAGGGTGGCGCGGCGTATCTTAGGCACGCGGGCCCTCGGTGGCGATCTTGTTGATGATCTCGCCGTACATGGACGACTCCTCAGGAATCTCCTGGCCGAAGTCCATGTTCGGGTTGTCATTGACCTCGATGACCACCGCGCCGTTGGTGAGTTGCTTCAGATCGACGCCGTACAGGCTGCGACCGATGGCACCCGCGGCGCGAGTGGCGGCGTCCATGATCTCGGCAGGCACGTCTTCCAGTTCCACGCGCTCGACCTTGGCCCATTCCTTCTTCTGCCCGCCTTCGGGCTTGTCGTGGATGCGCCAGGCGCCCTTGGGGATGTGGTAGCGGGCCGCATACAGCGGTTCGCCGCACAACAGGCCGACGCGCCAATCGAAGAGACTCGGGGTGTAACGTTGCAACAAGACGACGTCACTGCGGGCGGCGAACTTGCGCAGCACCGCGCGCAGTTCCTTCTCGTCACGGGCCTTCTCCACGGCGCTGCTGAAGGCACCGCTCGGGGCCTTGACGACGATGGGGCTGCCGAGTTCTTCGAACAGGGCGGCGGCGTCGAGGGAGGCGTAGCCAGCCCGGGTGAGCAAGACGGTGTCCGGGGTCGGGACGCCGTGGCGTTCCAGGATACCCTGCACGTGGGCCTTGTTCATGCATGTCAGGATGCTGCGCGGGTCATCGACGACGCGGTGCCCGAGTTCCCATGCGTAGCGGCTGGCGGCGAAGCTGAGGCCCAGGACGTTGGTGTCGAGGCGCAGGAAGGACGCATCGAAGTTCTGCAGTTGGTGGAATTCGGAGACATCGAGGATCTTGACCGTGTGGCCATGATCCGGCGCTTGCCGCATGTAGGCCTGCATGGCCTTGTGCTCGACGCCACGTCCGCGACTCATCGCGTCCGTTATGATGGCGACATCGGCCGTGTGCTCACCTCCTCGAACATGCGGAGTTCTCGTTCTGTGAGATCATGGAGAAGCAAGGGGTCAAGGCTGACGAACAGCGGGCCGTCGTCGCTGTCCAGGTACCAGATGGTGGCGAGGGGCACACCGAAGGCCTGCCAGATCTTCCAGGCGAGACTGTAGTGCTCGCTGGTGGTCGTGCCGACGACCTGGTTCATGGACTTCAGGGCGCCGACCTTGTCGACGACCAAGGCGACGCGGGTGCCGTTCTGGGTGGCGCTGCGCCATTGACTGGCGGCAGAGCGGGGGGACTCGCAATGGTAGTAGGTGTCCGTGTGGCCGGCGTTGGGGACGAGCAGGGCGGGAGGCTTGACGTCCTCGGGCTTGCGGGCGACCTTCCATTTGGCACACGGGATGCCGGCGCGCTCGGCGACCAGGATGGCGGCGGCGCAGTTCTGCGCGGTGGCCGCCTGCATGGGGCTTGGCCGGCTTTCGTAGCCGTTGAGCTCTGCATCGACGAGCGCCCAGTAGCCCCCGCGCAAGAAACGGTAGTCTCCAGACAGGTTGATGAACGGCGGCGGCGGCCGCCGGTGGTCTTGCCGGGGTAACCGGGACGGTGGTGGAGGGTTTGGCACCAAGCCTGTAGAGACGATAGCCCCCCTATTGTGCTTTTCATCCCCGATGCCGAAAAAGGGCAGTTACGTGGCCCCGCGAGGGTGGTGCTGCGGCACTCCCGGACGCCACGCAGCGCGGGGCGTCGGGCCGAATCCCCCACGGTGCAGGCCGCAGCCCGGGCACCAGCCCCACCATTACCCACTTATGCGTAGCTGCGCCGGTTTCATCTACAAGACGCCCTCGAAGGACTCTACCGGCCGATGCGGGTCATCGCGGTCGTGGGCGTCCCTCCTGGCGCGACCCTCGCAGCGAAGCGCCCCCGGGCGGCTGTGCAATTGGAGGTGACCTACCATGGAATCCCGCATCGACCCCGAATACGAATGGAAGAAGAGCGACTTCTTTGCGACGCCCGTCAACCAGGTGCAGCCCACCAGCGACGTCGTGAAGCTCATCGAGATGATGGCCCAGACCTCCGCGCAGGGCCGCCAACTTGGCCAAGTCTGCGACATCCTGCGCCGCGCCCTTGAGGACCCCGACCGCCCGACGGTCATCCTCGCCACGGCGGGCACCCTCATCTCCACCGGCATGCGCGACTTGTTCGTCAAGATGATGGAAGCCGGCTTCATCGACGCCTGGGTCAGCACCGGCGGCTGCATCGACGACGACCTGTACCTCAGCCTCGGTGGCCCCGTCGGCCAAGGCCGCCCCAGCGTCGACAACCTGCTGCTGCGCGACCACATGATCGACCGCCTCTACGATTCCTACATCGACGAGGACTTCCTGCGCGCCTGCGACGGCTACATCAGCTACCTCGCCGACGACAAGGACATCGCCGGCGTCAAGACCAGCCGCCAGTTCACTGACTTCGTCGGCCAGACCATCAACGAAGGCCGCGCCTACAACGAGCTCAAGGCCGTCAACAAGGGCGTCCTGGCGAAGGTCAACGAATTCCAGGTCCCCCTGTGGATCCCGGCCCTCACGGACTGCTCCATGGGCATCGGGTTGTGCATCAACCACTGGCGCCACACCCGCGCCGGCACCAAGAAGACCTTCATCCACGACCCGGTCGCGGACAACTGGGAGATCACCCAGCTCAAGGGCAACAGCAAGAAGAGCTGCGTCATCTACCTCGGCGGCGGCGTCCCCAAGAACTTCGTCAACGACTGCGAAGTGGTCTGCGAGACCACCGAGTACACCGACCGCGAAGGCCACGAATACGCCGTCAACATCACCATGGACCGCCCCGAGTGGAACGGCCTGTCCGGCAGCACCCTCGAGGAAGCCCAAGCCTGGGGTAAGGTCCACGCCAAGGCCACCAAGGCGACCCTGTACTCGGACGTCATCATGGCCTGGCCCATCATCGCCAACTACCTGCTGGCGACCTGCAAGCCCCGCCCCCGCCTCAACCCGAAGTGGGAAGACAACGAGCTCGTCGAGCTCGGTGGCGAGAAGATCGAACGCCGCCAAGGCGACTTCGCCGAAGCCCCCAGCGTGCCCGACTCCGTCGGCTACGTCACTGCCTAAGGTGCCCTCATGACCGAAGAAATGTCCATGACCGACTTCGTCGGCAAACTCAAGGAATCCATGCAAGCCGACTTCGAAGGCGCGGAGCAAGAAGGCTTCAACATCGCCATGAAGGCCATCCTCACGTGGGCCAAGAACGACGGCGACGACTGGGACATGCTGGCCTCCAGCCTGGCCGAGACCGCCGAAGGGCTCACCAACGACGAGATGGGCTTCGGCTACAACGCCGCCACCAGCGCGTTCCAGGGCGCCTTGTTCGCCCTCGAATACGCTGGCGTCATGGAGTGACGCCCGCCGTCAACCAGTGCCCCCGCCGGGCCCTGAGCGCAGCCGTTCCCTACGCACAGACGACGCCTACGCCCACGTCTTTCTCCACGAGTCCGGCTTCGTAGGAGAAGGTCAGCCAGGCCGAGTACCAGCAGTAATCGTCCTCTGGCACCGAGGCCGTGGCCGTCACCCGGTATTCTCCTGGACCGGACAGCGGCGCGCTCAAGCAACCCTGCTCAATGACCTCGGGCCGCGTCCACAGCGGATCCCCGTTGCTTGCGTAACGCACCACGTCGACATCATAGGCCGACCACGGCGGGATGGTCCACTCGCTGTAAGTGCGCTGCGCCGGGGCCTCGAACTGTACGACCAATTCGTCGCCGGGCTCGTGGTACGGGGCGCACGGCCCGCGGGCACTCGACGGGTCCGCGCAGCCGGCCAAGAGAATCATCAATGGCACGGCGAGCCAACGCATACCGGGGATTCGGCTGCGCCCCACTTGGCGGTTCTGGTCGCATCGGCGAAGCACCGCCCAGCGCGAAGCGCCGTGCCCTGACGTGGGCCCACGCCGCTTGGTGCCAAGGCAGGGGGTTTATCGCCTTCCTTCGTTGGCCGCTTGTTGGCTACCGAACTCACTGACTTACCCATGGTCAAGGAAGGGCGAGCCGAACGGCTGCGCGCAGCTGGGATCGACACGGTCGAGAAGCTGTGGAAGGCCGACATCGACGAACTACGTGCCAGTGGCAAGTTCGACGGCGACGAAGGTTTCCTGGGACAACTCCCCCTGCTGCAAGGGTTCGCTCGGGCACACGCCGAGGGCGAGGCCCTCGTCTATGCCGCCGACCCGCGCATCTACGAGCTCGCCGAACCCATCATCCACATGGACCTGGAGTTCGACGGCCCCAAGGCCGAGATCTTCCTATACGGGATGCTCGACCACGAGACCAACAAGACCACGAGCTGGTTCGACCACACCCGGGCCGGCCAGGAGAAGCTCCTACGCGACTTCAAGGCCCTGTGCGAGACCGGCGCCACCATGGTGACCTGGGGCGGCGCCAGCAGCGACACGGTGCAGCTACGCCGGGCCAGCGAGAAGTACGGCATCGACCCCAAGTGGGTCAACAAGGTCAACTGGTTCGATCTGCAGGCCGAGGTCGTCTACACCGGCAACCCGGAATCCCAACGCGTCTACCTGCCGGTCTCCAAGTTCAAGTCCGAGAAGGTCGCCCAATACTTCGGCTACAAGAAGCCGCAATTGAAGGTCAAGGACGGATACCACGCGCTGCGCCTGTACCGGACGTACCGTCAGAACCGCAGCCCAGCGATCAAGAAGGATCTCATCGAGTACAACCGCGAGGACATCGTGCACACGCAGATCATCCTCAACGG
>JBFJNL010000024.1:0-21996 GCA_041618195.1 Thermoplasmatota archaeon | reverse complement strand
CCCGGACGCCCTCGGCCACCACGTGCAAGCTTGGGGCTGGGGTGAGCACTGGGGCGACGCACCGTGCACGCCAGAGGGCATCGAGGCGCTCGTGGCAGTCGTAGCCGCCCGCGCTGACGGCGTCGGCCGTGCCGCCGTCCGCAGCCATCGCTACGGCCAGGACAAGGCCCCTCTCGCCGCGCAGACTGAACGCACCTTGGGCGCCGCACTCGCGGCGGCAGGCCACGCCATAGACCTCAAGGCACCCGAGGTCGAGGTCTACGCATGGCTCGGCGACGGACGCATCCACATCGGTCTGCTCGGCGGCGCCCGGCGCGACGGCCACCAAGACCGGGTCACCGACAAACGCGCCCACTTCAGCCCCATCGGGCTGCACCCCCGCCGGGCCGCCAGTCTCGTCCACCTCGCACGGGTGCCGCCCGGTGGTCGGATCATCGATCCGTTCTGCGGCACGGGTGGCATCGTGCTCGAGGCCGCCATCATGGGGTACCACGTCCTCGCCAGTGACCTGGATCCTCGCATGGTCCAGGGGACGCTCACCACCCTCACCGACGCCGCCCCGGAGCCACTGGATGCCGAGGTGTTCGTCGCCGACATCGGTGATGTCCCCAGGCTCGTCGACGGCATCCAAGGCGTCGTCACCGACCTGCCCTACGGTGGCGCCAGCAGCACCCATGACGAAGGCCTCGCCGAGTTGTACGTCCGCGCCCTGGCTGCCATCAGCCAGATGCTGGGCCCCGACGGCCTCGCAGTGATCGGCCACGCCCGACCCGAGCTGCTCGACCCTGCGCCGCACGGACTGGAGCTGGTCGAGCGCCACAGCGAGTTCGTGCACCGCAGCATGACCCGCCACTACGCTGTCTACCGGCGGCTTCGCGCCGGTTAAAAGGCGCCAAGGGGTCGAGCGCTCCTCATGGGTGCGAACATGAGCCTCACCTTCCTCGGCACCGGCGCCTCATGGCCGACGGCGCAGCGGGGGCTCAGCTGCATCGCCCTCAAGCGCGGCGGCGAGATCATTCTCTTCGACTGCGGCGAAGGCACGCAGCGCCAACTCCAGCACAGCGAACTCAGCTACCAGCAGGTCAGCCAGATCTGGCTCACCCACTATCACGGCGACCACTGCTTCGGGGTCCCCGGCCTGGTCAAGACCATGGCTCTCAACGAACGGGACCGCCCCCTCACCATCTATGGCCCCAAAGGGCTGAAGCGCATGGTGGACGCATGGCAACGCATGGGCGGCTGGACGCGGGCCTTCCCCATCACCGTCGAGGAGATCACTCCGGGCGACATGATCGAGAAGGATGGCTATGTGATGCACGTCTTCCAGGGTGACCACTCCGTCTCCAACGTCTGCCTTGCACTACAGGAGCCTGAGCGCGCCGGCCGCTTCGACAAACCCAAGGCGTTGGCCATGGGCATCCCCGAAGGGCCTATGTTCGGGCGCTTACAGAAAGGACTGAGTGTGACGCTCGCCGACGGCCGGGAGATCAGCCCGGACGATGTGCTCGGTCCATCCCGGCCGGGCCGCCGCATCGCCTACAGCGGCGATACCCAGCCCTGCCTGGGTCTGATGGAGGCCGCAAAGGACGCTGACGTCTTCATCTGCGAGGCCAGCTTCACCGCCGACCTACGTGACCGTGCCCGTGAGGTCAAACACATGTGTGCCGACGAGGCCGCCGGCGTCGCCCACAAGGCGGGTGCCAAGCGCCTCGTCTTGACGCACATCAGTCCCCGTTACAAGGACCCGGAAGAGGTCCGCGCCGAGGCCGCCGCCATCGTCCCAGACGTCCTCGTGGCCGCCGACCTCATGACCCTCGAGGTGCCTCTGGCATGAAGGGGAAGCCTGGGCTCCGCACCCAGGCCTTCCCTGCCATACGGCTCCTGTCCCTTTTTGGACTCGCAGCCGTGGACGACGTCGACAAGCAGGTCCAGGAAGCCCGGCGCAAGCTCCAGGAAGCCATCAAGAGCGCCCACCCAGAACCGCCGCCGAAGGCCTCCAAGGTCGGCCAGACGGTCGACAAATACTTCGGCGACAAACTACCTCCGGTCTGCGAGCGGCTCGGATGTTACCTCACCGACGACGGCAAGCGGTTCTACTGCGTCAACGCCAGTTGCCAGAAGCACCGCAAGCGCGCGACCAAGCACACCAAGGTGCGCAAGAAGAGCCGCGAGCACCCCATCTATTTCCGCTGCCCCAAGTGTGACAGCAGCCACGTGGACCTAAAGATGTTCACCGACCAGTACGTCTGTCGGCGCTGCGACCACCGCTGGGCACGTTAGGTCGCGCCGACGATCTCGCCATCCAACGTCTCCGGGCATAGCCACCAGACGAGGGCTTCCGCGTCAGCGAACGGGTCATCGTCTTCCAAGGTCACGGTCCACGCCAGGTCACCCAACGGATGGGGTGCTGCGGGCAGGGAGACCTTGCCCGCGAAGGCCGCCTGCTTGCTGGTGATGAACCGTAGGCGCTTGCCTTCGCAGCCGCCCAGCAAGGCGCCGCGGAAGGTGTCGATGATACGCAGTTCCCAGATGCGCTGCCGCAGCAATTCGAGGTTGTCGCCGACCGCCGTGACGCGGCCCCCGGCCTCCTCGGCTTCGGCGCCTTCCAGGAAGCACGTGACCGCCTTGGCGACCTTCTCGAGGTCCTCGGTGGCCAGCAATGGGGTCCGCACTTCGACGCGCACGACCGCGCCAGCCCCGACCCCAATAATACGGCACCGTAGGGCAACCCTCATGGGGGCGGCCCGTCTGGCCCGGACGTGGACGACCGACCCACCGTCGACCAGTACTTCGTGGACATGACCCACCTCGTCAAGAGCCGCGGCACTTGCCCGCGCCGTCAGGTGGGCGCGGTCGTCGTCAAGGACAAGCGGGTCCTGACCACTGGCTACAACGGTGCTCCGCGCGGTTTCCCGCATCCCTGCGACACCGGCTGCATCCGGGATGAGCTCAAGATCCCTAGCGGCATGATGGCGGACGTCTGCCCGTGCCTGCACGCAGAGCAGAACGCCATCCTGCAAGCCGCCACCACGGGCGTCAGCATCGAAGGCAGTGACATCTACTGCACGACGCAGCCATGCACCCAGTGCAGTCGCATGATCGCCAACTGTGGCATCAAGCGCGTCATCTTCGAACAGGAGTACGCGGACCCCATGAGCATCGGCTTGTTGGTCACCGCGGGCGTCGAACTGTGGAAGTGGGATGTGGAGAGCCGCACCGCCCATCGCTACGGCCAGTCCAACACGTTCGAGCAGGCGCAGGATGCGTTGCGTAAGAAGTGGGCTGCCGGCGCGTTCGGTCCGGTCGAGACCAAGCAGCACGTCGTGGAGGAGCTGCAAGAGGCCCTGCACATCAAGGCCGGTGCAAAACCCGTGACGGCCTCGAAGCCGGCCGCACCGCGGCCTTTGCCGGCTGCCCCGCCGCCGCCGGCGTCGTCCGGGCCGCCCCCCACGCCGTCCGAGGAGCCCGAGGAAGAGCACCACGCAGGCGCCATCCGCGACCTGTCCAATGATCCTGATCGCGAACGCAAGATCCGCGAGGCTCTGGCGACGCGCAAGGAGCGCCTCGCCAAGGCGCTCGAAGAAGGCAAGCTCTAGTCCAGTTCGTCCAAGAGTGCCGCGACGCGGCCCTTGAAGATCTCCAACGTGTCGTCGTTGACGATCATCTCGTCCGCCAATGCGATGGTGCGGGCGATGCCCCAGGCCATTTCCCGTTCGTCGCGCGCCTTGTGGCCCACGTCAGCGTCGGCGCCCGTGGGGTCATCGTCGCGGGCACGGTTGGTCAAGCGGTCGAAGCGATGGCGGGCGTCCGTGTGAACGGCGACCAGCACGAAGTCGTCGCCCAGCTCGCGACGGAACACTTCGACCTCGTGGTTGCTGCGCACGCCGTCGATCAGCACGATGTGGCTGGCTCCGAGGGTGCGGACGCGGTCAATGGTGCGCAAGGCCCAGACATCGGGCCCCTCGGATTCACGCATGGCGTTGGCGACCTTGCCTACGTTGGCTGAGTCCCGAGGTAGACCTTGCCGGTCGACCTCTTCCCAGATCATGTCGCCCATGCGGACGACGGGGTAGCCGCGCGCTGTGGCGACCTGCATCGCTTCGGACTTGCCACTGCCTGGCATGCCGGTGACACCAACGACCTTCACAGACAGGCCACGGGGCGGCCCCATAAGGCTACGGCGGTCAACCGCTTGGCGGCACGGGGCTCAGGGGGGAGCGCCAATACTCATAGAACGCGGCGTCCAAGGGCCGAGCGGTCCCGTAGGCCTTGGCGAAGTGGTCGCCCCAGTGGGGCCGGGCGCCGTCGCTGTCCGTGAAGTCGTACATGTCGCTGAGCGTCCAGCTGGCGAGCACCCTACCGGCGTGCTTGTGGTGCTCTGGGTCGGCGGCCAGTGCCGCGATGCCGCGCCCGACGAAGAGCGGGGTCTCACTGGCCGCGAAATTCGGGTCCTTGGCGATGCCGTCCCGCCACGCATCGGCGGTGACGCCGAAGTGCTCGAGCATCGCTTCGCTGCGCAGGAAGCCAGGCGTGATGGCGATAGCGGTGGCGTCGGCGCCCAGATCCTGGGCCATGTTGTAGGCGAGCCGGATGATGGTCGTCTTGACCAGATCATACAGGACGTTGCCACGGTACTGGTAGGTGTCCCCGTCGGTCAATTCGACGAGGAGGCCGTGGCTCTTGCGGAGTGCTGGGGCGAAGATGGCGGCGGTCGTCATGTGCGTGCGCAACGCGTTCTCAAGCACGCCCCACGCGACGTCGGGGTCTTGCTTCCAGAATGGCTGGCCCCATGCGATGTGCGGGTCGCCGCCCCAGATGTCGTTGACGAGGACGTCAAGGTGGCCGATGTCATTGGCGAGCGCCCGGACCTGGTGACTGTCGGCGTGATCGACCCGCACGGCGATGCCGGTGCCGCCGGCGGCGGTCACCAGTTCGGCTGTCTCGTTGATGGTCTCCGGGCGTCCCATGGGCGACTGGTGGTCGCTGGTGGTGCGTCCGGTGCAGTACACGGTCGCGCCGGCTTCACCGAGGGCGATGGCGATGCCTCTGCCGGTGCCGCGGGTGGCGCCGGCGACGAGGGCGGTCTTGCCTGAAAGGTCGGCCATATGCTGCAAAACCGGTGGTAGCGGAAATGCTTGCGCACGCTGCCTGGCGTTGGAACTCTCAGCGATGCCCCGGGGGGCTCCGGTGGTGACCGTCAGGGCGCAGTCCGGCCGATCACGACTTGCCGAAGACGATGGGCTTGGCCCCTTGTCCGGGTAGGCGGATCTGGTCGAGGCCCGGGGGGACGCCGACGCTGGTGTAGCCGGCGTCGACGTACAGGGTCTGGCCGGTGACGCCGCTGCCAAGATCAGAGAGCAAGAACAGCGCGGCCTTGGCGACGTCCTCTTGGCTGACGTTGCGCTTCAGCGGTGCGCTGTGCTTCATCCAGTCAAGGATGGTGTCGAAGCCGGGCACACCGCTGGCGGCAAGGGTGCGGATGGGGCCGGCGCTGATGGTGTTGACGCGTAGGCCTTTTTCGCCGCCGACGACGGCGAGTTCACGGGTGAGTTGCTGGAGGGCGGCCTTGGCGGTGCCCATGACGCGGTAGCCGGGGACGGTGCGGTCGGCGCCAAGGTAGGTGAGGCTGACGATGCTACCGCCCTTGGTCATGCGGGGCATGCCGTGGTGGGCCAGGCGCAGCAGGCTGTAGGCGCTGACGTCCAGGGCCGTGGCGAAGTCGGCGGACGTGGTCTGGTCGATGGGCTTCTGGAGTGCTTCGGCGGGGGCGAAGGCGATGCAGTGGACGAGCATGTCGTACTCGCCTTTGGCCTCCTCGAAGAACTTCTTGACCGAATCCTCGTCGGTGACGTCGCACTCGTGCCAGGCCTCGATCCAAGGGGTCTCCTTGAAGAGCTGCATGACGCGGCTCAGGAAGCGCTTCTGGTAGCCCATGGTGCACTTGACGCCGTACTTGGCGAGTTCCTGGGCGATGCCCCAGGCGATGCTGCTGTCCGCGGCGACGCCGAAGATGAGGGCACGCTTTCCTTCGAGGTTGAAGGTCATGGCCCATGCCACTGGGTGGCCGACTTGAACGTTTCCAACCAGGGTGGACAGGTTCGTGTCTGAAGGTGGCTCGAGGTCCGGCTTGGCCGCACCTGGCACCGGTCGCATGCGGTCGTGGTCAGACGATGCGGCGCAGCCAGCTCAGCCCTTTGGCGCTTGCTGGCTCCTTTTCGTCATTGACCGGTTTGTAGCCTGCCTTGGCGTCGAACGCCGACGGGCACAGGTCTTCGAGCGGACAGACGCCGCATCGCGGCCGGCGCGCGACGCACACGAGGCGCCCGTGGTCGATGATGCGGTGGGTGTACGTCGACCATTCCGTGGCGGCCAGCAGTCCTTCGAGTTCCTTCGCCATCTTGTCCGGGTCGTGCTGTGTCGACAGACGCAGCAGGGCATTGATGCGAAGCATATGCGTGTCGACGGTGACGCCGACCGGCAGATCGAATGCGGTGCCCAACACGGCGGTGGCGGTCTTGCGGCCGACGCCTGGCAATTGCACCAGCTCGTCGACGGTGGTGGGGATCTGGCCGCCATAGTGGGATACCAGCGAGCCGCTCAGCGCGACGATGTTCTTCGCCTTGTTGCGCCACAAGCCGATGCGGCTGATGATGCGGCCGACCTCCTCGACGTCGGCCGACGCCAGCGTCGGTGCATCAGGGTAGCGGGTGAACAGTTCGGCCGTGACCTCATTGACCTTGATGTCGGTCGTCTGTGCAGAAAGCATGGTGGCAACGAGCAACTGGAACGGCGACGTGTGGTTGAGCGCGCAGGTGCTATGTGGGTAAGCCACCGCGAGGGCGTGGGTGATCTCATGCGCTCGCTGCTTTCGCGCTGCTTTGGATTCTCGGGCCAATGCGTGCCCTATGGTGAGCCACCAGAAGAGTGGGTCGGTCGCGGATCCGGGTGTTCGGCCGCTAGATCCACTTGCGCCAAGCTGCCACGGAGAAGCCGACGACGATGAAGCTGAGGATGCCTGCGACGACGGGCCAGTAGCCCCACGACGGGAATCCGGCTTCGAAGTTCATGCCGCCAAGGCCCGCGACCAGTCCAGGGAACAACAGCAGCGCCGCAATGACGGTCAAGCGCTTCATGACCTGGTTCTGCTGGTTGGCCAACGTGGCGTTCCAGGTCTCCTGGGCGATCAATGCCATTTCCTTGACGTGGTCCAGGCGTTCCGACAGGCGTACCGTGTGGTCGCTGACGTCACGGATGTAGAGCCGCGTCTCTACATCGATGTGGGGGTGCTCGGCGCGCTCTAGGCTCAGCATCGCTTCACGCATGGGTAAGCTGACCTTGCGGGTCCGGCTGACGACGCGCTTGATGTCGCGGACTGCGGCGAGGATCTCCTGGCTCGGCAGCATGCTTGCGGCCTCCTCTAGTTCCTCGATGTCGTCTTCAAGGCCGTCCATGAACGGGAACCATGCGTCGACCAGGGCGTCCAAGACATGGTAGAGCAGGTTGCACGACGTGGTCCTGCCCGCGGGCAGCCCGCGCGTCATGAGCCGGCGTTCGAATTCATCCAGTTCCGGGACCGGTTCGCTGCTGGCGGTGACCAGGAAGTCTTTGCCCAAGAACAGGCCGACCTGCTGCCATTGCAGGTCGGCACCGCGGCGCGGCACCCGGACGATGATGAACGTCAGGTCGGGGTAATCCTCGACTTTGGGGCGTTGGCGCACATGCGTGACGTCCTCGATGGCCAGCGGGTGAAGGCCGAACGCCTCGCCCAGTTCTTCGAGGTCCTTGGTGGGCGTGCCAGCGGCCCTGACCCAGGTCAGCCGATCTTCTTGGATCTTGGCCAGCACATCAGGGACGGCGTTCAAGTCCTGGGCGCTCCAAGCGCCCGTCAGGGACAGCACATGCACAACCTGAACAGGTCAACGCAAACATATCAACCACCCGAACCGCTCCCGTGGCAATCCTGAAGTACAAAGCGCCTTAGGACGGCCCATGGATATCGAGAACTTAGGCATCAAGCGCATCGAGAGCGTGGACTTCGTCGTCCACGACCTCGAGCGCAGCCGTGCGTTCTACGAAGACAAGATGGACTACCGTGTGGTGGCGACCAGCAACGAGGATTTCGTGGCGGCCACCGGCGAAGAGACCATCATCTTCCAGGCCGGCCGCGCCCGCGTCCAGGTCACGGCCCCCGTCGAGAACGGCAGCCACGCGGCCCGCTTCCTGCGCAGCCACCCGGATGGCGTGCGCCACGTCAATTTCCTCGTCGAATCGGTCGACCACGCGTTCAAGACCCTCGACAGCCGAAACGCCAACATCATCGACGAACCCGTCGGCGATGCCCACCGTAGCAGCTTCACCATCGCCAGCCCCCTTGGCGACGTCGAATACGGCTTCGTGGAGAAGACCAACGACGAAGGCGTCGACAGCCGCCTCACGGCCCATGAGACCGAAGAGAGCAACAAGCTCGCCTTCACCCACATGGACCACATCACCAGCAACACCCGTGATCTCCACTCGCTGATCAACTGGTACAAGGACGTTCTCGGCTTCGAGCACTTCTGGGACATTCGCTTCCACACCCAAGACAGCAACCCGGAAGCCGTCGGCAGCGGCCTCAACAGCATCGTGGTCCGCGACCCCAAGAGCAACGTCAAGTTCGCCACCAACGAGCCGCTCAGCCCCAACTTCTACGGCAGCCAGATCCAGAAGTTCGTCGATGACAACGGCGGTCCTGGCGTGCAGCACATCGCGCTGAGCACCAGCGAGATCATGGACAGCGTCCCCAAGATGACGGCCGCCGGCCTCAAGTTCTTGGATACCCCGGCCGCGTACTACGAGATGCTGCCCGGTCGCCTGGCGGAACGGGCCGTCGAGAACCTCAAGGAAGACATCAAGGAACTACAGAAGAGCAAGATCCTCGTCGACGGCACCGACAACCGCTACCTCCTGCAGATCTTCATGAAGGAAGCCAGTCTGCTGTACGACGAAGCGGCTGCGGGTCCGTTCTTCTACGAAGTCATCCAGCGCAAGGGTGCCCAGGGCTTCGGCGAAGGCAACTTCCGCGCCCTGTTCGAAAGCATCGAGCGCCAACAGAGCGGCGAGACCAGCCGCACCATCGAAGACCCCCAGCTCATCGATTGAGGTTCGCGCCATCGGCTGCGGGCCAATCGTTAAACTTGGTGAGGCTCGTCGCCGGGCCATGCAAAAGGGCTGGCGCATCGCGATCGCCGTTGCATCTCTCGGGCTTGCTGCCGTCGCGTTCGTCGCGTTGTTCACGCCGCTGGTTGTGACGGAGATCACCTACAGTGCATGGGGCCTCGAGTACGAGGCTTCCGGCGCGTTGGGGTTCAGCAACCCGGCCGGCGGCGCCCCGTACGATGACCCGGCGTTCGATGACAGCGCCGAAGGCAACTGGCTTCGCGCCGTGGCCCCCCTGCTCATCGCCACCGTTGTGCTTGGCCTCCTGGCGGGTCTCGGCGCGCTGTTCCCGCGGGTCGCCGGCGTGCTGGTCTCGGGCATTCTTGGCCTCCTCGCGGCACTGGCCGGGGCCGCAGCCATCATAGCTGTCTGGCAAGGCTCGGACTTCGCCGACGGTGCCAACAGCCTCGGCGACCTCGCCATCGGCAGCTGGTTGGTCGGTGGCTTCGTCCTCGTGACAGTGCTCACTGTCGCCGCCGCATGGCTTGTCAGTAGCGTGGTTGGCGTCGCACGCGCAACGAGCCGGCCCGCCACAACCGACGCCGTCAAGGCTGCATCCCTTGCCCCCCCGGCTCCCCTTGCAGCCCTTCGCCCGCGCACCCCCCGACCCGCTGCCACGTTGCATGGCCGGTCTTCGCTCGTCGCCGTCACGCTCCTGGGCGCCGCTGCTGTGCTGGCCATCCCGGCCATGCTGGTCCGGCTGGCGACGGCGGGAGACTACCGTTACCACGCCTTCGGCCACCACCACATGTCGTCAAGCAACTGGCGCCATGGTGGCGCGGATGCGGTGACCCTCATGGTCGGCGGGATCTGGCTCGCCATCGGCGTCGTCGCCGCCGTCGCGCTGGTCATCATGTACGGCTGGTGGCGGGCCGGCCACGAGGCGCCCGCTCGCGGCGCCTGGGTCCTGGTGCATGCCGCCGCCGGGGTCGGGCTCATCATGGGCGCGCTGGTCCTGGGGACCGGCCTACAGATGCTGCGGGCGAGCGAAGAGGCGTCCGTCGGCGTAGGCACCGCCTGGGCCATCAGCATCGGCCTGCTCGGCCTCGCCGCCTACGTACCCGCCTGGCTGGCCGCATTCAGCCAAACGACCTCTGCAAAGACGGCCTGAGGCACCCCTCTTGGCACGACGGCCGGACCCATCACGTGCCACGACGCGCGGCCCCGCGCGTTTGTCGCGAGAGCGAGCCGGCCACCCCCACCGCCGACGCCGCTATCTATGTCATCGGAGTCGCCGGCCCTATGCGACTTGGCCGATTCAATGAAGGAGGGCCCAAAGCGTGCCTTCGCCATGAGGACCGTGCGGTCGATCTCAGCCGCGTCGAGCCCGAGGCGAGCGACGACTTGCTGAAGATGCTGGGCGAGCGCGACATCATGCGCCGACTCAGCCTCCTCGAACGAGGCCAGCCTCCCCAGGACGCCCGTCGCCACATCGAGAAGCTGCAATGGTTGAGCTGCGTCGAGCCCAAGCGCATGCTCCTGCGCGGCGGTGCCAACGAGGACGTCGCCCCCAAGAACATCCTTGCTTTCGGTGACGCGTTCCCGGCCGGCGTCTGGCACACCGGCGTCGCTGCCGTCGTCGGCCGCAACAAGAAGGTCGCCGGATTCACCGTGTTCCACCGCGTCGGCGAGACCGTCAGCCTCGGCCCGTGGCTCATCACGCCAGAAGAGGCCGGCGACCCCCTCGGCTTCCTGTTCTCGGCCTTCGTCGATGACCTGCCGAGCATCCGCCCGGTCAAGGCACTCCTCGACTGGCAAGGCGAGATCGACCGCGCCGAACCCAAGCTCGAAGCGGGCGACATCATCGCCCTATGCGCCCCGCCTCGCGAGGGTGGCGGCGACCTGCGCAGCAGCCTTGCCAGCAACGGCGTGGTCCTGTGCCGCCTCGAAGCCAGCCAACAGGCTTGAAAGCGCGGCCAGCGGTGGCCCGAATGTGTTCCAGTACCACCGCCTTGGCAAGTTGCCGGCAAAGCACCACATCGCCTTGCGCCGCGAAGCGCCAGACAGTGATGGTTGCCCGGTGTTCTACGAGCATTGCGTCACCCGTGGCGGCTTTGATGGCGCGTACAGCATCCTGTACCGCGAACACAATCCCGGCCAGGAGGTCGCCGTGGAGAAATCCTCGCTGGCCTACGACCCCAAGTGGGTTGACGTCGCCGGCCTAGACCTGGTTCGCACCCACGTGCCCAGCGAAGGCGTCGCGGCCAAGGGCGGTCTATGGCACAGCCACAAAGTGCTGATGGGCAACGATGATGTCCACATCGGCACCAGCCAACCCACGGACGCCGACTCAGGCCTGTTCCAGAACGGCGACGGGGACATCCTGTTGTTCATCCACGATGGCTCCGGCGTGCTCGACTCCGAGATGGGTCGCCTGCCGTTCCGGCGCCACGACTACGTGTGGATCCCGAAGGGTGCCATCCACCGCATCCGATTCAGCGAAGGCCCCGTGCACGTCATGGTCAACGAGTGCCGCGCCCAACTGCAGATCCCCAGCAACTTCACCAACCCCGTCGGGCAGATGAAGATGGACGCACCCTATTCACACCGGGATTTCCGCCGGCCCGCGGCGTTGAGCGAACCGGACCCCGCCGACCTGGACAAGAAGGGCCACGTCCGCGTACTGCACAAGCGCAAGGACACCTACACCGTGCGCGTCCTGCCACACCACCCCTTCGACGTCGTCGGCTTCGACGGCAGCGTCTACCCGGTCGCATTCAACATCCATGACTACCAGCCCAAGACCGGGCTGGTCCACCTACCGCCCCCGATCCACACGACCTTCCTTGGCCAAGGCGGCGCCTACGTCGTGTGTTCGTTCGTGCCGCGTAAGGTGGACTATCACCCTGACGCCATTCCCTGCCCCTACCCGCACTCGTCCGTGGATTGCGATGAGGTGCTATGGTACGTGGAAGGTGACTTCACCAGCCGCAAGGGCGTCGGCCCCGGCAGTCTGAGCCTCCACCCCATGGGCATCCCGCACGCACCCCAGCCGGGCCGTTACGAAGCGAGCATGGGTCATGAACGCACGAGCGAGATGGCGGTCATGATCGACACGTACCGCCCGCTCCACATGACCAAGGCGGCCCACGATGCGCGCGACAAGGACTACCACCTGAGCTGGTGGACCGGCAAGGAAGACAGCGACATCATCACGTGAGCGTCGACAGCAAGCACACCATCCGCTTGCGGGACCGCTTCGAAGTGAGCGCCGTCCCCGACCCATGGCGGGAAGCACTCCACGACCGCGGCCTGCCCCTGCCCGCATGGGACGGCCCCGAGCGTTGCTGGTGGTGGGACGACGACCGCGATGGCGCCGAAGCGGTGCGCTATCTATGCGAAGCCCACCACTACATCCTGGACGACGAGGCCGAGGCCAGGGTCGCCGACCTGCTGCCCGACGCCGACCTGCGCGCCCGCATCAAGGCAGCGGAGGCCAAACTGCGTCCCTATCAGCGTGACGGCGTCGGCTTCTTGGTCACCAAGCGCCGCGCCTTCCTGGCCGACGGCATGGGTCTGGGCAAGACCGTCCAGGCGCTGCTGGCCTTGGAGAACCTGCAGGCCCATCCGGCCATCATCGTCTGCCCGGCCAGCGTCAAGCTGAGCTGGAAATCCGAGATCCTCAAGTGGGTGCCCTGGCGCAGCGTGCAAGTGTTGCAGAAAGGCCGCGACAAACTACAGGACGCCGACCTGATCGTGCTCAACCCGGAGCTTTTGCCGAGCGCCATCGAGGAGCTGCTCATGCAGCGCCCCAAGGCCGTGGTGCTTGACGAGGCGCATTACTTCAAGAATCCAGCCGCCCAGCGCACGCAATTGGCCGAGGACCTGATGGACCCGGTCGGCATCCGCTTCGCCCTGTCGGGAACGCCCATCCCCAACCGCCGGCCAGACATCATCCAACAACTGCGCTTGCTCGGGCAACTAGAGGACGTGCTTCACATCTACAAGGGTGTCCTGCCACACTGGTGGACGCCCGCCCAAGGCCCATTGCGCCATGATCACGCGATGAACGCCATCGAGAGCCTGCCCCGGCGAGAACTGCATCAACGGCTCAAGGACACCTGTTTCCTGCGACGCACCAAGGACGACGTGCACGCGGACCTGCCGGCGTTCCACCGCACCCGCCGCGACCTTGTCCTGGCCGAACGCAGCGGTTACCGGCGTGAAGAGGAGTCTTTCGTCGAATGGGTGCGCCGCCTGCGCAAGGACCTGCCCGACGGATGGGGGGCCTCGGAGCGCATGCAAGGACGCCAACACCTGGGCCGCCTACGTCGTGAAGCCGCGTTGGCCAAGATCCCCGCCGTCGTCGAATGGGCCGAAGGTCTGGATGGTGAACGCGCCATCTACTTCGCCCACCACAAACAAGTGGTGAAGGAGCTCGCCGAAGCACTGCCCGGCAACACGCCGGTCATCACCGGCGACGTGCCCACCATCGCCCGTCAGAGCATGATCGATGGCCTTGGCAACTACGATGGGCTCGTCGCCACCATGGATGCCAGCGGTCAAGGTGTGGACGGCATGCAACTGCACGCCCGTCACGTGGTGTTCATCGAACTGGACTGGACCCCGACCAAGCACGAACAATGTGAAGGTCGGCTGCACCGCATCGGGCAAGAGAACCCTGTTGAAGCGTGGTACTTCACGGCCCAGGACACCATCGACACCGCGATGATGCACCGGCTAGATGAGAAGTGGAAGGACCTGCAGGGCATCCTCGAAGGCGACCCTGATGCGACGATCGATGCGTTTGTGGGCACCGTCATGGAACGGGCCGCCAAAGGCGTCGGCGGTGCCGGTCTGTGGCGCGACCCCGCGTCAGGGAACTGAGCGGACGGACTGGATCAAGACCGTGCCCGCGTCATCGTAGGCGCGCACGACGAGGCGGTCGTCGGTCGCTTGGATCCACATGAACCCGTACGTGCTGTATGCTTGGAAACGGGCCGGGTGCATGCCCGTGCCGGCGCTGCGTTGCTTGGCGCCGGCGCCGCTGATCAGGAACTCGGTGTCGCCGCACGCCTTGACGGGCTTGAGCCACTGTAGGTCGTGGTCGTGGCCGGCCAGATGGAAATCCACCCTGTCGCAGGCGGTCGTCTCGAGCAGTTCCTTCCAGCCGTTGCCGAGGCCGGACACGCCATCGTAGCTGCCAGCGTCCCCGTGCTGGCCATTGCTGATGTAGGGGTGATGGGCGAAGGTCATCTTCCATGGCGCGTCGCTGGCCGCGATGGCCTGGGTCAGCCATGCCCGTTGCTCGGCCAACGAACTGCCCGGGGGCACCGTCGGGCTGCCATGGACGACCAGGGAGCCCGAATCCAGAGCGAAAAGATCGATGGGCCCGGTGTCGACCACGTAGGTCACGCCCGGCATGTTCCACCTTGTGCTCTTGGCCGAGTACTCAAGGTTGTACTGTGCCTTGGCGGAATCGTAGCCCCGGCCGTTGCCACCGTAGTCGTGGTTGCCCATGACGACGTAGAACGGGATGGTGAGATTGTGGTACGGCAGCTCGAATTTGGTCTGGAACTGCGGATCGTTGGCGCTGGACACACCGGTCTCGTAGATCGCGTCGCCGAGCAACAGGGCGAAGTCGCAGCCGATCTCGATACAGACGTCCTCCATGGCATCCGCCACGCGCTTCTGGACGGCCGTTCCAGTCCCGGTGTCACCGACGACGATGAAGCTGATGGCTTCGGCGCCGGCTTCGGGCACGGGGTCCGGGTCGAGCGCGGGCTGAACGCAGCCGGCGGCGATGAGCAGGATGGCCAGGAGCAGGCTACGCACGCCGGGTGATTCGCGTGGCGGGTGATGAGCTTGCCCCACCACCCTCAAATCGCAGCCGCCGGTGCGACGGGTATGCGCAGCGCGCCAGAACTGGCCGAAGCGGTCGGCACGTTCGCCCTCGTCTTGGCGGCGTGCGGTGCCATCGCGGTCAATGATGTGACGGGCGCCATCACGCATCTTGGCATCGCCATGGCGTTCGGGCTGGTCATCGCCGCGATGGTCTATGCGGTGGGCCACGTATCCGGCGCGCATTTCAATCCGGCCGTGACCATCGCCTTCGCAGCCACCAACCACTTCCCGTGGCGTCGCGTGCCCAGCTACATCGCCGCGCAGATCATGGGCGCCACACTGGCCGCCTTCACGCTGCGGTTGTTGCTGCCGGCCGGCACGGAGATCGGCGTCACCCGGGTGGCCGCCTTCCTAACGCCGACGGCGGGCTTGGTGGTCGAGGTCCTTCTTACTGCTGTGCTGATGTTCGTCATCGCCAGCGTCGCCACAGACGGTCGCGCCATGGGTCACATGGCCGGGCTTGCCATCGGCGCCACGGTCGGCCTCAGCGCCCTGTGGGCCGGGCCTCTCACCAATGCCTCCATGAATCCGGCCCGCAGCATCGGGCCTGCCTTGGCCTTCCCGGAATACGCGGGCTTGTGGATGTTCATCGTGGCCCCCATCGTAGGGGCTTTGGCTGGGGCCTTCCTTTACGAAATGTTGCGGGGCGGCGACCGCCCCACCAAGGTGAAGCGATGAAGGTCCTGTTCGTCTGCGTCGGCAACAGTTGCCGCAGCCAGATGGCGCAAGCCGTCGCCCGCCACCACGGCCTCGACGCCGACTCCGCCGGCACCGAACCGGCCAGCGGCGTGGCGCGCAACGCCATCGCTGTCATGCAGGAAGCCGGCATCGATACCACTGGCTTGTCGCCCAAGATGCTCGACTTCGACAAGTTGGACGACTACGTGCGGACCATCACCATGGGCTGCGGCGTCGCCGAGAGCTGTCCGTCCCTTCACACCGATGAAGACTGGGGCTTGGACGACCCGGTAGGTCAGCCGCTTGACGTGTTCCGCCAGACCTTGGCCGATGTCGAGCGCCGCGTGCTGGCATTGAAGGCCGAGCTACTCGGTCGCGTCTAGGCGTTCGCGCAGCGCTTCCGGGGACTCGATGGGGGTCTCGCAGGCGTCACCTCGGCACACATAGGCGACCGTCTTGTCATTGACCGGTGGCAGGAACGCCACGTGCTTGTCGAGACCGTTCGTGCCATCCCAGAGCAGCACGTGGACGCCAGGGCCGATGCCGCGGGTGGCTTCGATGAAGGGCGCGGGCTCGGTGCCGGCGATGACGACGTCAAGCCAGTCCAAGTGCAGTTCATCGACGGCCACGACCATGGCGGTGTGGGCGAGGGGTTGCTTGGCCAACGACGCGCCGGCACCCTCGAGGATGGTGCGTGCGCGCTCGTCCCATGCCAGGTCTCCGGTCAGGCGCGCCGCGTGCAAGCATGCGGCGGCAGCCAAGGCGTTGCCGCTGGGGCTGGCCCCGTCATACAGCTCGATGCCGCGCATGGGCAGCACCTCGCCATCTTCCGGGGTCCGGTAAAGGCTGCCGTTGTCGCTGGCGAATGCATCGAGGCTCTGCAGAAGGATCAGTGCCCGCTCCAGGTCCTGGACCCGGTGGCTGACCTCGAACAGGTGCAACAACCCAAGCGCCATCGCGGCCTGGTCTTCCAAGAACCACGGCGTCTTGGCCTGGCCGGCCGTGTAGCTGTGGCGCATGTGGCCGTCATGGTGCAACAGACTCCAGGTGCCATCGGCGGCACCTTTGGCGAGTTCTACAAAACGCGCCTGGCCCGTCTCGCGGGCGGCGGCCGCCAAGCCGATGATGGCGAGGCCGTTCCAGTCCGCCAGGATCTTCTCATCGCGCATGGGACGCACGCGTTTGGCCCGCGCGGCCATGAGCCCGTCCCGTGTGCGCTTGCGCACCTCGGAGTCGGCGGTGAACGGGATGTTGCGGCCGCTCGGGTGGCCCGTCGATTCATCGCGGAAGTTGCCCTCCAACGAGGCACCGAGCAGCCCGGCGTCGGCCTTGGGGATGGCACCGCATAGTTGCGCCCATGTCCACGTGTAGAACAGGCCCTCTTCGCCCTCGGAATCGGCGTCCTCGGCGGCGAAGAACGCGCCGCTCTCGTGGCGCATGTCGCGCTCGAGGTAGGTCGCGATGTCTTCGAGCATCTCCAGGTATGCAGGGTCCTTGAATTCGGTGTACGCTTCAGCGTACGCCCACAAAGCATTGCCCTGGTCGTACAGCATCTTCTCGAAATGGGGCAGGTGCCAGCGAGCGTCGGTGCTGTAGCGGTGCAGCCCGCCGCCGGCGTGGTCGCGGATGCCGCCGGCTACGATGGCATCCAATTGACGCTTGGCCGCAGCCAGGGCTTCCTCGTGGCCCTGGCGGTGGGCTGCCAGCAGCAGGCGGACCTGGTGGAAACTGGGGAACTTCGGGGCCTGGCCGAAGCCGCCGTGCTCCTTGTCTTCGCGGCCGAGCAGGCCGTTGGCGGCATTGCGCAACAGGCCGGGACCGGGGATGTTGCCGTTCTCGGGGCGCGGTCGCAAGTGGTTGATGAGGTGCTTGCCCTGGGCCTCGATGTCGGCGCGCTTCTCGACCCACGCCTCGCTGAGGCCGGGCACGAGGTCCATCATCCCGGTGCGCTGACCGACGGAGGTCTTGGGGAAGTAGGTGCCCGTGAACCATGGCCGCTTCTCGTGATCGAGTATCGCCGTGAGTGGCCAGCCGCCGCGTTGGCCCATGGCGTGGCATGCGGCCATGTAGACATCATCCACGTCAGGCCGCTCTTCGCGGTCGACCTTGATGCAGACGAACGCCTCGTTCATCAGTCGGGCGACGTCCTCGTCCTCGAAGGACTCGTGGGCCATGACGTGGCACCAGTGGCAGGTCGCGTAGCCGATCGACAGGAAGACTGGGACGTCGCGGCGCTTGGCTTCGGCGAACGCTTCTTCGCCCCAGGGCCACCAGTCGACGGGGTTGTCAGCGTGCTGCTGCAAGTACGGGCTGCCTTCGGCCGCGAGGCGGGACACAGGCCCAGCACAGACCCCCCGGGTTTCAGGTTTGGCGCGGTCATCGGCAGGCTATTGGTCCGCCAGCGACCTCGACGGCCTGTGCAGGTGTCCTGTCCGCGCTGCAAGACCTGGGTCGAAGCGACCCCCGGAACGCTGCTGACGTGCCCGACCTGTGCCTTCGCCGCCGCTGTCCCCGCAGCGGCCAGCGCATGGCGCCCGGTCACCCCACCCGCCGCCGGTTCGCCCGCTGGCGGGGCGCCCTCGTGGTCGCCGGCGGGCCACGGCGCGGGGACGAAGAAGCCCGACATGGGCCTCGCGGTGGCGGCCCTGCTGCTCAACGTCCTGCTGCTGCCAGGGCTGGGCTCGATCATCGGCGGGCGCACGCAGGAAGGCATCTGGCAGTTAGCGCTCGGCGTCGGCTCCATCATCGTGGCCTTCGTCCTGTTCCTGACCATCGTCGGCATCCTGCTGCTGCCCGTCGTGATGCTGGCGCCGCTGGCCGCCTGGGTATGGGGCCTGATCACCGGCATCCAATTGGTCCAAAGGGCCTCGTGAGGCACCACAACGGCTGAAAAGGAGAGTCTGGTGGAACCACTATGGAAGCCCACGGGTCCAAAGGTGTCTTCAAGAGCATCTTCACCGTCTTGAGTGTCATCATCGGCCTGTTCGGGGCCGTCATCACGTTTCTGAGCCTGTT
Organism: Thermoplasmatota archaeon; assembly: GCA_041618195.1. GTDB lineage: Archaea > Thermoplasmatota > E2 > JACPAO01 > JAHFTW01 > JBFGSX01. The sequence goes on along the minus strand of JBFJNL010000024.1, from coordinate 3,261 downwards.
CGGCGGGTTCGCCCCCAACTGGAACGCCGGCGAGGCCATCGTCACCGACGGGCTCATCCTGGGCGCGCTTTTCCTGGTCATGGGTGTCGGATTCATGACCTTCGGTGTCATGATCGGCCGCGAAGGCTGGGACGCGCCCGGCGCTTGACCCGGTTCGCAGACGGCTTCGCTGTCGTTACCCTCCTTGCCGCCGTCGCCGGCGTCTTATGGATAGGCCTTGACGCGTGGATCCTAAGGGTGTGGGTAGCCGCGGCCGGCGTCTTGTTTGCCTTGTGGCTCATCGGTCGTGCCTTAGCCCGTGAATTCGGACTGCGCCGCGGCCACAGTCGTCGGTTGCCGTGGTTGGCCGGCGCCATCGCCGCGTTCGTCAGCTGCACAATGGCCGCGGGGCTCGTTCGCGTCGAGGCCCCCGTCAGGGCATTCGTCGGGTTGGCCGTCCTGATGCTCCTTGCGGTCACCAGCCTACGCCTGGCGTACCACCGGACAAGTGTCCCTGACACCAGCCACAAATAGCCACGCCGCAGATGGTAGGCCATGATTTCCTTACGCCGCCTCCACCGCGAGGATGGAGAGACCGGCCACTTAGGCGAGTTCTTCCTGGCGCTCGGTGCCTTGATCCTCGCGGGTGGTGCCGCGATGATCATCTGGGGGTACAATGCGGCCCCCATCGGACCGCCGGGCAACGTCATCACCGACGCCGTCGTCATCGGTTTCCTGTTCATCATGGGCGCCACCGGCATCATCGTGTTCGGTGCCTACGGGGTCTTCAGCGGCTGGGGTCGCCACCACGCACGCTTTGACGCTGGCGGCGACCGCGATGTCCCTGACGCCTACGACCCCATGGGTCACTGAGCCGCTTCAGCGGAACTGGAAGCGCAAGATGGCGACGATGCCGCCGAAGGCATTGCGGAGGATGCCGCCTTCTTCGCTGCCGACGCTGACGATGTGGATCTTCGAGCCTTGGGCCTCGGCCAGGTCGGACAGCTCCTCGATGAGGTCCTTGGACTCCATCTCGACGTTGTTGGCACCGCCCCATAGCTTGGCCATCTCGGCGAACTTGAGGTCCACCTTGTGGTCTTCGATGGTGGCGTAGACCACCTCGCCGGTCTTCTTCTGGGTGAATGTGAGGCGCTTTCGGCGCAGCTCCTCTGAGATGAGCAAATGGTCCACGGCGCCCATGATGAGCGCCTCACGGACCTGGTCCTCACCGTACTCTGCCAAGCCGCCGTCAGCGTTGCTGGTCTCCTTGAGGAAACGCTGCATCAGGTGCTTGTCCTCGAGCATGCCGAGGCCGGTGATGGCCGCACCGGCGGCCTCGACCAGTTCCTTGAGGCCCTGGTCGTCGTCCGTGTAGCCGGTGTCGAAGGTCTGCCGGTGCACGATCTTCTTGACCTCATGGTGGAGGTACCCGTGCTCGACGAAGTACTCCTTCGTGGGGCCGGGGCCACCGACGATGACGGCCTTCATGTTCGGCTCGGCGAGGAAGATCTCGCTGGCGATCTCTGCCTCGTGCTTGAACCACTGGTCGGCGGCCTCTTCCGTCAAGCGCTCGAAACGGCGCTGGGACTGGCCACCGCGACCGTGCTTGCTGGGCACCATCGACTGCTTGTTGTGCATGGCCACCATGGACTTGCCGCGAAGCAACCCGATGCTGCACTCCTTGCGGTCGATGATGAGCAGGCCGTAGACGTCCTCGGACGCCATCATGCCGAGCAGAGGCTCGACGTTGAAGCTTGAATCGCAGCGGTACTGGTAGGTCTGCACCGGAGCCGGGGGCTCGAACACATGCGCGACCTGCGTGGTCTTGTTGTTGCCGGTGATGACATTGCCGACGAAGGCGGCGACACCATTGGGCGGGGTGCGGTTGTTCCACACCTTGAGGCGGGCCAGGATGGACGTCAAAGCCGACTGCACCGCGCTGGCGGTCTGCTTGGACTTGATGTTGGCGGCCTGCCCCAACTCCTCACGGAGCATCGCGGCGGCGTCGCTCAGTTGGCGCGTCGGAGGAACGTACAACGTGACCAGTTCGGTCCCCATGCCACGGTAGGACCCAAGGTCCTCGACCGTCCGCTTGAAGACGTATTTTTGGCGCTCCGTCCACTCGTCGATGCCCAACGGAAGCGGCGAGCAGGCCCATGTATTTGAAGACCCGGACCGGGAACGTCGCCAAGCCCCCCGTTTTGCCCGTCCGAGGAGCCCGCGGGCTCCAGCTGGGCTGGCCTGAGCCGCCGCCCGGTGGTTCAGCCGGCTCCGGTGCATTCATCCGAGATGCCACGCTGGACCGCTCGTGGAGAAGGTCGTTCTCGCCATGGGCGGCAGTATCGTCGCCCCCGGACAAGCGGACCCAGCGTTCATCGCCGGCCTTGCAGGGTGCCTGGATGAGCTGAGCCACGACCGCCACCTCCTGGTCGTCGTCGGCGGCGGCAAGACCGCCCGGGACGCCATCTGCCTGGCCCGCGATGCCGGTGGCAGCGAAGAGATGCTCGACCGCATCGGCATCGCCGCCACCCGCCTCAACGCCCAGACCCTCATCGGGTTCCTGAGCGCCCGCGGGGTCCCGTGCAACGAAGACGTTCCGCTCACTACCGGTGAGGCGGTCGCCCTGAGCGAAGATCGCCGCGTCGTCGTCATGGGCGGTACCACTCCGGGCCACAGCACTGACTACGTCGGTGCCGAACTCGCCGAACTCTCGAGCGCCAGCCGCCTGGTCATCGCCACCAACGTGGACGGCGTCTACGACAAGGACCCGCGCGCCAATCCTGATGCCCAACGCATCGAGCGCCTCGACTTCGACCAACTCATGGTCATCGTCGGCGGCGCAGAATGGAAAAGCGCCGGCCAAGCCGGCGTCGTCGACGGCCCGGCCACCGCACTGCTGCGCCAAAGCCGCACCCAGACCCGCGTGGTCCACGGGAGCGACCTACAGAATCTCATAGCCGCCGTCCAAGGGGACGGCTTCGACGGCACACTCATCGAGGCATCAACATGAACCAGATCATTGATCACAAACACTGCGAGATCTGCGGCAAGATCATCGAGCCCACCGAACGCTGGTGCTCCACCGAGTGCAAGGACACGCACGACGAGGTCCAGCGCGGCAAGAAACGCAGCGCCATCCTGTTCGTCGTCATCATCGTGGCCGCCATCGTCCTCACCAAGATCCCCAGCCCGTTCTGAACGGACCCTTTTTGGCAAGGCGCGGGCTCGATGCCCTGTGGAAGTCTCTCTGAGCCTGCTCGAGAAGCGCCTCATGCAGGCACT
>JBFJNL010000023.1:0-22006 GCA_041618195.1 Thermoplasmatota archaeon | reverse complement strand
GGCGTCGTCGAGTCGGTCAAGTCGGTCAGCGACCTGTACATGCCCTTGGCGGGCGAGGTCCTCGAGGTCAACGCGGCGCTCGAAGACGCCCCCGAGACCATCAACGACGACCCGTACGGGGGCGGCTGGCTGCTACGCCTCAAGCTCGACGACCCCAAAGAGGTCGAGACGCTGCTCGACGCCGCCGGCTACCTCTCCAGCATCGAATGAACCGCTGGACGATCTTCGTCCTCGCCGTCGCCGCCAGCATCGCCATCACCGCGGTGCTGTGGGCCCTCACGGGAGGGGCCTTCGTCTTCTTCCTGTTCCTGCCACTGTTCTTCTTGTGGCCTCGCCGCAGGGTCTGAGCGCCGCCGGACGGGCGAATGTTCTAGCTTGGCACCAATAAGTCCAAGAACAGCATGATGGCCAAAGGAAACCATGACCCTGCCCGCCGCCACTCTCATCGAGCGGTGGCTTGACCGACTCGTGGCGTGCGATGTGCCCGGCTTGGTGGACCTGTACGACCCGCGCGCCGAGATGCGCACCACGCACGCGACATGGAAGGGTCACGACGAGATCGAGAGCGGGCTCACCTTCGCCAGCCGCTGGATCCGCGGCGTCCAGGTCGAGGGCGTCGAACCCGCCACCACGTCCGAAGGGGTCTGGACGTTCGACACCACTGTGCGCGGCCGCCTCGGACGGGCCAAGGTCCGCCACACGTGGACCGTGACCGGCGACCACATCCAGGACCACGCCATGCACGTCATGCGCCACGACAAGCTCGCAGCCTGAGGGCAAACGCCACGTGCGGTGGCCCCCATCCTGATGCATGGCCGTCGAACCGTTGGGTGACCTGCAAGGCCAGGTGGCGTTGGTCAGTGGCGCGACGCGGGGCATCGGCGCCCAGGTCGCCATTGAACTGGTCTCCTTGGGAGCCACCGTCTACGCCGGAGCGCGCAACAAGGAAGACATCGAAGGCGCGGCCGAGGCCACCGGGGGCGCCATGCATCCGGTCACGCTCGACGTCACCGACGAAGCCAGCATGATGGAGGCGATCCGGCTCATCCATGACGAAGCCGGGCGCCTGGACATCCTGGTCAACAACGCGGCCATAGGCGACTGGCATGGCAGCGCCCTCCACACCCTCGACACCGAGCGCCTCGACGCGGTCCTGGCCACCAACCTGCGCGGCCCGATGCTGCTCGCCAAGCATGCGTTGCCGCTGCTGCTGGAGCGCCCCGGCGGCCGCATCGTCAACGTCAGCAGCGGCATGGGGGCCTTGGTCGAAGGCATGTCCGGCACCGCCCCGGCATACCGGGTCAGCAAGACAGGCCTCAACGGACTCACAGCATACTTGCATGGCGAATACGGCATGCGTGGCCTCATCGCCAACAGCGTCTGCCCAGGCTGGGTGCGCACCGATATGGGGGGGCTAGGCGCGCCGCGTAGCCTGGAGACCGGTGCCGATGGCGTCGTCTGGCTGTGCCGCATGCCTCCGGGTGGGCCCAGCGGCCGGTTCTGGCGGGACCGCCACGTCATCGATTGGTGAAGGGCCCGCTGGAATCGCAGCATGTCGTTTAGCGCCCTTTCCCGTCTGTGGCGCACATGTCTCATCATTTCACCGGCAAGGTCTGCATCGTCACCGGTGCCGCCTCTGGCATCGGTGCAGCCACCGCCAGACTGCTCGCCGAGCACGGTGCCTCCGTCGTCCTCGCAGACGTCCAGGACACCCTGGGCGAAGGACTGGCGGTGGAGATCTCCGCCGCCGGCCATCCCGCCTCATACGTCCACGCCGACATGGCCGATGAAGCGTCCGTCAAGGCCATGGTCGAACACGCGGTCGACACCTACGGGGGCCTGGATGTGGCCATCAACAACGCCGGCATCGAAGGTGGCTCAGGCGCCGTCGCCGAGCAGAGCGAAGACGACGTCCATCACATCATCAACGTCAACCTGCTCGGCGTCTTCCGCTGCCTTCGCTACGAGATCCCGGCGCTACTGGCGCGGGGCGGTGGCGCCATCGTCAACACCGCCTCCATCGCTGGCCTGGTCGGCTTCCAGAACGCCGGCGCGTACACGGCCAGCAAACATGGGCTGGTCGGGCTGACCAAGGTCGCAGCGCTCGATTACGCCACCCAGAACATCCGGGTCAACGCCGTCTGCCCAGGCGTCATCGACACCCCGATGATCGACCGGGCACTGGAGGCCAACCCCGATATGCGTCCGGTGCTCGAGCAGGGGGCTCCGATGGGGCGAATGGGCACGGCCAAAGAGATCGCCGAGGCCATCGTCTGGTTGGCCAGCGACCAGGCGTCGTTCATGACCGGCCAGGCCGTGGCACCTGACGGTGGCTGGATCACTCGCTGACGGCCCGCCAACAGGAGGTGGTCCGGCTCGTTGGGCCTGTGGTGTGCCGGCCGCCGCCGCACCAATCCTCAAATGTCATCCCTGAGTCGCGCGAAGCGTGCACCTGATCCCGAACCACTCCAGGGAACAGGAGCTATGCGACGCCATCGGTATCGGCAGCGTCGACGAGCTCTTCAGCGACATCCCCGAGCGGCTCCGCATCGCGAAGCTGAACCTACCGGACGGAGAGCCCGAACGCTACCTTGCCAGCCGCCTGCGCCGCACGCTTGGCAAGAACAAGACGTACGACACCATGCCCATCTTCCTGCCGGGCCTCAAACCCCAGCACGTCCCCGCATCGGTCCGCGCCGTCATCCACCGCCAAGAGCTCATCAACGCGTACACGCCGTACCAACCGGAAGTGAGCCAAGGCCTGCTGCAGTGCCTCTTCGAATACCAATCCCTGATGGCTGACATCACTCGCATGGAGGTCGTCAACGCCTCCATGTACGACGGCCACACCGCCCTCGGTGAAGCCGGTCTCATGGCACTGCGTGTGTACCCCAAGCGCACCCGATTCTTGATCCCTGAGCACCTGAGCTGGCAGAAGCGCAGCGTGCTCGCCAACTACACCAAAGGCGCAGGCCTCGTGCTTGACACCTTCGGTTACGACGACGTCACCGGCGAGACCGACATGGCCAGCCTGGAAGCGAAGCTCGGCGACGACGTCTGCGGTGTCTACCTGGAGAACCCCAACCACTTCGGTATCTTCGAAGCCGAGGCCCGCAAGGCAGGCGAGCTGGCCCACGCGGCCGGCGCCCTGTTCATCATGGGCGTCGACCCATCCAGCCTCGGCGTCGTCGCACCCCCCGGCGTCCTCGGTGCCGACATCGTCGTCGGCGAAGCCAGTTGCTTCGGTGCCGCCCCACAACTCGGCGGTCCGCTGTTGGGCTTGTTCGGCTGCACCGAAGCCTTGGTGCGCAAGATGCCTGGACGCATCATCGGCGCCACCCACGACGAAGACGGCAAGCGCGGCTATGTCATGACCCTCCAAGCCCGCGAGCAGCACATCCGCCGCTCCAAGGCCACCAGCAACATCTGCAGCAACGAAGCCCTGATGGCCAACATGGCCGCGATGCACCTGACGCTGCTCGGGCGCACCGGTCTGCGCGACCTCGGCCTGCACAACCTCAAGGTCGGTGCCAAGATGGAGAAGATCGTCACCGCCACCGGCCACGAGCGCCGCTTCACCGGCGCGTTCTACAACGAAATGGTCACCCGCGTCGGCGACGCCGACGGCTTCCACGACGCCATGCTCCAAAACGGCGTCCACCCCGGCCTGCGCCTCGCACAGGATGTCCCCGGCCTCTCCGACTGCATGTTGTGGGGCACCAGCCCCGTCCACAGCCCCGACGATTTCGTGGCACTCGAGAAAGCTCTCGAGGCCTGCCAACCGGCGGTGGTCTGGTGAAACCCTCCCTGATGGTCATCCCCCACGACGTCCCTCTCGTCGTGGAAGAGGCCCGCAAGGGCGTCACCGGCGTCCACATGGGCGTCATCAAGGACGAACCCGGACTCCTTGACCGCGTCCCCGCCGGCCTTGCCTGGGACCCCACCGACGACGACGGAGACTTCGGCCTCACGGAGCCCCAGGCCGTCTACCATTTCACCAAGCTCAGCCAGAAGAACTTCGGCAACGACACGGCGCTGTACCCCCTCGGTTCGTGCACCATGAAGCACAACCCGAAGGTCTGCGACGAAGTCGCCAGCTGGTCCATGGTCAACCTGGTCCACCCGGAACAGGACCCCCGCACCATCCAGGGCTACCTGGAGGTCATGTACGAACTGGAGCGCTGGCTCGGCGAGGTCACCGGCATGGACGCCGTGACGCTACAACCCGCCGCCGGTGCCCAGGGTGAGTTCCTTGGCTGCCTGCTGGCCCGTGCCTACCACGAATCCCGTGGCGAAGGCGAGCGCGACGAGGTCATCCTGCCCGACACCGCCCACGGCACCAACCCCGCCACGGCGGGCATGGCCGGCTACAAGGTCGTCGAGTTCGCCAGCAAGAAGGATGGTCGCGTCGACCTCGACGCCCTGCGCGCTGCCGTGTCCAACAAGACGGCGCTTTTCATGCTGACCAACCCCAACACCCTCGGGTTGTTCGAATCGGACATCCAGGAGATCCAGAAGATCATCCATGAGGCCGGCGGCCTGCTGTACTACGACGGCGCCAACCTCAACGCCATCCAAGGCATCGCCCGCCCCGGCGATATGGGCTTCGACATCGTCCACATCAACCTGCACAAGACCTACGCCGTCCCCCACGGCGGAGGCGGCCCTGGCAGCGGCCCCGTCGGTGTCAAGAAACGCCTGGAGCAGTTCTTGCCGGTCCCGCGCATCATCAAGACCGATGCAGGTTACGACATCGAGACGATGGACAAGCACACGGACAGCATCGGCAAGATCAAGGGCTACTACGGCCAGAGCGCCGCCTTGGCACGTGCTTACACCTACATGTGCCTGCTCGGCGGCGACGGCATCCGACGCGCCGCCCAGATCGCGGTGCTGAACGCCAACTACGTCAAGGCGCGCCTGCAGGGCACGCTGGACTTCCCCCACCCGGGCCCCAACAAGCACGAGTTCGTGGCGTCCGCTGCGGGCCTGAAGAAGCGCACCGGCATCACCGCCGGTGACATCGGCAAGCGCCTGCTCGACCACGGCATCCACGCCCCCACAGTGTACTTCCCTCTCATCGTGCCGGAGGCGCTCATGTTCGAGCCCACCGAGTCGGAGAGCCGCGAAGAGCTGGATCGCTTCGTCGACGCCATCATCGACATCGCGGCGGAAGATCCGGCCATCGTCAAGGGCGCGCCCTACACGACGCCGGTCAAACGCCTCGATGAGGCCACAGCGGCCCGCAAACCCGTGCTGCGCTGGCACACCCTGGACCGCATCGAGCCTCGCGAGCGAACCGGCGCGTAACCGTGTCCGCCAACGCGCTGCGCGTCGGACTCATCGTCAACCCCATCGCGGGTCTCGGCGGTGCAGCCGGCCTCAAGGGCAGCGACGGCCACTGGCAAGTGGCCCTCGACCGCGGCTTCGAACCCACCGCGCCCGAGCGTGCCCGTCGTTTCGTCGCAGCGGTCCAAGAACCCGTGGCCTGGCTCACGGTCCCCGGTGCCATGGGCGTGGATGGACTGCCGGCGGTCGACGCCCCAGACACCGTCTTGGGCGCGACCTCGGCCGATGACACACAGGCCATGGCCTGGCTCATCGCCCCCCACGTCGACCTGCTGTGCTTCGTCGGCGGCGACGGCACCGCGGCCGACGTGGCGGCGGCCGGCATCGATGTGCCGTGCCTGGGGATCCCGGGGGGCGTCAAGATCACCAGCCCGGTCTTCGCGTACGACCTTGACGAAGCGGCCTGGCTCATCGACAGCCTGCTGCCAGGTTTCGACGCCATCGACCGCGACGTCACCGACCTGGACGAAGAGGCATACCGCTCCGGCCGCGTCGAAGTGGTCCTCAAGGGCAGCTTGCAGGTCCCCATGAGTCCCGCCGTCCAGGGCAGCAAAGTGCCGACCTCTGGCGACACGCCCCTGGAACCCCTGGTCGAACAGACCATGCGCGACTGGGAGCCCGATGCCCTGCACCTCATCGGTGCCGGCAGCGTCATGCGCGCCATCAAGAAGCAATTCTGGGGCAAACCGACTTTGCTCGGCGTCGACGCCATCGACCGCGACCGCATCGTCGCCACAGACCTCGACGCCCGTGCCCTGGAAGCCATCACCGAAGGCCGCGACGTCCACCTGTGGCTCAGCATCATCGGCGGCCAGGGCATGTTGCTCGGGCGCGGCACCCAGGTGCTCAGCCCCACCGTGCTGCAGCGCATCGGCTGGGACCGCATCCACGTGGTGGCCCCGCCTGAGAAGCTGCTCGGGCTGCGGGCGCTCCACATCGATTCCGGCGACCCGGCGTTCGACGCCTCGGCACCCAAGCACATCCGCGTCATCAGTGGCTGGAACGAATGGCGGCTGCTGCGCTTGCAGCACGGCCACGACTGAACGGTGCCGTCAAGAACCCGGTCCATAGTGGCCGGGCATGGACATCGAGACCGCCACGGCCACGCCACGCACCCCGGTCAGCTGCAGCATCAGCATCCGCGGCCACACCATCATCCAGGACAAGCCCGCGGAGTTCGGTGGCAACGATGAGGGCGTCATGGCCAGCGAACTCCTGATGGCGGCACTGTTGTCGTGCCAACTCAGCACCTACGCCAAGGTCAAGGCCAAGCGCAGCGCCGAGGCCGAACTGTCGTCGATCCGCTGCGAATGCCACTTCAATGACGCCGGCGACATCGATCGCCTGGCGGTGGCGTGGCAATTCAGCGCCGGTGACCAAAAGGAGATCCAGACGCTCATCAAACTCACCGACCGAGTCTGCACCATCAGCCGCGCGCTCAAGGTCCCCGTCGAATCGACCTACAAAGTCTAACGTCACAGCCGCGAGGCTGCCGGGCCGCCGGCCGCCAAGGCCATCTCCAGGTAGCTGCTGGTCAAGGCCTCCGCATCACCAAGCCCCAGTGCCTGCCTGACCGCTTCTACATGGCCGTGGGGCTCAGGGTGGTCGGTCGCCTCGATCTCGACGAACCAGCCGACCCCTTCCACGTGGTCGATGGCCACTTCGGCACCCGGCACGGCCCAAGGTTCGCGCGTCTTGACCAAGCGCGCCGCCGCCGTGAAGCCAAGGGCCTCGAGCAGGGCGGTCGGGTCGGCCGCGACGCCGATGTTGATCTCCGGACGGGTCTTGGCGTCCCCAGGCTGCCGCGGACCCTTGTACGTGAGCTCCAGCCCACCCGCCTCACGGCGTAACCGCAGTGCCTCGTCCGTGGTCACCATGTCGCGGGCAGGGTGCTGGAAGAACAGGTCGTCCTGGACCCGGCTCGTCCCGGCCTGGGCACCGGAGGCTGCCAACTTGGCCCGAACGTCGGCCACCGCGCCCTCCTGGATGCGCAGTTTGAGCTCGACCTCCATGGTGCCTCGACGGGAAAGGCGCTATGAAGTCGTACCGGAGTCGCCGTCTATGCGCCGTTGGCTGGCGGGTCTCCTAGTGGCGGCCCTCCTCAGCATCCCAGGATGCCTGGACCCCTACCGGGTCCACGTCTCTGCGGCAGCGCTCGAGGCATCGTCCTTGGAGTGGGAGGTCACGCAGTTCGACCAAGAAGGCAGCATGCTCGGTGCCAAGGTCAAGGAGACACGCTTCGTCTACCAAGGCGAAGACGAGCGTGCCGCGCCCTTCCCCGGCGTGCTGCAAGTCTTCAGCCTGCGTGGCGGCGACAGCCAAGATCGGGACGCGCTCATGGAGCGGGCCCGTGAGGTCATCGATGAGGCGCTCGAAAAAGAGCAGATCGTCGTCGATGCCGGCAAGGATACCGCAGGCACCCGGACGCTGCGCAGCGGCATGGTCACCGAGTGGTTCATGCACGAAGGCACTATCCAATCCGGCGGTGGCTCCTTCTTCAACCCCAAGAGCCGCATCACCGTGCGGGTGCTGGCCGAAGTCGGTGTCGACGGCAAGTCGAACACCGGCATGATCGCTGTGGCGTTTGTCAAGATCGCCCAGCAAGAAGACAATCTCGTTCCCGGGGTCCCGAGCGAACCCACCGTCGACCAGCAGACCTGGATCGACGTGGTCGCCGACCCCAAGGGCTCCATCAATGGAGCCACTTTTTCCAACAAAGACAGAGGACTCATGTTCAATTTGGTGACGCATGGTTGAGGCAGCGCGTTTCGCGGCTGGACCCAAGGTCCGGCAATGGGCAACGAAGAACGGTTTCTCGGAATGGATGGTGTCGCGCTTCCACAAGGTCGCCGAAGAATCCGGACTGGGGCCAGGCGACCGCTTGCGGTTCCTGGACGGCCTCAAGAAGAAGCCACCGCAGTACGTACGAGCCAACGCTCTGCGCACCGATCCGTTCGGTCTGCAGCAGCGCCTCGAGAGCCGCGGTTTCCGCATAGCGCCATGCTCGATGGATCCGGCCGTGTTCCAGATCCACCATGCCCCCATCAGCCAAGGTGCCACGATGGAGCACATGCTGGGCTGGTCGTCGCCACAGGACCTGTCGTCGACGGCCGCGCCCCTGGCACTGGGTGCCAAGCCCGGCGAGGTCATCGCTGACCTGGCCGCCGCGCCCGGCATGAAGACCATCCACGTGGCCGGCGACATGAAGGACGAAGGCGCCCTGGTCGCCGTCGAACCGGACAAGGACCGCTTCCGTGCCCTGTCCATGAACCTCGAACGTAGCGGTGCCAGTTGCACCGTGCTACGCCGCGAGACCGCCCAAGAGCTGCCTGGCAGTGCCTGGGCCGACCGCGTCATGGTCGATGCGCCCTGCACCGGCGAAGGCACGATCCCCAAGGACCGCACCAGGCGCCGTGGCCGTCCGGAAGAGACCGGTATCCTGAGCCTGCTCCAAGAGGACATCCTGGCCTCCGCCGACCGCGTCCTCAAACCCGGCGGCGTGCTGGTCTACGCGACCTGCACCTTCGCTCCCGAAGAGAACGAGGCGCACGTCCAGCGCTTCCTCAACAACGGCTACACCATGGAATCGACCGGACTCGAACACTGCGAAGGCCAGAAACTCGGGCACGGTGTCACCAAGTGGCCCGGCCTTGAGCTCTCCGACGAGATGCGTCTCGCTCGCAGGTTCTTCCCCGGCGTCCACCCGACCCTCGGTTTCTTCGTGGCCCGCATGCGCAAGGGGGATGCCTGATGCGTCGCGCGACCCAAGAAGAAGAGGCGGCCGTCCGCAACAACCTGGAAGGCGTCGAGAAGACCCTGTTCAGGCGCTTCATGGGCGATCGCCGACTGGCCGCCGTCGACCGCGAGAACCACGTCGACATCGTCCTCGTCGACAAGGCGTTCTTCGACCTACCCGCCGAAGTGCGCGAAGGCTCCGAAGGCGGCCTGCTCATCGGATCGATCGACGACGGCTTCGCCATGGATCTGCAAGGTGCCATCATCTTCGCCCGCGAGACCCGCGCTCAGACCGTGACCGTCCACGAGAAGGTGGCTCACCTGTTCCTGTATGGCCGCGATGTCCTGTCGCAGAGCATCCTGGCTTTCGACAAGACGCTGAACTCCGGCGACCACTGCATCGTCACAAACCCGCGCCACGAAGCGCTTGGCATCGGCCTCGTCGTGGGCCGCTTCAAGGGCTCTGGTGGCCGCGCCGTGGAACCCGTGCGTGACCTGGGAAGCTATCTCCGTGACCAGTAAGCCCTACACCGTCATCGTGGCCACGCGCGTCGATGACGGCGTGGCGCAGTTCATGATGGTGCGCCACCGGGAACGCGGTTGGGAACTGCCGGGTGGCAAGGTCGAAGACCATGAAGGTCCGGTGCACTGCGCCCTGCGCGAGTTCCGCGAAGAGACCGGCCACCTGCTCTCTGACCCGAAGTTCGTCATGAAGATGGAGAAGGACAACGGCACCTGCTACGTGTTTTGCGGCGGCCTGGGGCCTGCGGCCAAAGGCAAGGACGAAGACGAGGCCATCGAGGAGCGAGGTTGGTTCACGGCACTGCCGGAGCCGCTGGCCTTCCCCGACGATCCATACGAAGAGATCGGCGAGGCCATGGGCATCAGCTTCCGGTAAAGCCAAAGCTACTGGGCCAAGTCCAAGGCTATGGTCGAAGTCATGCACACATGTCCAGAGCCGTCCGGCATGGGCACCCTTTCTGTCTGCCCGGGCTCGGCGCAGGTCGTCGGTGCCTCGGACATCTTCATCCTCATCGCCGTCGTCATCGTGCTGGCCGGCCTCGGCTGGGTCCTGTGGAACCTTAGCAAGAAGCGCTTCCAAGAGTAGCTTCGCGGCCTAGAACAGGTCGACGACGAAGAAGAACAGCAAGCAGCGCACCGCGATCGCGACGAACGTCACGGCGAGGAAGATGCTCTTGCGCATGTGCATCACGGCCAGCAAGAACAGCGGTGCCGTGTCGCTCATGAACGGGAAAGCGAACAACACGAACACGGCGGCGTAGCCGTAGCGCTGGGCCAATGCGGTCGCCTTGTTCCACACATCACGCAGCCTCGGGAACCGGCCGATCAACTGCTCGACCCCGGCGTTGGCCCGGTCACCCATCAACAGGACCAGCCAGGCGCCGACGACCTTGGAGACGGCCGCCACAAGCACGGTCCATCCGACGCCCAGGGACGCCCGTGCCGTCGACAGCAAGGTCTCGAACGGCAGCGGCAAGAACAGGCTCGTGGCGACCCCGTAGAAGAACAGCTCGTAGGTGGCCTTGAAATTGGGCAAGGCCGGGCGCGCGGCGACCGCGAGGATGATGCCAGACAGCGCCCAGGCGAGCAGGAAACCCCACAGCAGGATGCTGACCATGCTCTTGCGGCGCTCGTCGGTCAACAGCGCGTCATCGATGAAGGCGCGGAACAAGAGCTTGCGTTCCAAGGGGTCGCGCAAGTGATCCACGTCTTTCTCCCATTGCCGGGGAACGTCGCCGATGGTGGCTGTGACGCGGTTGTTGGCGCGCACGAGGGCCTCGGCGCTGCGCCGGATCCGACCCTTCTTGGTGGGGTCACCGACGTAATCGGCGAGGATCACTGGGACGTGCACGCCGTCGTCACGGTAGTAGTCCCGAAGCGGCACCGGCTCCCCCTTCACGCGCTGCGACCCACGTCTCCCCCTTCAACCGTTGCCCTCCGCCGGCCCGGGCCGTTGGTGTCTAAATAGGCCGCCATCGTCGGCGGCTTCCCCAAGGGGTCGTAACTCAGTTGGGAGAGTGCCGCACTGAAGATGCGGATGTCGCCGGTTCGAGCCCGGCCGACCCCATTTTGGGCCTGGAAACAGGCAGCCTGACGGGCATGGTGCCCGTTCCCAACCGCCCGCGAGCGGAGGCTCAATCGCAATCGTGCGGTCGGCCCAGCATCCACAGCACGGCCAGCGCCAATGCCCCCACCGCAGCCCAGGCGGCCATTTCCCATGACTGCCTGCGCCAGGCGACCGTGACGCTGCCCGCAACGAGCAGCATCGCTGGCAGGGCATAGCCCCAGCTTTCGATCCAGGCCAAATACGCATCTCCGACGGCGCTCGGGATCCATGTCAGGCGGCCGCAATCGAAGCCCTGTCCCGTCGCGTGTGGCAACCAAGGCTCGACCGGCGCCAAAGCAGCCCACCCGAACGTCGCCGTCACCACCCACCACAGGCGGTCCCCGGCGGCCTGCCGCGCCGTCCACAGGCCGGGGGCCACGGCCGCCGCCAGAGCGACCATCTGCCCCAGCAGCAACCACGGGTCGCCGGGGAACCGGGTCGCGATGCCGACGACGCCGGCCAGCAGCACGCCGGCCGCTGCGATCATGGGCGCCCACCACACGATGCGCTCCGGGGCCATGCCAGACGACGGTCCTTCCGCCTTCTGGCTGCTTTGGTCGCATCCATACAACTTGGCGGGTGTGCCCGTCGCCACGGCAGAGGCGGGGCCAAAACCGAAAAGAGTCCGCCACCGCTGGCCGGCGTGCATGTGGCGCATCATCCTCGTCCTGCTGCTCGCCCCCCTCGCCGCAGCGCACGGTGACGAGACCCACGAAGAACCCGCATGGTCCAGTGACGCGTTGCGCCAGGGGGAGACGTACTCCCGCGAATTCCTCGACCTCGGCAGCCGTGGCTACAAAGACGCCTACACCGACCAGACCGGCGAGGTCGTCGTGGTCGCCGGGGGCGTGATGGAGGCTGCCGTCGAGATCCTTGACAGCGGCTTCCGGCCGGCGGCGGTCGAGATCGCGCCCGGCGGCAAGGTGACGTGGACCGTCGCCGATGATGGCCTGCACACGGTGACGTCGACGGAAGTCCAGGCACCCTCGCCCGGCGAAGACAGCCCCATCGGCGCATGGTCGGCGGGGCTGGCCGCAGCCTTGGCCGCGGCGCTACGGCGCCGCCGCGTCTGAATCGCCAGGCTCACCGTCGATGGCTCGGCGCGACGACCAGGCCAGGACCAAGCCGCCGATGGCCAATGGGATGCCGACGGCGGCAAAGGTGCCTGCGGCGACCGTTGTGCCGGAGGCCGTGTTGACGAGGCGAGGGACGAACGCGAGCAGGATGCCGAGGACCGTCAAGGCCAATCCTGCCACGAACCACAGTTTCTGGTCCATGCACTGCCATCTGCTCGTTGGTTTGTAACTTTGCTTGCATGCCACGGTCGGCCGGCCATCTCTAAGAGGGGCAGCGTCGTGCCCCGCATGATGCCCCGTAGCAAGGCGGACTGGGAGAAGGAGACGTATGGGCCGTTCAAGGCCCGCATCCCCGAGCGCCAAGAGGAATTCTCGGCGTTCAGCGGACGCGTCATGGACCCGCTCTACACCGCCCAGGACGTCGGTCCCAGTGACCGCATCGGCTACCCGGGGCAAGCTCCGTTCACCCGCGGCGTGCAGCCCACCATGTACCGTGGTCGCTTCTGGACCATGCGCCAGTATGCTGGCTTCTCGACCCCTGAGGAGTCCAACCTGCGTTACAAGATGCTCCTGGAATCCGGCAGCACTGGCTTGAGTGTCGCCTTCGACCTACCCACCCAGATCGGCATGGACTCGGACGACGACATGTCGGCCGGCGAGGTCGGCAAGGTCGGTGTCGCCATCGACAGCCTGCATGACATGGAGATCCTGTTCGACGGCATCCCCCTCGACAAGGTCACCACGAGCATGACGATCAACGCGCCGGCGGCCGTGCTGCTGGCCATGTACATCGCCGTGGCGGAGAAGCAAGGGGTCAGCGCCGCCAAGATATCGGGCACCATCCAGAACGACATCCTCAAGGAATACGTCGCCCGGGGCACCTACATCTACCCGCCGGAGCCCAGCATGCGGCTCATCACGGACATCTTCGACTACTGCGCCCGCGAAGTGCCGCGCTGGAACACCATCAGCATCTCAGGCTACCACATCCGTGAAGCCGGCAGCACCGCGGCGCAAGAACTGGCGTTCACCCTGGCCGACGGTATCGCCTACGTGCAGGCCGCCATCGACAAGGGCCTCGACGTCGACACCTTCGCTCCCCGACTGGCGTTCTTCTTCAACGGCCACAACGATTTCTTGGAAGAGATCGCCAAGTTCCGCGCCGCCCGCCGCATGTGGTACACCATCATGACGGACCGCTTCCATGCCAAGCAGGAGAAGTCCAAGCAACTGCGTTTCCACACCCAGGTCGCGGGCAGCACACTGACCGCGCAGCAACCGGAGAACAACATCGTGCGCGTCGCCATCCAGGCGCTCGCCGCGGTGCTCGGGGGCACCCAGAGCCTGCACACCAACGGCATGGACGAAGCTCTCGGCCTGCCCACCGAGAAGGCCGCCCGCATCGCGCTGCGCACCCAGCAGATCATCGCCAACGAATCCGGTGCCACCAGCACGGTGGACCCGGTGGCTGGCAGCTACGCCATCGAGAAGCTGACCGATGACCTAGAACGGGAATCCTTCGATATCATCCAGAAGATCGACGACATGGGCGGCATGCTGCGCGCCATCGAGAAGGGCTGGGTCCAGCGCCAGATCCACGACGCCGCGTTCCGGTTCCAGCGCGAGGTCGAAGACAAGGACCGCACCGTGGTCGGCGTCAATGACTTCATCCTCGACGAAGAGGACGACACAGACATCCAACGTATCGGGGAAGGCCCAGAAGAGGCCCAACTCGCCAAACTGAAGGCCCTGCGCGAGACCCGCGACACGGCCGCCGTTACAGCCCACCTTGAAGCACTGCGCAGCGCTGCCAACGGTAGCGACAACGTCATGCCGTTCATCCTTGACGCCGTCAAGGCGTACGCCACCATCGGCGAGATCTGCGGCGTCATGCGCGATGTCTGGGGCGAATACACGGCCAGCGGCGACCTGTGATGGACAGACTTGGTGAGCGGCCAACATCCCCTCACCACACTCGCTAAGTACCTCCTGTGGCCCTCCTTGCAATCGTGACTGGCCACGCTGCCTTCATGCACCTGCACGTTCCGTGCTGCATGAAACTGCGTGCCGTCGCCTTTGTGCCCACGATGGGCAATGGTAAGCGCGCATAGACATCTCTGCGGCGCTTGCCGTTCGAGGTGTTTCTTATGCGCTTGATCGTCAACAGTGAAGCCAGTGCTGCTACCGCCCCTTCCCGCCTGCTGGGCATGACCTGCATGGCCAGCATCGACGGGACCATTCCGGTCCTGGCGGCCCAGGGCGCACTTGGCAACCCGTTCGGCGCCGTCGCCATCGGCCTCACCATCGTCGCCGGCATCGGTGCCTGGATCGCCGCCTGGCAAGCCTTCCCAGGTCGTCTGGCGCGCCGCGCTTGGCCCAAACTCGCCGGCTATGCCGCCATCAGCATGATCGTCACCGTGGCCGCCGCCGCACTCGGCGCGGCCCTCGGCGACCACCTTGTCGTGCTGCCCAAACTCGCGGGCCTCGTCGTGATGCTCATCGCGCTGCAGGTCGGCGGGCTGAAGTTGCCCACCGTGCGGGGCATCCCCTTGACCGCGATCAGCGTCCTTGCAGGCGTCGCGTTGGAGGTGTATCTATGGATCCCCTGATCGGCGCCGCCATCGCGGTCGGTGTCGCCTGGCTGAGCATCTTCGTCATCATCCTGCTGCCCTGGCGGCCTCCGGTCAAAGGGTTGCGCCGTGGAGGGGCGATGGCGCTCGCCGCCGTCGCCTTGATGCTCTGGGGCGTCCCCTTGCCACCCTGGGCTCCGCTGGCCGTGCTGATCATCGGCGTAGGGATATCCAGTCTACGCGCCCGGCGTGCCGGTCGGCAAAAGCTCGGCCTCGACGTGCATGTCGGCGGCGCGGATGAGGCGCAAGCGCAGACTGGTCGCGTCGTGCAGGGCCTCGGCCAGGCGCTCGCAATCACGCCGCATGCGCTGCCACGTGCCCAGGACCCCTTCCGCATCGATCCACCGGTGCAGGAGGTGGTTGGGGATGTGCACCTGCATGCTGCCGTCGGCCGGATCCAGGTGGACCGGGCCGAAGTCGGCGAAGCATTCTCGGACCTTCTCCTCGACGCGGCGATCGACGGCCTCGCTCGGCCACAGGTGGATCAGCAGAGGCATGGCGCGGGACGGCAGGTGGTCGCTCAGCAACAGGAGATGCATCGACTCACCAGATAATGCGGCTTCGCCGCGGTTCTCCATCATCTAATACGCCCCGAAGTCCGCCGGCGGCGCGCGCCCATAGGCTGAAGGCCGTCACGCCATCGGCCCTAACATGGCCATCCTGGGCATCGATCAGATCGCCGTCGCCGTCGCTTCGGTGGACGACGCCAGCCGCATCTATGAGGACATCCTCGGTATCAAGGCTGAGCACGACGAGACGATCGCCGACCAGGGCGTCAAGACGCGCTTCTTCCCGCTGCCCGGCATGGGGACGGTCGAGGCCCTGGAGGCGACCGGCCCGGACACGCCGGTGGGCAAGTTCCTGGCCAAGCGTGGCCCCGGCATCCACCACATCGCATTCCGCGTCGATGATCTGGAAGCCGAACTGGCCCGCCTGAAGGCGCTCGGCGTCCGCCTCATCGACGAGGAGCCGCGCATCGGTGCCGAAGGCAAGCGCATCGCCTTCCTGCACCCTAAGGAAACGGGCGGCGTGCTCATCGAGCTTTGCGAGGTCCCGTCATCCTGAGACGGGAACGGTTATGATGCGCGCCGGGGGCTCGCTCGTTGTGCGACGCGTGCTGGCCTTGCTGTCCATCCTCCTGATCGCGGGCTGCGCCTCGCCTGGCCAAGACGACGAACCGGCCACCGCGGCGACGAGTGGCATCGTCCTGGAGGGCGTCGTCGTCGACAACGCCATCACGCCCCTGGCCAACGTCACCGTTTCCGTCCTCGGCGCGAACCTGACCGCCACCACGGACGCCGATGGACGCTTCCACTTCGAGTTCGCCGAACCTGCCTCGTTACGCCTCGCCATCCACAAGGCCGGCTACCTGGACCAGGTCGTGGACGTCACCACTGCGGCGGGCATGAGCTTGATCCAGGTCAAGCTGGAGGCCGTGCCGATTCCTGTGCCGATGGCGTTCGTCAAGGAGTGGACCGGCATCATCCAATGCAGCCTGCGGACCCCTCAGGATGCCTATGCGGTCTGCAAACTGGCGGATGACCTGACGGGCCTGGTCGGTGACGACGCGGACGAACGCTACGCGGATGTCGACACGCCGCCGACGTTCGCCCAGGTCGAGATGGAATGGGCCAGCACGCAGCCGCTGGGCAACTCCCTGCGCCTCATGCTCACCGATGACCACCGCCAAGGCCTGGACAATTACGCCGTCGCCACCGGCACCAGTCCGTTGATGGTCAACGCGGACAACGCCACGTTGCGCTTCAAACATCTGGACACCCAGGGTCTCTACATCCGCGTCTTCACCGGTGATTTCGAGACGACCGGTGCGAGCATGACGGTCCAGCAGACCTTCACCGTCTACACCGTGCTCTTCCACCATTATGCGCCCGACGGAGCCTGGCGCTTCACCGACGGCGCAGGCATCCCGCCCGCGTGAGTGGGTTCAAGAAGGCCGCCGTGGCTGCGTGGCCTATGCGCTTGTTCACTCTCCTCGCCCTCGGGGCCCTCCTCTTGGTCCCGACGGTCTCCGCTTTCGACAGCGGCGACATAGCCCCCGGCGGCGTCTGGTCCATGACGTTCCCCGACGAGAACCCAGGTGGCTACTCGTACCACTGCCATCCCCATCCGTTCATGACGGGCATGGTGCACGTCATGGCCGACACGGACGGCAAGGTCACCACGCACAGTGTCGACATCGTCGAAGGTGCCACCATCGACGACTGGGGCTACGACGTCCAGCACCTGGAGATCGAGGTCGGCGACACGGTCGTGTGGACGAACCGCGGTGTCGAGGTGCACACCGTCACCGAGATGATGGGTGATGGCCACGGCCACGACCACGACCATGGCGACATGGCCGACGACGCTGGCCAAGACTCGCCCTTCCCCTGGTTCCTCGGTCTACTCGCCCTGGCTTTCGTGGCCCTCCGTCGCCGGGCATAACGCCCAAGACCCCGTGGCTGCGTCCCCGCGCCATGGACTGGACCGTCATCGACGTCGCCGACTGCGACAGCACCCAAGACGAAGTGCGCCGACGCGCCGCGGATGGCGCCCCTGCCGGCACCGTCGTCGTCGCGACGCGCATGGGCGAAGGGCGGGGCACGCACGGCCGCGCCTGGCACGCTCCCGCAGGCGGGCTTTACCTGTCGCTGCTGCTACGCGAATCCTTGGATCCGGGAATGCTGACCATGGCCCTGGGCAATGCCGTCGCCGACGTGCTGGAGGTCGCCGGTGCCGAGCCTCGCATCAAGTGGGTCAACGACGTCGTCGTCGATGACAAGAAGATCGCGGGCATCCTTGTGGAAGCCGAATCCATCGGCTCCACCATCGACCACATCATCGCCGGCATCGGCATCAACGTCAACGGCAGTGCCGCCGCCTGGCCGCACCCGCTCAACGGCCAGGCCGTGACGCTCGAAGACATCCTTGGTGCCGAGAGCTGCATGCCCGACCTGCAGAGCTTCTTGCTCGACGCCATCGATACCTGGCTGCACCGGCTCCGGCAAGGCCACGCCCACGACGTCCTCGTGGCCTGGCGCCAACGTGACGCCCTGCTCGGACGCCGCGTCGGCATCGACCCCGACGGCGACTTCTGCACCAAGGTCATCGGCACCGCTGCGGGCGTCGACGAGGAGGGCCGGTTGCTCATCGAGGTCGATGGAGAGACACAGGCCCACCGTACGGGTTCCGTGCTGCTCATGGATTGAGGCTCCTCCTGGGAATATCGGCGATTGCCGTCGCGGACTTCACCAAGTTTTTGTAAGGCACCTCGGTCGAGCAGCACTGATGGCCGTCGGTATCACGAGCTATGGCGCATACGTGCCACGCTACCGTATCCAAAGCGACGAGATCGCCCGCATCTGGGGCGACGACGCCAACATCGGACGCGCCCTCAACGTCATGCAGAAATCGGTCCCCGGGCCCGATGAAGACGTCGCGACGATCAGCGTCGAGGCGGCGCGCCAGGCCATGCGCCGGGCGCCCACCCAGGCCGACCAGATCGGTGCCATCTACGTCGGCTCCGAAAGTCACCCCTACGCCGTCAAACCGACCGGCACCATCGTGCAGGCCGCCATCCAGGCCGGCCCCTGGCTCACCATGGCGGACTTCGAATTCGCCTGCAAAGCCGGCACCGCCGCCATCCAGGTCGGCATGGGCCTCGTCAATTCCGGCATGGCGCAGACCGTCATGGCCATCGGCGCCGACACCAGCCAAGGCGCTCCCCGCAACGCGCTCGAATACAGTGCCTCTGCCGGCGGCGCCGCGTTCCTGCTCGGCGGCGACAAGAAGCACTTCCTCGCCGAGATCCACCACACCGTCAGTTTCACCACGGACACGCCGGACTTCTGGCGCCGCGAGGGGCAAAAATACCCCAGCCACGGCGAACGCTTCACCGGCACCCCGGCCTATTTCCGGCACGTCACGGAATGCAGCAAGCGACTCATGGAGGAGCGTGGCAGCAAACCCAGCGACTACGACCACGTGGTCTTCCACCAACCCAACGGCAAGTTCCCCGTCAACGTGGCCAAGAGCCTCGGCTTCGAGCCCGAACAATGGAAACTCGGCCTCCTGGCGCCGACCATCGGCAACACCTACAGTGGCGCCATCCTGCTTGGCCTGGCCAATGTCCTCGACAACGCTGAACCAGGCGACCGTATCTTCCTATGCGGCTATGGCAGCGGCGCAGGCAGCGACGCCTTCGACCTCACCGTCACCAAGCGCATCCGCGAATACGACCGCAGTGGCCCAGAGCGCCTCGAGACGCAATTGGACGACACCACGGTCATCGATTACGCCACCTACGCCAAGTTCCGCGGCAAGCTCAACATGGGAGGTGCTTCGTGAAGGACGCCTTCGTCATCGGCGCCGCCCACACGCACTTCGGCGAAGCGTGGGACCAATCCTACCGTGACCTCCTGACCGAAGCCGGACTCGCCGCTATCAAGGACGCCGGCATCCAGGGTGAAGACATCGATGAGGTCTTCGTGGGCACCATGAGCACCGGCAAACTGCTGGGTCAGGAGCACGTCGCGCCGCTGCTGCTCGACGGTGCCGGCCTTGCGGACCTGCACCTACCTGCCACGCGCATCGAAGCCGCTGGTGCCAGTGGTGGCGTCGCCTTCCGTCAAGGCGTCCAGGCCATCCGCAGCGGCACCGCAGACCTCGTCGTGGTGGGCGGCATCGAGAAGATGACCGACGTCAGCGACACCGACCAGGCCGCCATCCAGGCCAGCGCCATCGACCAGGAATGGGAGCACGTGTTCGGCGCCACCGACGTCGCCCTGCACGCCTTGCTCGCCAAGCGCCACATGCACGCGTTCGGCACGACCCGCGAGCAGCTCGCCAGCGTCGCCGTCAAGAACCACCTCCATGCCAGCAAGAACCCGCTGGCCCAATTCCAGCGCGCCATCGACATCGACATGGTGCTGCGCAGCCCCGTCGTGGCTGACCCGCTCACGGTCTTCGATTGCGCCCCCGCCGCCGACGGCGCCGCATGCGTCGTCCTGTGCAGCGAAGACATCCTCGACCGTTACAAGAACCGCAGCGTCAAGGTCGCCGGCACGGGCCAAGGCAGTGACACGCTTGCCCTGCACAGTCGCGCCGACCTGACGTCGCAACGGGCCACGCAGGAAGCCGCACGACGTGCCTACGCCCAGGCGCAGATCAGCGTCGCCGACATCGACGTCGCCGAAGTCCACGACGCCTACACCATCTCGGAGATCCTCGCCATCGAGGACCTCGGGCTGGTCAAGAAAGGCGAAGGTGGCCGCGCCACCGCCGAAGGCCGCACCGGTTACGGCGGCGACATCGTCGTCAACCCGAGCGGCGGTCTCAAGGCCCGAGGACATCCCGCCGGCGCCACCGGCATCGCCCAGATCTGCGAGCTCACCTGGCAACTGCGCCGCACCGCCGGTGCCCGCCAAGTCGAGGACGCGCGCATCGGTGTCGCCCACAATGCCGGCGGCACTGGCGCCACCGCCGTCGTCACTGTCCTGGAGGCCATCGAATGACCGTCCCACGCTTCTGGCGCGAGATCCCCCAACGCTACAACCTGCTGGCCAGCCAATGCACCGTCTGCGAGGCCGTGTACTTCCCGCCCCGCGAGATCTGTCCGACGTGCCGCCGCGCCAGCATCGGCAAGGTCGAGCGCAAGACCCTGTCCGGGGACGCCGAGCTGTTGGAATGGACGCTCGTCCACAAAGCGGCGCATGGCTACGAAGGCCAGGTCCCCTACGTCGTCGCGCTCATCCAGACCGCTGAAGGCCCCATCCTGACCGGCCAGGTGGTCGACGCCGACCATGCCCTGCTGCGCCATGGCATGAAGGTCAAGTCGGTCTTCCGTCGCATCGGTGAAGACGGCGACGCCGGCGTCATCCACTACGGTACCAAGTGGCAGGTCGTGCGCGGAACCTCCGGCGACGACGCCGACGTCCAGGTCATCTGAAGCGGGCCTGACGTCCTTCCAGCACGTCGCTAGATTCGTCCATCGAACGCGCCGCGCTGGCGCGGCTGGCGACTGGGTGCAAGGCCCAATCTACAAACCGCCGGTCGAAGACCGGCGAGTGGGGAAGAAGGGACTTGAACCCTTGACCTACGGATTATGAGTCCGTCGCCCTACCAACTAGGCCACTTCCCCCTGTTGAGCGGGACGGCCCCGGTGGGCGCGCCCACGCGGGCAAAGGCTCCCGGCGTGCCGGAAAGAGAGAGTGGAGCGGGAGGGATTTGAACCCCCGGCCTCGTCCATGCCAAGGACGCGATCTTCCAACTGATCTACCGCCCCGTTACGCGGATTGCATCGCAACCCATGTCGGGTGTGTCCCCCACCAGGAGGGACAAACCGTCGGACATGGGTGGTGTATATGAGCGCTGCGGGTCAGGTGCGCGCCGCGGCGCCGTTTTGGCCCCGGCCGCCCAGCATGCTGGGCCCTCGGCCGGGCCCATCCGGGGTGGCATGGGGTCGGTTCACGCCGCCGCTTTGCTCGGGCCCTTGAGGGCCTCGTTGCGCTTGACGGCGTTGCGGATCTGCTCGACGTTCTCCTTGATGATGTCCTTGATCATTTGGTCCATGCGGTCGTCGCGCAGTAGGTCGATGACCAGGCGGGTGGTCACGCGGCTGCTCGTGGCGACCAGGTCGTCGAAGAACGGCAGGTGTCGGACGCGGCCGATCTTGGGGTCTTCGCGGACCTTGTCGATGACGATCTCGAGCATGGCGTCGCCATTGCGTTCCAAGTGGTCGGCCATGTTGCCGGCGTATTCGCCCTTCTGCAGCACATCGAGGGTCATGTCCATGACGCGCAGGGTCACCGCGTCACCGAGGGACTCGACGATGGCTGCCTTGAACCGCCGCACAAAACGGTATGTGAATTCGTCGCCGAAGGCGCGGTCCGCGGCGTAGCCGAAGCGGCTCAGCAACACGACGATGCGGATGATCCTGAACAATCGGAAGCCACGGATGGCCGGGCTGGCGACGGGGATCATGCCGAGCACCTCGTACCAGTTGCGCAGGGGGAAGGTGCGGCGGTTCTCGGCCTTGGCCCAGCGCACGGAGAACTCAAGGGCGAAGATGCCGACGATGATGAGGTCGC
>JBFJNL010000022.1:0-22658 GCA_041618195.1 Thermoplasmatota archaeon | reverse complement strand
GCCCGCGCCGACGGCAAGGTCTACGCGTGGTCTGCCCCCGAGATCGGCGTGCTCACCACCGGCTCCGGCGTCGTCCGCGCGTACGACGTCACCGACCCTAGCCGACCGGCCCAGGTCGGCACCTGGGGCCTGCCAGGCAATGTCACCATTGAGGGCGGCTACCGCATGAGCCCCCACACCGCCGTGCCCGACATGGCCACCGGTCTGCTGGCCGTCAGCCACTACCACGCCGGCGTCTGGCTTCTCGACATCAGCGACCCCACCGACCCGCAGCATGTGGCCTACTACTTCCCCACCGGCCCCGAAGAGGCGCCCATCAGTGGCCCGTACTGGTGGAAGAAGCCCAACTTCAATCCCGAAGGCTACGGCCCCAATGTCTACATGACGCGCTTCCACGACGGCCTGCTATGGATGACCGACCGGGGTACCGGCCTGTACGCTCTCGAGTACACCGGGCCCGTGCCCGGACCCCTGGCGTGAGCGACCCCGTCGCCGAGGTCGTGGGCCGCGACATCCGTATCCCGGCCAGCGACGGCCTTCCCCTCGCCGCCACCGTCTATGCGCCTGCCAGGCCTCGGGCGTGGTGCAGCATCGGGTCCGCCAACGGTGTGCGACGGCGCTACTATCGCCGCTTCGCCAGCTTCCTTGCCCAGAACGGCGTGGCCGCGGTCACGTTTGATTACCGCGGCATCGGCGACTCCCCTGCCGAGGCACCCGGCACCGGCCCTCCGACCATGCGCGCGTTTGGCGAACAGGACCTGAACGGCGTCCTGCGATGGATCCACGACCAACACGCCGGCACGCTTCCCCAGGTCCACGTCGGCCATTCCGGCGGCGGCCAGTTCTTAGGTCTGGCCCCCAGCAACCGCTTCGTCCAGGCGGCGGTCGCGGTCGCCAGCCAATCCGGCTACTGGCGCCTATGGCCGACGCACCGGCTCAAGATGTGGATGCTCTGGCACGTGCTGCTGCCCGCCAGCACGCGGCTGCGCGGTCATTTCCCTGCCAAGTGGTTCGGCATGGGCGAGCCCTTGCCCAAGACCGTGGCGCTGGAATGGGCACGCTGGTGCCGGCATCCGGCCTTCATCGTCGACGCCGACGGCGAACCGATCCGCGAGCACTTCGAAACCTGGCCGGGTCGGCTGCGGGCCTACGCCATCACCGATGACCAGCAATTCGCTCCCCGTGCGGCCGCCGAGGCCCTCATGGAGTTCTATGCCAACGCAGAGACGGAAGTCGTGGACCTCGACCCGGCAGACCTGGGCCTCGAGGCAATCGGGCATTTCGGGTACTTCTCCAAGCGCTGCGCAGGGCATTGGCCGAGCCTCCTGGCCTGGCTCCTCGGCGGCACCTCGGTCGGCAGCGACCCGGCGTGATCGGCGCGGTGTCGGGCACACCCCCATCCTGCGCCTGCCGTCTGCGATTCACCCGCCCCCGGCCCCGATGCCGGCCGGCGGGCCAGTGCACTTCGCGCCGCGACGCCCCATGAGCCGGCGGGCCACCCTTCTTAAGTCCATTCAGCCGACCGGCCGCAGCCTTTGTAACCGGGGCCTCTCCTGGAGGGATGGGATGTACTGGGGGATGCCATAGTGACCGCCATAGCGATAGAATTGGCCAAGGGCCAGAAGGAGATCAGCGTCGCCGAGTTCTTCGAGCGTAACCGCCAGATCCTCGGCTTCGATTCGCCCACCAAGGCGCTCATCACGAGCGTCAAGGAAGCGGTCGACAACGCCCTCGACGCTTGCGAGGAAGCCAACATCCTGCCTGACATCGATGTCAGCATCACCCCCACCAAGCACGACGAAGAATACACGCTCGTCATCGAGGACAATGGGCCCGGCGTCATCAAGAAGCAGATGCCCAACATCTTCGCCCGGCTCCTGTACGGCTCCCGCTTCCACGCCATCCGCCAAAGCCGCGGCCAGCAAGGTATCGGCATCTCCGCCGTCGTGCTGTATGGCCAGATCACGACCGGCAACCACGCCATCGTCACCAGCAAGATCGGCCCCGGGCACCCTGCCGTCCGCATGGAACTCGGCATCGACACCAAGACCAACCGCGCCACCGAGTACGGCGTCGAGGCCGATCACTGGGAGAAACCCCACGGCACCCGCATCGAGGTCGTGCTGAAGGGCCGCTACCAAGGCGGCAAGCAATCGGTCTTCGAGTACCTGCGCAGCACCTCCATCGTCAACCCCCACGCCAAGTTCACCTTCACCGACCCCAAGGGCGAGAAGTTCATCTTCGAACGGGCCAGCGACGACATCCCCCCCAAGACGCAGACGATCAAGCCGCACCCGCTGGGCACTGAGCTCGGCACCATCCTGAAGATGGCGGCGGCCAGCGAATTCCGCAAGATGACGACGTTCTTGCAGAAGGAGTTCAGCAGCGTCGGCGGCGACACCGCCAAGAAGCTGCTGTCCCATGCCAAGATCGAGAACATCAAGCCGGAAGACCTGACGCGCGACGAAGCGCGCCGCCTGCACGATGCCTTCTCCAAGGTCAAGATCATGGCGCCCCCGACGGATTGTCTGGCGCCCATCGGCGAGGCGCTTGTGCGCCAGGGTCTCAAGAAAGAGACCACCGACGTGTCTCCCGAATACATCACCACCGTGACGCGTCCACCCAGCGTCTGGGGCGGCCACCCGTTCCAGGTCGAGGTCGGCATCGTCTACGGTGGCACTCTGCCCAAGGACAGCGGCGTGCGCATCCTGCGCTTCGCCAACCGTGTGCCTCTGCTGTACCAGCAAGGTGGCTGCGAAGGCACAGTCGGCATCCAAGATGTCGACTGGCGCCGCTACGGTCTTGAGCAGCGTGGCGGCAAAGGCATCCCCGTCGGGCCGGCCATCATTCTGGTCCACGTGGCAAGCACCAAGGTGCCGTTCACGAACGAGGCCAAGGAAGCCATCGCGCCGATGGAAGAGATCCACAAGGAACTCAAACTCGCGCTGCAAGAGGCCGCCCGCGGCCTTGGGCGTCACCTCAAGAAGAAGGAGAAGCGCAAGAAGGTCAGCGAGAAATTCGAGCTGGTCACCAAGATTTTGCCGGAGCTCAACAAGAAGGTCTCGTCCATGCTCAAGAAGCCGGAGGTCGACCTGGCCCCGGTGGTCTGCAAGATCATGGACGTCGTCTGGATCGAGGACCCATCCACCGAGTACGACAAGATGGAGGGCCAGATCCTCAACCAGCGCGAGATCGACGAGGCCAACGCGGCGAACGCCGAGAGCGGCGCCACCTCCAAGCCCGCCCAGGCCAAGGCCGCCGGCGGCACCCTTGATGCGTTCGATGAAGACACCAGCCTGGAAGACGAAGACAAGGTCACCCAGGCGTTCGTCGAACCGCCCAAGCCCAAGCAGGCGTTCATCGGCAAGGCCGCCGTGAAGATCACGAATTACAAGCAGAAGGCCCAGAAATTCAAGATCTACATGGTCGTCCCCGACAACGCCGTGTTCGTCGAAGCCGACCCTGCTCCCAAGAAGGTCCATGAGCGCTACGTCATGTGGGAGATCCCCACCATGAAACCGGCGGAAGAGACCACGATCAAGCTGCAGATGGGCGGCATCGAAAAAGGCGGCCTCGATAGCCTCGAGGCCTACGTCGAGGGCATCAACGACATCCACGTCGTCGGTGCAGACCCCTGGCGCGGAGGTGACGACGAATGACCACGAAGCCATTGACCAAGGCGCAACGCGAGGCCTCGGCCCGCAAGGCCATGGATGGACTTGCCGAGCAGATCTACGGCAACATGAAGCGCGGCGACATCCCCGAACTTCAACTCAGCAGCCGCACCAAGAGCAACATCGTCTTCGACGACATGCACCGCGTGTGGAAGTACGGCTCCGGCATGACCACCCGCTCGGCCATGAAGACCGACGGTGCGTACATGCTTCTCCGCACCATGTACATGTCCGAATTCATCAAGGACATGGTCGCGGCGGACAAATCGTCCACACTTCGTGAGATGTACTACATCTCCGAAGGCTGGGACATGGGCAAGTTCAACGACCAGGCCGAATCCGACGGGCTCGCCGAAGACCTTGAGGTCATGACCGGCAACATGCGCGAGGACTTCAAGCTCCGACCTGAAGAGAACGGTGCAGCGATGATCGGCGACCTGAAGGTCGTCGAGACCACCCGCAACGGCACCAAGCGCACCATGCACTGCCAGGACGACGTCGGCGACTCGGGCTACAACATCCCGTACAACGTCGAGCCGGACAAGGTCAAATTCAAGGACGTCAACGTCGACTTCATCGTCGCCATCGAGACCGGTGGTATGTTCGCGCGTCTCGCTGAGAACGGCTTCGACAAATCCGCCAACTGCGGCCTCGTCCACCTCAAGGGTCAGCCCGCGCGCTCGACCCGCCGCTTGCTCAAGCGCCTCAACGAAGAGGCCGGCCTACCCATCGTCGTCTTCACCGACGGCGACCCGTGGTCGTACCGCATCTTCGGCTCCGTCGCCTACGGCGCCATCAAGACGGCGCACATCTCGGAATACCTTGCGACGCCGACGGCGCAGTACCTGGGCATCACGCCCAGCGACATCGTCAACTACGACCTGCCCAGCGACAAGTTGACGGACAAGGACGTGGCGGCACTCAAGTCCGAACTGGAAGATCCGCGCTTTGATGACGACTTCTGGCGTGGCGAGATCCAGTACCAACTGCAACTCGGCAAGAAGAGTGAACAGCAGGCCCTGGCCAAGTACGGTCTGGACTTCGTGACGGACACCTACTTGCCGGAGAAGCTCACTGAGATGGGCATCCTCACCTGAACGCGGGCGCCTCGCTGCAAGCAGGCCATGCGTCGGACCTCCTGCGTCCGCGCCGGTCAGCCGGAGACGGACTGCAGGGGTTTATCGTCCGCCCCTCGGTCCGGGCACCATGACCAATCAGGAACGCGTCGTCGAGCACCTCGAGGCTGCCGGCGAAGCGGGTGATGCCTGGGTCCACGTCGGCATTGCAGGCGTCTATGCGGTCCTGCACTTGGCGGAGACCATCCAACACAGCCTTCGAGACATCATCTACGAACTGCGTTCGTAGAATCTCGGCCCGCGTCGCGGGGCCCTTAGTGCTGCATGGTCGGAGCATGCCAGACCTTCGTCGAGCCGCAGTGGATGCAGAACCCCATGTCCGTGCTCGCCCACGACAAGTAGCCACATTCGCGGCAGCCCGGTGCAGGGCTCGTGGCGTGGCCGCGACTGGCGATCGGCCAAGCGGCGGCCGTGCCCACCAACACTGACGCCACCAGCACGGTGGCTAGGTTGGGCGTCCCGAACAAGGCGACCTCGGCGATCAAGAAAGCGGCCGCGGTCAACGCCAGCAGAAGGAGGAGAATGCCCACCAAGCGGCGGGATTGCATACCTCAGATTCCGGTACCATAGGCCTAACCTGCTTCGGCCAATGTTCAAATAGAGGCCGAATCGTCCGTTCGTCAACCCGCCAATAAGACTTATCTGGTCATTGAGGGAGTCCAGCGCTGGTCAGAATGAATTTCCATGCGATGCTCCTAGCCCTGTGCATGATGTTGGTAGGCCTTGCAGGCTGCGCCGACGTCGCTCCCGTCGACGAAGCCGACGGCGACCATGACGAACTCTACAACGAGAAAGAGGTCAAAGATGACAAGGGTGTCATCCGCGGTGTCGTCGTCGACAACACCATCGTGCCCCTGGCGGGTGCCAGCGTCGGCGTCGTCGGAAACGACGCCATGCAGGCCACCACCACTGAGGCCGGTGCCTTCGCTTTCGCCAACGTCGAGCCCGGGTTCGTCGAACTACTGGTCGACATGAACGGCTACGAGGCCGCCAAGATCCAGGTCAATGTCGTCGCCGGCGTCAAACAGCCGGCCATCATCCAGGTCATGCTCACGCCGGACCCCAGCGAACTGCCGTTCATCCAGCCCTTGACCTTCAACGGCTACATTGACTGCAGCATCAGCAGCCCGGCCTACCGTGTCGCTGTCTGCAGTCTGCCCGGCGTCGAAGAGGCCTTCGCCGACAACTTCATGGCCACCTACGAAGGCCTTGGCCCCAACCCGGACTTCATCCAGTCCGAGATGGTCTGGGAGAGCACCCAGCCCGCCGGTGATGCCATGATGTTCACCCTCGAAGCCGACGTCCTCGACGGCGGCGAAGTCGGTGACGACGCCCAAGGCGTCAGCCCGCTGGTCATCAAGTCCGACAAGCAACGCGTCAACGAGTCCCGCTTCAGTGGCAGCCTCATCCAGCGCGTGTTCAACTTCGAGTACCCTGGCTCGGCGCCCCCGGTGCCGGTCTGCGGTGTCCCGAACCCGATCCACGGCGGCACCATGTGCGTCAAGGGCGTCGGTGCCACGCTCCAGCAGCCGTTCACCATCTACACCCACGTGTTCTACAGGACCGCCCCGACTGAGTCCTGGCAGTTCTCCGTCGACGGCGCCCCGCCCCAGTAGGCGAGGACGCCGCCCCATCTGACCCGGGCGGCGCAAGCACCACCACATCCTTCTCCCCTCCTTCTCCCCTCCTTTGTTCTGTTGGCCGGCCACCGTTTGGCCGGCGCGGGCTGGCTCCTGCGACGGCCCCAACCCGGCCATTGATGTCCCATCGCTGGCTCGCCGCCCAATAGGGCGTGTGCCACCACGTCCCCAGGTCTCCCCATGATCCCTCAGTGCCTGCCTGAACAAGCGAGCGCGGCCGTCGATGCCGGCGAAGCCCTGGTGCTCGACGTCCGCGAACCCGACGAATGGGCCCGCGGCCACATCGCCGGCGCCCTGCATGTCCCGCTGCAGACGTTGCCAGCCCGGCTTGAGGAGCTGCCCCGCGATCGCCTCATCGTCTGCCAATGCGCCAGCGGCGGCCGCAGCGCCAGCGCGGCCCGCTTCTTGGTACAATCGGGCTTCCAAGCCACCAATCTCGTGGGTGGCATCATGCAATGGCAACGCAGCGGTCTCCCGGTGGTGCGCTGATGGGCTTCTTCGACCTCTTCAAGGGCCCCAAGGTCAAGCGCGTCAGCGCTCCCCAGGCCCACGACATCATCCAGCAAGGGGCGCAGTTCATCGACGTGCGCAATCGCGGTGAATACAACACGGGTCACGCCCAAGGTGCCAAGAACATCGCCCTGCACGCGCTCCCCAACAACATCAAGAACCTCGACCCGGCCAAACCCGTGGTGTGCATCTGTGCATCTGGCATGCGCAGCGGCCGCGCCGCTCAGTTGCTCGTCAAGAACGGCTTCCAGGACGTCTACAACGTCGGCGGCGGCTCCACGGCCTGGCATGGCCACGGCCTGCCGTGGGAATGACCTGCAAACGGGCTCTTGGCGGCACCGTGCCCCGTTTCGGCCCCCAGAATGGCCCATGCCCAGGACCATCGCATTTCTTATAGAAGTCATAGGCATGGAACACATAATGAGTCGCGCTGACTTGATCGAGTTCGTGCGCAATGTCATGGCGCGCGCTGGCTATGCGGTCAGCGAACGCTGCGATCTGCGCCCTGTCTCTTTCGATCTGGTCGCCCGACGCGATGGCGAGCTTGTCATGCTCAAAGTGCTCCACAACGTGGATGCCTTGAGTGAGCCCATCGCCCAGGAGATCAAGCTCCTGTGCCGCTTCCTCAACGCCAAACCGATGCTCGTCGGCAGCCGCGCCGGCACCGGCGTCCTGGAAGACGGCGTCATCTACAACCGTCATGACATCCCCATCATGACGCCGGAGACGCTCGAGGAGTACATGCTGGGCGGATCGCCTCCTATGGTGTTCGCCGCCCCCGGTGGTCTGTACGTCCGCATCGACCCGGCCGCACTGCGCGCCGCCCGCGCAGCTGCCGCCTTGTCACTGGGCGCCATGGCGCAGGTCGCTGGCGTCAGCCGCCGTGCCATCCAGATGTATGAACAGGGCATGAGCGCCAGCATCGACGCCGCCATGCGCCTCGAGGAGTTCCTGGATGCGGAGATCATCCGCCCCACGGACCCCATGGCCAATTTCGATCCCATGGCCTATCAGCCGCCGCAGGCGGCGCCGGAAGAGAATCCCCTGGAGGCACTGTTGACGCGCATGCTGACAGGCCTCGGCTACGAGGTGCGTGCCACTCGTCGCAGTCCGTTCCAGGCCATCAGCACCGCCGAGAAGGAGACCTTCCTGACCGGCATGGGCGAAGACAGCCCGCAATTGCGACGCCGGGCGGCCATCGTGCACAGTGTCAGCCAGATCACCGAGCGCCCCGGCTTCTTCGTCGTCGAGCGCACGACGCGCACGGAGCTGCATGGCATGCCTGTCGTGACGCGGGAAGAGTTGCGCCAACTCACGGATCCTGACAAGATCTTGAAATTGATCTTGGAGCGCCGCGCCGCCGATTAGGTCGGGTCGGCGACCGCCGTTGGTCGTGCCTGCCGGCCAAGCCACTCATCTCCCTTCAGCGCCCAGCGTGGCCGCGACATAGGGTCGGTGTGGCGTGCCAGTTCGCAGGGCCCTTAGAGGCTGATCTGGCCTTCTTTGCTGCGGACGTCGATGTCCCAGAAGCCCCAGGCGCTGAACAACAGAGCCGGCCAGCCAAAGGCGCCGAGGAACAAGAACAGGGCCAGGCTGAGGCCCGGGTATTTCTTGTAGCCCACCGAGGAGCTTGGCTCCCAGGCGTTGGCCATGACGCTGCCAAGAGCGATGAACACCGGGGCGTAGAACACGCCGATCACGCCGGGGAACAGCAGGAAGAACATGATGCCGGCCATGTCGCCCTCGGCATCGGTCTTGATGCTCAGCAGGCGGCTGGTGCGGGGTGCAAGGTCCGAGCTGTCGTGGACGGTGCTGGGCACAGGCGTCTCGAAGCCGGCAGCGTTGGCAGCGGCGAGGGATTGCTGGGCCTGGAAGCGGGCGTCCGCGTAGGCGTTCTGGGCCGCGTTGAGTGCCGCGTCAGCAGCGTCGCGGTCGGCCTGGTCGACCGCCATACCACCCTGGGCCATCAGGTCGAGGCGCAGGACCTCGTTGGCGGCCTCGTCAAGGGTCTTGTGGGCCGCGTCGCGGGCCTTCTCGTCATCCAGCAAGGCGGGGCCGAGCACGGCGTCCGGCTGGCTGGCGGCGACGCGCTGGTTGACCGCGTTGGTGAGGCCGGCGTCGTCCTGGTTGACGATGAAGACGTGAATGGCTTCGAAGAAGCGGTGCTCTTCGCCGAGGCGATCAGCGTACGTCTGGGCCGCGGCGAGTTCGCGTTGGGCGAGGGAAAGGGATAGGCTGAGGTCGACGACCTTGGTCATCTCGATCTCGTAGGCGGTGGTGTTGCCGGCCGCGAGGGCAGCGGACAATGCATCGTTGGCCAAGCCGACGTTGGTCGTCAGGACGCCCACTTGCGTGGTCTTGGCCTGGATGTTGACCGTCTGGTCGTTGAAGGCGTTCTCACCGTAGACCTGGGCCAGGCGGCCTTCCATGGTGTCGTACATGCCGACGCGGGCGCCTTCCTGGAAATCGTACAGCAAGTAGCCGACGCCAGCTGCGGCGACGAGGCCGACGACGATGGCGGCACCGACCTTCATGCGAGCGTTCGAGTCCGTGTCCTCGTGGCGCTTGGCTACGCCCATGGCCCAGAGCCAAGCCAACGGGAAGACCGCTGCACGTACAAGGAAGACAATCATCGCTTGGATACCCTGCATCAGGGCCCGGCCTGCCATGTGGCGCGCGAGACTTGGCGCGTTCTAAAGGGCTCCGACGCCTTCAGGAGGGGGGCGGGCCTCGCTAAGCCATGGACCTGCTACGCGAAGGCGCTTCTGCCCGGGAGGGAGAGCACACCATCGCGGAACAGATCGCGCAGTGGGTATGGGACTTCACGGCTTCTGGATTCGGGCCTGGTGGCGGGTGGAAGATGGTCGAAGACGAGCTGTCGAAGGCTGCTGACGCCCTGCGTGCCATCCCCGGCGACCCCGGGCTGAGCCCGTACCAGGAACTGGCCGCCGGCACCCGGCGGCACGGTTTCCACGCCGACATGGCGCTCATGATCGCCTCGGGGTTGGTGCGGCGGGCCCTGGACAGACCCAGCCATGTCGCCCCCATCATCGAGGGCATCCTGCTGGCCCGGCGCCAATCCTCTGCGTGGCTGGCGGCCCACGCTCGGCCGGGCACGCCCGGGGAGGCGATCGCCGACACCGATGCATTGCTCCCGGCCACCTTGCTGGACGGGCTGCCCGATCTGGTCTCGGGGGGCACCGCCGCACTGGACCGTATCGCGGTCCACGGTGCTGACATCGAGGCGGCGGCCTGGAGTCCGGGCATCCCCATCGACGTGGAGGGCCTGCCCGGTGCGGTCCGCGTGCTAGTGGTGGAAGACATCGTTCTCGCCCGGCCAAGGACGGCGGCCGCCATGCGCGTGTCGCGGGCGTCGGATGCGGCCGACTGGGAGGGCGCGGCGATCGAAGCCCTGCGTGCACGGGTCCGCAGCCTGGGGGTCGGCCTGCTGGTCAGTCGCAAGGACATCCCAGAAGATCTGCGCGCCCGCCTGACGTTCGACGGCGTGCGCCTGAGTCGCCACGCCGGTGCCGGTCTGGTGGCCCGCATCCGCTTGGCCACCGGTGCCGCCGTGAGCGCATCTGTGTGGACGGCCGAACCGGCCGATGTGGGTGCTGGGACGCTGCACCGTCGTATCCGGCGCGGGGACTTCCTGCTCTCCGGTCCGGGGCCCACTGCCACGCTGGAGATCCCCGGCATCGGCCCCGTCGCCGCCTTGGCCGAGGCCCGTGGGGAAGCGTGGCTGCGGACCGTCGGCGCCGTCTGGGACGATCCGCGTGTGGTGCCCGGCGGCGGTGCCTGGCAGCGCGATCAGGCC
This sequence comes from Thermoplasmatota archaeon, assembly GCA_041618195.1. GTDB lineage: Archaea > Thermoplasmatota > E2 > JACPAO01 > JAHFTW01 > JBFGSX01. Next base: position 11,881 of record JBFJNL010000022.1, on the reverse strand, counting down.
GAGGCCCTGCGCAAGGCCGCGCCGCATGCTCCAGGCAAGACCTCGCTCGGCATGGTCGTGGTCGCCACGGTGCTCGATGATATCGCCAATGCCCTGCTACGCAACCTGGGGCTGGATCCCACCCGCCAGCGCAGCGTCGACGGCGTCAACGATGCGTTCGTGTGCGTGCAGGCCGCCATGCGCATGGGGATCGACACCGCAGTGCAGATCCTGCGCATCGACGGACGCTTCCGAAAACGCAACAGCACCCCCTTGGACCTGCGCGGCAACCTCGGCCCATCCGGCAGCCCCAAAGGCATGCCCGGTGACATCCCGCCCGATATGTGATCAGCCGGTCAGGTCTTTGCGGTCGAACTGCCACGTTGCAACGGCGAACATCACCGCCGCGCCTCCCAGGCCGACGAGCCAGTACACGGGGTCGACGGCTCCGCTGAGTGGCCGGCTGTCCAGGTAATACTTGAAGATCGACAGCCACTGGAACGGCTCGATGACCTCGGCCAACGGCGCGAAGAGGTTGATGAAGTATGCTGCCGCCGTGTAGATCGTCGCGACGACGCTGGCGCGGACGCGTTGGTGGAACACCGCCGAGCCCAGCACGCCCAGGCCAAGGAAGAACATGGAGATAGGCCAAAGGTCGAGCCCGGTCATGAAGATACGGCCGTAGTTGCCATCGACCCCGGCCAGCAAGCCGCCTACCACCAACCCGATGCCCGCGGACAACGCCAGCACCAGGCAACCGAGCGACAACGCGAGCGTCTTCTGCGCCACGACCTGTATGCGTGGCACCGGCTGGGACAGCAGGATATCAAAGGTGCCGAGCTCTTCTTCGCCGGCCAACGAGCGGGCGCCCTGTGAGATGGCGTAGATGGCGAAGAGCAAGGGGATGTAGGACTGGAACTCCACCGACAGGAATCCTTCCAGTGTGCCAAGGCTGGCCTCACCACCGAACGCCTCGCGCAACCCTTCAGGCATGGCGTCGAACAGTTCCTCGTACTCCGGCCCGATGATCGGGTACAATGCGATCGTGATGCCGGCCATCAGGGCGATGCCGGCGGCCCACCCGACCAGCGCGTGGCGCTGGTGGTGCCAGGCGAGCCGCGCTACGTCAAGCATGCTCATCCTCGCCGTAGTAGCGCATGAAGACTTCGTCCAGGTCTGCTTCGCGCGCATCCAGTGCCAGCACGCGGAATCTGGCCGCGGCCTTGAGCGCCCCGTCCACGGGGCCCCGGACCTGCATGCGCACCTGGTCGCGTCGGTAGGCGACATGGTGCACACCGGGCACCTGCTCGAACACACCACGCGGGGGCGGCTCGGCGAACGTGAACACCATCCTTCGGCCCTCCCGACGTCGCAATGCATCCAGGCGCTCCACCACGAGCATGTGGCCTTCGCGGATGATGCCCACGCGGTCGCAGACCTGCTCCACCTCGGGCAGGGCATGGCTTGACAGGAAGACCGTCCCGCCGCCGCTCCGGAACTCGTTCAACATGCCATGGACCTCCCGTTGCATCAACGGGTCCAGTCCCGTCGTCGGCTCGTCCAGGATGAGGAGTTCAGGGTCGCCCATCCAGGCGATGATGAGGCCGACCTTCTGACGGTTGCCGCTCGAGAGCTTGCCCAACGGGTGATCCAGCTCGGCGCGCAGTCGGCGGGCTCGCCGGTGCACCGACACCATGTCGACGCCGCCGTGCAGCCCGGCCAGCCGATGCAGCAGTTGGCGCCCCGTCAGGGCGGGGTACATCGCCAGTTCGCCCGGCAGATACCCGACGCGGCGTCGGATGGCGACGCCGGCGGTGTGGATGTCCTGCCCTAGGATCCGGGCGGCGCCACGGCTCGGCCGGATGAGGTCCAGTAGCAGGCGAATCGCCGTGGTCTTGCCTGAGCCGTTGGGCCCAAGGAATCCAAAGATCTCGCCCCGTTGCACGTCAAGGTCGAGGTCGAAGAGGCCTCGGTCGCTGCCGTAATCCTTCGTGAGTCCGCGTGTCTGGATGATGGCTTCAGCCAATCGGGGCACCTCGATGCGCCGCCAAGGCCGCATCGAGTTCGTCCTTCTCGACGTAGCTCGCTTCCGGGAACTCTTCCCGCAATGTCAGCAACGCATCTTCGTCTTGGCCTCCGATGAAAATAAAGGGCACCTCATGGCCCCAGCGGGACCTACGGACGGCCTCCGCCGCTTGGAAGCCCCAGTCCGCCTTGGTCTCCAGGTCAACGACGACGACGTCCGGGATGTCGGCACGGATGTCCCGATAGGCCTTGCTTGCCTCCTCTGCGCCGACCTCGACACTCCATCCGAGCTCGCGCAGCTCGTCGGCCCAAGCAGCAGCCTCTTCGACGTCCCAATGGAGCAGGAACAATGACGGCACAAAGGGGTCAACGGCCGTCGGGGCCTTCAGGCGTTCGGTCAGATTTCGAGGCCTGCCAGGAACAACGAGACGATGGAACGGCCGCGCCCGAAATCAACCGGCAGGGGCCCCTCGGCTCCGGTGACCGCGACCACGACCTCCACGCGGCCGTCTGCCTCGCGCACTTGCACGAACAATGCGCTGTAGCGGAGGCCTTCGAAGATCCACGACGCGACATTGAGTCCGCGCGTCGGGCCGGTCTCCGCCAGCAACACGGCGGCGCGGCGGCCGGGTTCGCTGCACAGTTCCTGTGCGTGCAGGACGCCGATGCAGACCTGCTCGATGCGCTGGGCGACGTGGCGCCGGACCTCGTCGAAGGGCGCGTCCAGCCACATGGCGTCACGATGGCCGGTCATCGCGCCTCCGGAAATGCACGACCTTATCGACCTCGGCCACCACGTCGCCGTCGGCGTCCAGCCACACGAGCCTGTACGACTGGTCGAGCTTGGCTCCCGGGGCAAGGGCGCGTACTTGTGCCTCCTCGTCGGCGGGCAACGTGAACTCGGCGTGCAGCGTGCCCTTGCCCGGCTTGCGGAACCGCACGCTGCCGGCCTTGTCCCAGACGATGAATTCCGGGCCCAGGATATGCATCCACGCCAGCATGATGTGCGGGTCGAGGGAGGAGTACAGCGTCCCGCCGAAGTGGGTGCCGACGTAGTTGCGCGTCTTGAGATTCAGCGGTAATCGCATGCGCCAATGGCGCCAATCGTCGCTGATGTGTTCGACGACGACGCCGGTGTTGCGGATGGCTGGAAAGAAGCGCATGGCGCGGCGGAATGCTTTGGGGGACATGCCGCGCAGGATGCGGCTGGGGTTGAAGCGGGCGGCGCCTTGGGTCATGGCTTCCACTTGATGTTGCAGCCGATACTGGGTACTTGGGCGGGCATCTTGCCGCCGCCGACCACAGCACGGGCGGCGGCCAAGAACGTCGCGCCGGTGACCGGTTTGCCGTTGCCCGGCCGGCTGTCATCGAACTGGCCACGGTAGACGAGGTGATGATTGGCGTCGAACAGGTACAGGTCTGGCGTGCACTTGGCGTGGTAGTCACGCGCCACGTCCTGGGACTCGTCGAACAGGTACGGAAACGGCCAGCCACGGGCCGCCTTCTCTAAGACCATCTTGTCCGGAGCGTCGTCGGGATAGCCCACGATATCGTTGCTGTTGATGCCGATGACGGCGATGCCCAGGTCCATCATCTGGTCGGTCACGGGTGTCAATGCGTCGGCGATGTGCTTGACGTACGGGCAATGGTTGCAGATGAACAGCACGGCGAGGGGTCGGCCCTCGAAATCGGCGCGCGACACCATCTGGCCAGTGGTGTCGGGCAGTGAGAAATCCGGGGCGCGGGTTCCCAGGGCGACCATGGAGGACGGCGTCAATACCATGTCCTCATGATGGCATGGGGGCTACTTGGGACTTGGCCGTCTGGGGTGGCATCCCATCTGGGTCCTGGCGACACGGCTATGCCGGTGCGGGTGGAGCTATGGCCATGCACTGGAAAGCCGGCCTTGTCGCCCTTCTGTTCCTGGGTTCTGCTACGGCACAGACCGGCGGCCTGCCGGGTCTCCCGGACCCGGGCGACCTCCCCGGCACCAGTGGACTGCCGGCGCCGGGCGTCCCCGATCCCGGCGTCGCGCCGGTCCCGGGTGGCGTGGAGTCCATGGTGCCGGACCCATCCCATCCCGCCCTGCGCATCCCGGCGGGAAGTGCCGAACCGGGTGCCCCGTTGCTGGAATATCAACACGCCATCTGGCGTGACGGGGAGCACCTGCGCGGCGTGCCGCGCGACGGTTACGACCTCATCGCGCTGCGTGCGTGGGAGGTCGACGAATACGACGTCGGAGCCGGGCTGATGTTGCGCCTTGAGGTCGCAGGCAATGCCTTGGCCGGCGCCGACCAGTACGTCGTCGAAGGAGATCTGGTCGTGTTGGAATCCAACGCCACGCCATCCATCTTCCTGTGGACGGAAGACGGCGAGACCTGGCAAAGCGACGACATCATCGTGGCCCAGAGCGTCACAGCGACCGCTGCCCCCGGCGGGCTGCCCGCGCCTCAGCGGCACGTCATCCACGTGCTCGTCACGTATGATTCACTCAATGCCACGGTGGGTCAGACCATCGCAGGGTGGGCCTTCTCAGCCTCCACCGACGTGGCAGGCGGCGTGCAGTTGACCGATGTCGCTCCCGGAGGCTACTACGTGGCCGCCGCCGTCGAACTGCCCGAGCCCAATGCTGCAGGTGACCTGGACGCCGAGAGCAGTTCGGCCACCGCGTCCGAGCCGCCTGCCCTGTTCCTCCGTGGAGCCGGCCAACATATCGATATCGAAGGTCAATGGGACGATGGTGTCGCCACCATGACCATCTCGAACCCGTACCTGGAGACCGCGCAGTTCGTCGCGCTCGCCTACCCTGAAGGGGCGACGCCGTACGCGGCGACCAACGGGACCATCGCGGCCAACGCGTCGATGCAGTTCCAGTTCGCGGTCCCCCAACGGGCGGCGGCCTACACGGCCCAGTGGGACGTACGGAGTGACATCGGCGGCGTCGCACAGGTGCAGGTGAACGTGCCGGCCATCCCGCCGTCGCCCGAAGAGCCGGACCCGGAACCGGAGCCAGAACCGATTCCGATGGTGCGCACCGATCTGGTCGCCGCAGCGCCTGAGCCGGAGCCGGACATCGAATCGACCCCGACGCCGAGTAGCGAAGAGAGTCCAGGCCTCGCACCGGCCCTTCTCATCGCGGTGCTGGCGGTCGCCTTGTGGGTGAGGCGTCAAAGGTAGAGGGGAAAAGGATCGCTGACGCCGTCACGGGCAGATGTACAGGTCGCCGACGGTGCAGGTGTGCGGGTCGGTGACGACGCGGACAGTGCCGCCGCGGGTGAACCACACCTGCACAATGCCGGCATCGACGATGGGCTTGTTATCGTAGCAGGACGGCGGGTCGGGTTCAGCGCTGGCCATGGGCACGAACATCAGGGTCGCCACGAGGATGGTGACGACGAGGATGCCCCTCCTCAGCCGCACCTGTATTCGTGGAACGTGATGGCACCGATGGTGCGCAGCGGGTGGTACGTTCCTTCGCGGATGCATTGTTCGATGGCGGGTAGGTAGACGTCACCGCCGGTGCAGTTCGGGTTGCCGTTCGTGTAGACGTGCACCGGGCCGACCTCTTCGTCAGCGTACCAGAACGTGTTGCATGGGTCGCTGTTCTTCGCGCTAGCTAGCGGCATGGCCAGCGAGGCGCACAAGAGGACGCCCAGGATGATGGCGACGCGCATCAACCCACGGGAGGGATGGTGCCCGGGGGCGGGCTGCAGATGTTCAAGCGGACCTTGTACGGGCCGGCGTCGACGTCGCGGTGACTGCCACTGCCGCCGAGGCACATCCATGGCTCGACGGTGCCGCCGCAGGTGCCGGTGGCGCTCTCGATGGCGTCGCCGGCGGCGGTGGAGCAGATGTCGGGGCCAGCGTCGGCTTGGGCCGGCATGGCGATCATGGCAGCGAACAGGGCCGCAGCCAGAATGTATGCACGCATGAGATCAGCTCGGCGGGCGGCCGTCGCAGCGGTATTCGCGGTACGTGACCGGGCCGGCGCTGGTCTCTTCCCAGTGGCCGTTCCAGATGCAGCTCACGAGGTTGACGACCACGAAGTACTGGCCGCAGGCCTTGTGGAAGCCGGTCTGCGTCGGCTTGGCGCAGTCGTCGTCAGCGCCGCCGAATGGGTCGCGTGCTGCGGCACCGGGGGCGAAGGCGATTCCTGCCAGGAGCAGGGACAAGCAAACGATCCAAACTTTGGTTCGCATCAGGGGCCTCTACCGGAGAAGCCACATGAACTGTGCGCGGCGGTTCTCAATTATCCATGCCTCGGGCTCACATTGCGCGACAATCGCACCAGGCGCCTTATACCGCCCTGCAGCTCGTCACCTGCATGAAATCTGCGTGCGCCTTGCTCGTCGCGATGGTCATGTGCGCCGGCTGCGCGGGTTACGGGGAGGCCTCCATCACCATCGACGGCACCGTGTTCGCATACGCCGACCAGGGCGAACTCACAGTGACCCAAGTCGGTGGCCAAGACTGGGATGCATTCACCTTCGCCTCCCAACACGAGGTCCAGGTGACGGTGGCGGGGGTCACGACGCGGTTGAGCGAAACCCCCACGACCATCGCCAGCGGTCCCATGGCGGTGGGTCAGGAAGCATCGCTGTGCGTTGTGAAGGGGAACTACGCCACGGTGACCGTTGCCTCGGGTTCGGGGCAAGCCACGGTGGACCTCAAGATGGGTGGTTGCTGATGCAGCGCGCCTTGATCCTCATCCTGTTGCTGGTGCCGGCCGTATCGGCCGGCGCGTCGGCAACGTGCAGCGACGGCAGAGCTGAGATCATCATCGAGGGCGAAGGCCAGGCGGGCTGTTTTGGCGGCGGCGACCCGCCGGTCGTCCTGGCGGCTGGCGGACTGGCCCTCGCGGGGCTCATGGGCGCCGGCTGGATCATGTGGTTCCGTTGGATGCCCATCATGGGGTTGTTCACCCGCCTCCGCAAGGACCGCCTCCTCGACCATCCGGCCCGCGCGCATCTGCACCAAGCCATCGAAGAGGAACCTGGCATCCATTTTCAGGCGCTGTTGGACCGCACCGGCCTTGCCAACGGCCAGGCCAGCCACCACTTGTCCGTCATGGTCCGTGCGGGCCTCTTGACGGCCGTGCGCGCCCGAGGCTACGCCACGTATTTCCTGTACGGCACCGTCGATGCACCCATCATGATGGCGCTCGGCGCTGTGCGTTCGCCCACCGCCGTCGAAGTCCTACGGGCCGTGGCGGCCCGGCCGGGTGTCGCGACGCGCAGCGTGGCCCGCCAATTGGGCCGGCCCGAATCCACGGTCCGGCATCATGCCAGTCGGTTGCACGCGGCAGGGGTGCTACATGACGACATGCAGATCAGCGCCATCGGCGAGCGCGTCATGGGATTCATCCCCGACGCCATCGGTCGGCCGCGGCATCCGCCGGGACCTGCCCAATAAGGGCACAAAAAGTGGGAAAGAAAGGAAAAGGGTAGTCGACCGGCTTAGTCGGTCTTGCCGCGGGCTTCCCGGCTCGCTTGCGTCCAGCGGACGTAGCGGGGGGCACGCTTCAAGCCTTGGTGCTCACGGAGACACTTGCGCGTCTTGTAGTGGAGCACTTCGCCGCTCTTCTTGACGTACATGATGCCCTTGCCTTGCTCGATAGGCTCGCCCGAGTAGGAGCAGATGCGCTCCATTAGCGGCGGCCTCCGATCTTGCGGGCTTCACGCTCAGTCTCGCGCAGCATCAGCGTGTCGCCGATCTGCACGGGGCCCATGACGTTACGGGAGATGATGCGGCCGATGTCACGGCCCGCGAGAACGCGAACCTTGACCATCGTCACTTCACCCGTCATGCCGCCACGGCCCATGATCTCGACGACTTCGCTAGGGAAGGCGTCCAGAGTGGTGATCTCTTCGTCAGCCATGTTGAATCACCTTACGCCTTGAGGGCGGCGAACTTGGCCACGACATCTTGGACGTTCTCGCCGGCAGCGCCGGAGTCCATGATGGCGACGGCAGCGGTGCCAACGGGCAGGCCGGCGCTGGCGCCGAGTTCTGCCTTGCTGGGCACGTAGCCGTAGGGGATGCCCTTCTCTTCGCAGAGAAGCGGGATGTGGGCGAGGATTTCCTCGGGGGTCACATCTTCGGCCATCACGACGAACTTGGCGACGCCACGCTCGACCTGCTTGGTCACTTCATTGGCACCCTTGGCCACCTTGCCGGTGGTGCGGGCCTTTTCAACCGCTTCGTAAGCGGACGTGCTGAGCTCTTTGGGCGTTTCAAAACGCACGAACATTGCCATAATATGTCTCCATCCCCCCCACTCAGGCAGGGGGTCATTTTTCCTCGACGGCCGGAGCCCATGCTCCGCTTGTCTGGTTCGCCGACTTGGGTGGCTTACATAAGGATTGAGGCTGCACTGAGTCGTGCGCTGGATTGGCCAGAGTGGCCATGGGCAGGCTACAGGGCGGCACTGCTGAACGCCACGCCGAAGCGATCGCACCATGTCAGGACGCCGGCGTACTCGGACACATCGATGCCGCTTGGAATCTCCACGTTGAATGTACCCCGCGCGGTGAACTGGCCATCGTCGCCTTGGGGCACGAGGATCTTGGCGGCGGCCGCATGGTCTGCGCGACCCCAAGCGTCGGGTGCCTTTGTGAGGTAGAGGTAGACGTCGGGGCCCTGGGTTTGTTCCACGTTCTCGAAGCGGAGGAAGTGTTTGCCGTCCGCTTCCAGAAGTCGAACGCTGCCTGATGCGCTGTGCCCGTCCCGGCCAGTGAGTGGGTTTCCTGTCGGGGCCGAGTCGTTGTCCGTGGCGGCACCTGGCATGGGCGCGCCTGGGTCCGAACCGGCGGTTCCAGGCGGCAGTCCTTCGTCGAACGTTTGCCCCGATTTGGGCAAGAACAACGGTGCCAGCGAAACGGCGGCTATCACCGCCACGGCCGCGAGACCGATGAAGACATATTTTCGCTTCACACTGGGAACCTGCCAAGGATTGTACAAAAGAGATTTCCCAGTTTCGACCCACGGGCGGCCTGGGAGGACCCCTGCCGAGACTGGCGCGCTCGGTGCTGCTACAGGCCTAAGGTCGGCGATGGCCGGCTCATGGTCGCGTCGGCCACGGGGCATCACTCCCCGTTGGCAGCGAGGGTAGCCCTTGGTTGGCTTCTCGCACAGGCAGCAAGGGCACACCGGCCAACAGGGGGATGGTGCCCAGGAGGGCGCCCAGGCCAGGTGTCAGGTGATCGACGACCTCGGCGCGCCAGGTGCCCGCATGGATGGCCATGCCCAACAGAAAGCCGCCGCTTGCCCCGGCGTACGCAGCCCAGCCGATGCGCGCCCACAACAGGGAACGGGGGTTGAGGACGATCTGGTGGGTGATGCCGGTGATGACCATGCTGCAGGCTCCCAGGGCCAGTGCCAGGCCGCCCGCCTTCAGGAGCGGCGTGATGGCCTTGGCGTGCGGGGCACCGTCATCCGTGTAGTAGTATGCCCAGTCCCTGGTGTTGCCGATGTCGCCGACCGTGCCGTGGAATGTGTGCGTGGTCTGGAGGCTGAACGGGCGGTAACTGACGGTCCATTCGTTGGACGAGCATTTCTGGGTGTCCTCGGAGCTGGTCGGGTCCCAGGTCGTCTCGCATTCGTAGTTCTCGATGTGCTTGTCGCCCCAGGGGACGAAGACGCTACCCAGGATGGCAGGGGCGGCAAGGAGCCACAACCACTGTAGCCGCACACCCCTGATGCCTTCTTCAGGGCACTTCAACGCTTTGGTCGTTCTGTCACAACGCTCGGCGCCGTGCCGCAAGCGCGAGCGCCACCAGCATCAGGGCGGCGGGGGCGCCGGGGGCTTGCGCGCTGTCTGCCGCCGGCTCGATGGCGGCGGCCACTGGCAGGCCAGGGCCTAGGGCGACGGCGAGAGCGAAGTCCAGCACGCCGTAGCCCGTGACCGGTTGGGGGTCGAGGGGGAACGGCGTCAGGATCAGCGCGTGGCGCCCGGCCCCCGCAGTGGTCGCGGTGAATGGGAAGGTGCCGTCGGCGTGGGTGTGCAGCTTGTTGCGCACCAAGGTCACGTCCTCGGGGGAGCGCAGTTCGAACTCGATCTCGCCATGGGCGAAGGGTCGGTCGCCGATGCCGGCGATGCGCAGGACCGAGTCCATGGGCGTGCCGCTGACAGCGTCGCCGGTCTGCAGCGTCACGGTCTGGGGTCCAAACACGTTGGCCTGGACCGGCGGGGCGACCAGGTACGTCATGGACATGCTGCCTTGCCAGTCGCCGCGGCTGGCGGTGAGGGTGAGCGTGTGTTCGCCCAGATCGGCGCTGCGGAGCGCCAATTCGAAGATGCCGTCGTACTCGTGCAGGGTGTCGGACGAGAACACCACGCCTCGGGGGCCGGTCAGGGTCGCCTCGAAGTCGACGTGCTGGACGGGCATGCGCGTGTCGGGGTCGATGACGACCGCGTTCAGGTGCTGGACCGTGCGCTGGCCGACGATGGTGTATGGGTCGAACGTGCCGAGGAGCTGGTACGGGGCGTCGGCTTCGCCGTGGACGACCGCGTTCTTGGCAGCGGGCTGCTGGGCGGATGGCGTCGTGGGCAGCGGGATCGGCGCTGGGGCGACATTGATCAGCACTTGGGCGACGACGGGGGCGACGCTGGCGGCGCTGCCCGGGAAGGCGGTGTAGCCGGTGACGCGGATCGTGTAGGCGCCCGATTCGGTGAATGCGTAGTCGATGCTCTGGGCCTCGGTGTGCGTGTGGGTATGCGTGCGGAACCACAGTTGCCCGTCCTTGAACACCTCGAAGACGGCGTCCGTGTGGTTGACGCGGCCCCCGTCCACGAGCTCGTAGGTGAAGGAGGCCGGGCTGCCGACCGTGGCACTGGCCGGGGCCTCAAGCAGCAGCTTGGCCGCGCGCAGGGGGGTGTCGATGACCTTGCCGTGGATGGCGTGCTGGACGGCGCCGTCGGCCATGACTGCGACCTCCCAGTCGCCGGCGACGGGGAAGACGATGTCGAGCGCGTTGATGCCATCGTAGTCATGGCCCGACACCATCGTGGTCTGCCAAAGGGTGACATTGTTGAGGGTCACCCGCACTGGCAGGTCGACGTGGAAATCCGGGTCGAGGTCGTCGCCGAGCGCCAGCAATGCGAAGTGGACCGGCGAGCCGACGTGGGCCGTCATGGAAGGGCCAAGGTCGGTGGCGATGACCACGGGGCCTGCCTCGCCATGTTCATGGCTCTGGGCGCCGGCGACGGGCAGCAGGAGCAGGGCGATGACGACGCCGAGGATGCGCATGGGTCCCACGGGGGGCCGCAGGGTTTCAAATTTGCCGTGGCTGCTCTTCGCCTTCCTGGCCAGGCGCAGGCAAGGATGGCATCCCGTCGGCGAGCCTGTTGGGTCGCAGGTCCGAAAAAGACACAGCCTTGTACAATGCGACCAGGGACAGGATGCCAAGCCAGGTGCCTAGCCATGGGATGAATGGGCCGACCTCCTGGGCATGCCAGCCTTGGGCGTGCATTGCCATGGCCGCCAGAGCCACGACGATGGCGGCGAAGTAACCTGAGGCCGTGATCGCCACCAGCCATGCGGCGACGCGGCGACGACGGGGTCCGGGCCGGACGCCGTGCCCCATCCCGGCGACGACGAGCCCCGCCACCGCCACGACCAAAAACGGCCCGAACGCCTCGAGCAGCTGGCTCCCAGGCAGGTTGTGGTCGGGGATGTCCTCGCCATAGCCCTCCGAATACGCCGCCAGCCGGCCGGTCCTGGAGTCGACCTCGCTGGCCCGCAGCTCGAGGACGGTCAAGCGATAATACGCGTCCTCGCCGCCGGGCGGCGACGATTTCTCGTCGACGTGTTTCATGCCCCACGGAAACGCCAACGACGTGAGGGCAAGGAAGATGCCGACCCAAAGCAACAGGGTGG